>JACONG010000016.1:575514-905541 GCA_014323865.1 Rhodospirillales bacterium | reverse complement strand
AAAGACTGAGAGCATATCCCGTTCAGATTGAAGCAATCTGAACGGGATATGCTCCAGGGCCATTGAGCGCGGCGGACCGGGGAAGCGTGTCCGGTGGTGGAGGCCACGACCGGATACAGGTAAAGCGTTGCGCGACGTTACAAGATGTGCTATCGGAGACCATGAAGCGATAGCCACTCTATCCAAGGAGGAAACCAATATGGACATAGAGAAGAAATTCACGATGCGGGACAAGGACGGATTGACTCCACTGCACGTGGCGGCGCGTTACGGCAACATGAAAGAAATCAAGGCCCTTATCGAGGCTGAAGCCAACATCAAGGCTGAGTACGGCGACGGATATACACCGCTGCACGAGGCGGCGAGTAACGGCACAGCGGAGACCGTGAAGGCCCTGATCGACGCCGGAGCCAACATCAAGGCGCAGGACGGAAGCGGATGGACACCACTTCACTGGGCGGCGCATGACGGCACAGCGGAGACCGTGGAGGCCCTGATCGACAGAGGGGCCGAAATGCGGGCGCGGACCAAAGACGGCAAGCTCCCCGCCGGTCTTGCCGAAGACAACGAAGCGGTGCACAACCATCCCGTGTTCCAGAAGCTGAACGCCCAGAGATACGAATGAACCGGGACTCCATCGCCGTTCACGACTTGTGAACTGACCGTTACGACATAACGTCTGCCATCCGGTTCGTGTTCCGCATGGGTGCCCTGCTGTGCTAGTCAGGGCCGAAGCCCGACCACAAGGACAGACCATGGCCGAGACCCGTATCGAGACCGATTCGCTGGGTGCGATGGAGGTACCCGCCGACCGCTACTGGGGAGCACAGACCCAGCGGTCGCTGCACAATTTCAGGATCGGCGGCGAGCGTATGCCCGATCCGCTCATCCGGGCCTATGGCTACGTCAAGAAGGCAGCCGCGCGGGTCAACGAGAGCGCGGGCCGGCTCGACGGCGGGCTCTCCGAAGCGATCCAGAAGGCCGCCGGCGAGGTCATCAACGGCGCGCTGGCCGATCACTTCCCGCTGGTCGTCTGGCAGACCGGCTCGGGCACGCAGACCAACATGAACACCAATGAGGTGATCGCCAACCGGGCGATCGAGATCCTGGGCGGCGCGATCGGCTCGAAAGCGCCGGTCCATCCCAACGATCACGTCAACATGAGCCAGTCGTCGAACGACAGTTTCCCGACGGCCATGCACATCGCCGTCGCGCTGGAGGCCAACCAGGCGCTTCTGCCCGCGCTCGAACACCTGCACACCGCCCTCGACGCCAGGGCCGAAGCCTTTGCCGACATCATCAAGATCGGCCGCACCCACCTGCAGGACGCCACGCCCCTGACCCTGGGCCAGGAGTTTTCGGGCTACGCCAAGCAGGTCGAGCTCGGCATCGCGCGGGTGAAGGACACCCTGCCCCGGCTCTATCGCCTGGCCATGGGCGGGACGGCGGTGGGCACCGGGCTCAACAGCCCGGCGGGTTTCGATACCGGTTTCGCGGGCGAGGTCGCCGATCTGACGGGCCTTCCCTTCGTCACCGCCGACAACAAGTTCGAGGCGCTAGCGGCGCATGACGCGATGGTCGAGGTTTCGGGCGCGCTCAACGTGATCGCGGTGAGCCTCAACAAGATTGCCAATGACATACGCCTGCTGGGTTCGGGCCCGCGCAGCGGCATCGGCGAACTGGTGCTGCCGGCCAACGAACCGGGAAGCTCGATCATGCCGGGCAAGGTGAACCCGACCCAGTGCGAGGCCATGACCATGGTCTGCGCCGAGGTCATGGGCAACCACACCGCCGTCACCGTGGCCGGTGCCCAGGGCCATTTCGAGCTCAATGTCTTCAAGCCCGTCATGGTCTTCAACGTGCTGCGCTCGATCCGCCTGATCGCGGACGCTTCGGTGAGCTTCACCGACAACTGCGTGGTGGGGATCGAGGCGAACAACGACCAGATCGACCGGCTCATGCAGCGTTCGCTGATGCTGGTGACGGCGCTCAATCCGCATGTCGGCTATGACAATGCCGCCAGGATCGCCAAGAAGGCCCACGCCGAAGGCACCACGCTGAAGGAAGCCGCACTGGCGCTGGAGCTGATGACCGCAGACGCGTTCGACGCCTGGGTCCGGCCCGAGAACATGGTCAGGCCCGCGGGCTGACCGGAGCCGCTTGAGCGTCCGGACCGACACAGTGCCGGCCCGCCGCCCGACACGCGGTGGCGGGATGCTGCTGACTGCGGGCACGCTGCTGGTCGCGGCACTTGTCGCACTGCCCATTCTGGCGGTCGCCACAAACCTCCTCGCCGACTCCGGCGGCCTGTGGAACCGGCTCGCCGAGCGTGTGCTGTCGACCTATCTGATCAACACGGTGGCACTGCTCTTCGGCGTCGGCCTGCTCGCCGGTGCGATGGGGACCGGTGCGGCATGGCTGGTCACGATGTGCGCGTTCCCCGGCCGGCGGATCATGGAATGGGCACTGCTGCTGCCGTTTGCCGTGCCCGCCTATGTTCTGGCGTATGTCTACACCGACCTTCTGGAGTTCGCCGGGCCCGTGCAGACCTTCCTGCGCGACCTCTTCGACTGGACCCGGCACGACTACCGGTTCCCGCAGATCCGCTCCACGCCCGGTGCCGTCGTGATGCTCTCGCTGGTGCTCTACCCCTATGTCTATCTGTTGGGCCGGGCGGCGTTCCTGTCGCAGTCGGTCGCGGCGCTCGAGGTCTTACGGACACTCGGCCACGGCCCGTGGTCGAGCTTCTTCCGCGTTGCGCTTCCGATGGCACGGCCGGGGATTGCGGCGGGTCTCGCCCTGGCACTGATGGAAACGCTGGCCGACTTCGGGACCGTGGAGTTCTTCGGCGTCCAGACCTTCACCACCGGCATCTATCGCACCTGGTTCCTGCGCGGGTCGCCGGAGGTGGCAGCACAGCTCGCCAGCATTCTCATGCTCTTCGTGATCGCCGTGCTGGCGTTCGAACGCGCCACCCGGGGCAAGGCGCGCTTCGCCAGCAGCACCGGCCGTTTTCTTCCGCTGCCGCGCCACCCGCTCTCGGGCTTCAAGGCCGCCGCAGCGATCGCGGCCTGTGGCCTGCCCATCGTGTTCGGCTTCCTTCTGCCGGGTGCGGTCCTGCTCACGTTGAGCATCACGTCAGGCGATCCACTCTTCGGCAGCGCGTTCTTCCGCTTTGCCTTCAACACGATCATGGCGGCCAGCCTCGCCGCGTTCCTGGCCGTGGCCGCCGCGATGGTGCTGGGATACGGCTCGCGCATGGCCCACAGCCCCGTTCCGCGCTACGCCGCGCGCTTCGCCTCGACGGGCTACGCCATTCCCGGTTCGGTGATCGCTGTCGGCATCCTGATTCCGCTCGCCTGGTTCGACAACACGCTCGATGCCTTCATACGCGAGACCTTCGGCGTTTCGACAGGGCTTGTGCTGACGGGATCGATTGCAGCCCTGCTCTTTGCCTATGTCGTGCGCTTCCTCGCGGTCGCCTACAACGCGGTCGATGCCGGGCTGACCAGGATCACGCCGTCCATGGACGGCGCTTCGCGCACACTGGGCCACGGGCCGGGTTCGACCCTGCGTCGGGTTCACGCCCCCCTGCTCCGGGGCAGCCTGTTTTCGGGTGCTCTGCTCGTCTTCGTCGATGTCATGAAGGAACTGCCCGCCACACTCCTGGTGCGCCCCTTCAACTTCGAGACCCTGGCGACACGCGTCTACCGGCTGGCAGCCGACGAGCGCCTCGCCGAAGCCTCAACCGCCGCGCTCACCATCGTCGTGGTCGGAGTCGTGCCGGTCATCCTGCTCTCCAGGGCAATCGCGCGGTCCCGACCCGGAACCGCGCGATCGTCAACAGACTGAATTCAGGCTGTGGCTACTACTTCCAGCCGTTGTCTTCCATCAGGTCCTGAGCGGTCCCGCGGTTGGCACCGAAGATGGCCGTGCTGATGTCGTCCTGCCTGAAGTCGCCATAGAGGTCATCGAGCACCGTCGCGTGCGCGATCCCCGCGACCGCCGGCCATTCGTTGTTGCCCTCGGCGAATGCTGCCTGGGCCTTGTCGCTGGCGAGGAACTCGAGAAAGAGAACCGCATTCCCGGGATTCGGCGCATGGGCCGCGACACCGGCGCCGCTGATGTTCACATGGGTCCCGCGATCGTCCTGATTGGGCATGATCGGCACGATCATCCCGGCGACAGCGCGGTCGGCGGGATCGTCGGAGCGCGTGAGGCGGGCGAGGTAGTAGGTGTTGGCAACCGCGATGTCGCATTCGCCGGCAGCCACCGCCTTGATCTGGCCGGTGTCGTTGGACTCGGGCTCGCGCGCCATGTTGGCGACCAGACCCTGAACCCAGTTCGCAGTGGCCTCTTCGCCATGAGCGTCGAGCAACGAACCGACAAGAGACTGGTTGTAGATGTTGCCCGACGAGCGAATGCAGATCATGTCGTCATAGGCCGGGTCCGCGAGCTCTTCGTAAGTGTCGAGGCCGCCGATGTCGACGCCGTCACGAACCATGATGATACGGGCGCGCTTGGTGAAGGCGAACCAGTCGCCATCGGGATGGCGCAGGTTCTCAGGGATGCGGCTCTCCAGCAGGTCCGAGGACGTCGACTGCAACAGTCCTTCGGATGCTGCCATCATCAGGTTGCTCGCGTCGACGGTCATGAAGATGTCGACAGGGCTGTTCGCACCTTCGGCCTTCATGCGCTCCATAAGGGCGCCGGCCTTGTCTTCAATGACGTTGACCGTGATGCCGGTCTGCTCCGTGAACGCTTCATAGAGCGCCATGTCAGTGTCGTAGTGGCGGGACGTGTAGAGGTTGACCTCGCCTTCAGCGAAGGCAGGCAGAGTCAGCCCGCAAACCGCAGATGCGGCAAGCAGGCGAAGAGAGGTTGATCGGGTCATGTGTCGTCCTTTCGTTGCAATTGCGAATAATTTGCAATCGTGATTGCGTTGCGGACTTTAGGGGGTCCAGATTGCGAATGCAAGAGATTTGCAATGTCAATCTTGCCTCAGATCAACAGCCGGCAAATTCGGACGAGACGCTAGTTCCCAAAGCCCTCGATCAGGTCGTCGAGCAGCTGATCGGTGTCGAGACCACCACCGGACGGCTGGCGCGGCTCGGGCTCATTGCCCTGCCCACCGTCACCGCCACCCGACGATCCGCCGAGCAAATCCAGCAGGCTGCCTGAGCTGTTCCCCGACGATGTGCTTTCAGGTTCGACCGGCTGCGGGCCGGTCAGGACCTCAGGAAACTGCTGCATTACGCCGCCCGGCTCCGGCTCGCCATCGGTCGCAGCGTCAGGCGTTTCGAGCAGGGCGTCCGCCTCGTTCTTCGCTTCGGCCTCGTCACCCGTCGCATCACCGGACGAGGACACGCCCAAGGCACCGGGCAGCGCGCTGTCGTCACTGTCGGGCACCGCCCCGGACGACTCTGTCTGCGTGCCCGTAACGATACCGATCACGGCCTGCCGTGGCGCATTGCTTGGCACATTGCTCTGGGACCCCTTGTCTGACGTCCCGTCCGTATCGTCCGTGATGCCGCCGGTCAACGCATCGGCGTTGCCGCCGCGCCCGGTATCCTCAAGGGCGTCTGTCCCAGGCTTGCGAAGGACTGTCTCTGCAGCACGCTGAATCAGGAAGGCCTCCAGGGGCCGCGTGTCGACGACTTGCCGGGGATCGTCGATCGGCCCGTCGAGCGCGATCGGGATGGTCGGCGCGGAGGCGTGATCGGTGAGTCCGACCTCGCCCGCCATGTCGATCCACCAGCGCGGCAGATCGATGGTTGCGACAAGGTCGCTACGGCCGCCGTCGAGCACGACCGCAAGATCATCCGAACGAGCCACGCCCCGATTGATGTCGAAGCTTCCATCGGCCGCAACGATGGCGGTCTGACCGCCCGTGCCTGCATCGGCCAGCAGAGCGGCAATGGCGATGTCGTCGTCCGGATCGCCCAGGCGGTCGCTGAGCGCGCGCAGATCGAAGCCATGCACCACCCCGTCACGCAGATTGAGCGTTGCCTCGCCGTTGAGCGACTGCACGAGGTCGCGTTGGCTGAGCCCCGCTCCCGCAATGGCAAGATCCGCAAACAGCCGACCTGTCACGGCATCGCTCTCGGCAAGGTGCCGCATCAGCAGCGCCATATCGGCATCGGCCAGCGCGACATCGACGTCGAGTGTGTGCGGCAAACCCTTCGTCACGGTTCCGCTCAACGCCAGCTTGCCGTCAAAAAGGTCGCCATCGAGGCGCTCGATCGACAGTGTTCCGTCCTCGACCTCGGCGACGACGACGGGATCAAGTACGGCCATGTGCTGCACCGAGACGCTGCCGGCGACGAGCTCCAGACGGCCGTCGAAACGGTCGAGGACATCGAGGCCGATCTCTTCACGCGACCAGCGCTGGCCCCCGTCTGCACCGTCGTTGCCGAGCGTTCCGCCGGACGTTGCGGCGAGGAACGGATCGAGTGCGAGCGAATCGGCCTCGAGCCGGGCATTGATCTGCGGCTTCACCCCGGCCAGGGCGAGGCTGACCGATCCCTGCAACGTGGACGGACCGATCGTCGACGGGGCCAAAGCCACATCGACAAGGTCGGCCGTACCCGTTGCCGTCAGATGCAGCGCAACGGTGCCGAGTTCGGGGGCACCATCGACGCCGAGGTCACGCAGCAGGGTGGCAAGATCGCCGTGCCGGGTCTGCAACCTGACATCGAATCCGGGATCGCCATCCAGCCCGTCGGCTTCGCCGCTGGCACGCGCCACCAGGCCCAGAAACTCAAGAACGGCATCAAACTCCGCCTGTGTCGCATCGGTCGCGATATCGGTGGCGAAGGCAATCCCGGAATCCTCGGTATCGGGCAGATCGATATCGAATGCGGCGGCGAGTGTGCGGTAACTCGTGCTGCGCAGACCGAACCGGCCGTCAAACGACGGTGCGCCGAAGGGGTCGATCAGCGTGCCGTCGATGCTGGCCGCGCCCAGTGCGGTCTCCACCCGCTGGCGGACCACAGCCTGCCCTTCGTCGCCCGTCACATCACCGATCAGGGCAACGCGCCCGAGTGCGGCCGGGTCGATCGGCAGCCCGATCCCCATCAGGCGCAAGAGACCGCCGGCATCGTCGGCCTCGACGCCGAGCCGCAAGGCGACGGCTCCCTCGGCCAGGTCAATTGTCCCGGATGTCCGCAGGGCAGCGCCGGCCACATCCGACGCGCCGAGTGACGCGATGTCGAGACGGCCATCCAGGAGCGTACCGTTTGCCACGAAGCCGCTGACGGCGACGCCGTTCCAGGTCAGCGCATCAATCCGAGCGTTGAGATCGACGTTCACCGGAGACAGGAACATCGCCGCCGCACCCAGAACGTCATCGTTGCCGTCCCCGGTGTCCGTGGCGTCCGCGAGGTAGGCATCGAGGTTGAGCTGGTCGAGCACGAACCCGGCGGTGATCGTCGGCACCTGCCCGATTTTCGCCGCGACGTCGCCGGTCAAACGCGACGAATCGACGCTCAGATCCAGTCCGGTCAGCGCGGCGGTGTTTTCGGACAGGACGACGTCGGCAAAGACATCGACGCGACGCAGGCGATCCCGGGGAATGCTGTCGAGGTCGATGCCGAGCCACTGCAGCGTCGCCCGCAGGTTGTCGGATGTCGCCTCGATCGGCCCGCGGAAGATGGCGGTGTCCTCCTCGATACCGAGTGTCCCGTTCAGCGCGACCTGTGTGCCGCCGGGCAAGCGGGCCTGCAGCCGTTCGATGTCCCAGCGGCCCTCCTGCAGGGCGACATCGGCCTGAAACTGCCGGATGCGTTCACCGCGATAGTCTGCGGCATCCACGTTCAACGCCGCGGTCAGCGTCAGATCGTCGGGCCAAGGAGCCGCGTCGGCGGCCTGGCCCTCATCCGGGCGCGCGCCGGCCAGCAGGGCATCGAGATCGAGACGTGTGGACGCCAGTGTCAGATCGACGACACGCTCGTGGCCGAGCGAGGCAAAGGCTGAGCCCGTGGCCTGGCTGGAGCCGAGACCCAGGACGAGATCGCTGAGACGGACCGCCTGCGTCGAGAACGAGACGCCTGTGTCGAGCGTGAACGGCATGTCACCAAGGGCAGGCGGCACAGGTGCCGGATCGACAAGCTGCGTGAGAAGCCCCAGCCTAGCCGCCCTGGCCTCGATCTGACCGGAGAACGCAACGGGGTCGGCACCGGTGGCGATCGTGCCTGCAACCTTGAACCATAGGTCGTCGCCGGACGAGAGCGTGGCATTGAGCGGGAGCTGGGGCCGCGAGATACGGCCGACATCGGTCTCCAATGTCCACTCCCGGCCGCCGAGCAGGAAAACACCGCGGATTTCGAGGGGACCATCCGCCCCGAGTGCATCGATCCACAGGTCGACCTCGTCGAAGCGACGCCTGTCCGCGCCGTCGCGCCATTCGATCCGCGCGTCCTGAATGTCGACAAGTTCGATACTGGCCGCAGGCGCACCGCCGCCTGGGTGTTCGTCCGATGGCACGGGTTCGAGTGCCCAGCTTGCCGGGCCATTCTCCTGCTGTTCGAGAACGATGACGGGCTCGATCAGACGGATGCGCTCGACCACCACCTCGAGCGAGGCGAGCGGTGCCAGGGAGACAACGGCAAGGACGTCCGGCAGTTCAAGAAACGGGTCACCCGATCCACCCGGTGCGCCCGCCACGGTGATGTCACCGACAGAGACTGCGAGGCTGGGGATGAAGGTGACGCGCACGTCGCCCGCGATCGTGACCTCGCGGCCGGTCACGGCTTCGAGTTCGGCCTCAATCTGCGGCCTGTACGCGTTGAAGTCCAGCGTCAGCAGCACCACCACGGCACCAGCGACGGCCAGGATCGCAATGCCGAGCAGGATCAGAACGAATTTGTGCACCACAAGCCTCCGCACCGGGTCGTGGCGACCGCCCCCGCTCCTTGTCGTCGCCGAACCTTGCGTTAATCTAGTGGCGTTATCGCAACAGCGAAAACGCCGTCTGATGCAAATTGCATCCCGGCCAAGCCAAACTCAACGTTGCACGCAAGAAAACGCCCATGGCCGACATCATCGACCTCAATGAATACCGCAAACAGCACGCCGACGACGCCGACAAGCTGCGGCGACGGCGCCAAACACCCGGTGGACGGGGATTCGGCGACATGAGCCATCATCTGTCGACCGCTGTGCCGTCCGATCCGGGCGACGGCGCGGACGACAGCAACGATCCCCCCGAAGCGGGCTGATCGCAGCCGCGCGCGAGAGGCGGCATGGTGGCGATCTCCGATCGGCTGACCGGACTTGCAAAACACGAGCAGCTGCAGCTCGCCCTTCTTGCGATCCTGATCGGGGCGGCAGCCTCCGTCGGAGGCATCCTGTTCCGGGATGCCGTTGCGGAAATCCAGTTCGCCACCTTCGGCGCGGCAACCGAACGTCTCGCGAGCCGGGTCGCCAACCTGCCCTGGTGGCTGATTCTGATCGTCCCGACGCTTGGCGGCCTCGTGGTCGGCTTGTTGCGCCGTTATGTGGCGCGGGATCAGCGTTTCCACGGCGTGGCCGATGTCATGGAGGCCTCTGCACTTCGCGGCGGGCGCATCACGCTGCGCGACGGTCTGGTGGCGGCAACCGGATCAGCGCTGTCGTTGGGTGTCGGCGGCTCGGCGGGCCGCGAGGGGCCCGTGGTGCACCTCGGCGCGATGCTGGCTTCGCTCGCCGCCCGCAATCTGGGCCTGCGCCGCAGCGCCGTGATGACGCTGCTGGGCTGCGGCGTCGCCTCGGCCGTGTCGTCCTCGTTCAATGCACCGATCGCCGGCGTTTTCTTCGCGCTGGAGGTCGTCGTCGGCCACTACGGGCTCTCGGCCTTCGCCCCGGTGGTCCTCGCCTCGATCATCGGCACGATCATCACGCGCATTCACTATGGCGACTTTCCCGCCTTCATCATCGAAAGCCATGCCATCGTCTCGTTTTGGGAGATGCCGGCCTTCGCGATCCTGGGCCTGCTGTCGGCCGCGGTGGCGCTGGTCTTCATGCGCAGCATCTTCGCCGTTCAGGACATCGTCACGCACCTGCGGATCCCGGTAGCGCTGGCTCCCATGGGCGGCGGCCTGCTGGTCGGCATCATCGCGCTCTTCCTGCCCGAGATCCTGGGCGTGGGCTACGAGGCCACCGACCTCGCGCTCCACAACGCCATGGCGCTGCACCTGCTCATCGCTCTCGCCTTCGCCAAGACCATGGCAACGGCGATCACGATCGGTTCGGGCTTCGGCGGCGGCGTTTTCAGTCCATCGCTGTTTGTCGGCGCCATGGTGGGCGGTGCCTATGGCATCATCGCGACCAGCATGGGACCGGAGATATCGAGCCATGATTCCGTCTACGCCATCGTCGGCATGGCAGCGGTGGCCGGTGCGGTGCTCGGTGCCCCGATCTCGACCATCCTGATCGTCTTCGAACTCACGGCCAACTTCGGGCTCACCATCGCCGTCATGATCGGTGCGACTGCCGCATCCCTGGTGACCAATCATGTCTTCGGACGGTCGTTCTTCCGCCGGTCCCTGGAACGGCGCGGCATCGACATATCCGGCAGCCGGTCGATGCAGCTCCTGCAAACACGCACCGTCGACAGTATCATGTCGCATGCCTTCGAATCGCTGCGTGCCAACGATCCTCTCGCCACCGTGCGGCACAGCGTGCGAACCAACCCGATGGGCGACTTTGTCGTGGTCGACGAGACAGGGTGCCTGAGCGGCATCATCACCATTGAGGACCTGCATCCCTGGCTGCTCGGCGACCGGAAGATGCACGACGATGCTGCCAGGGCGCTCGCCCGAACCGCTGCGCGTACACTCTATCCATCCGACAGTCTCAGGAAGGCGCTTGATGTCATGGCCTCGACCGACGACGGGTTCGTCCCGGTCGTCCGCGGCGAGAACGACAGGATGGTGGTGGGCGTGCTGCGGCGCCACACGTTGATACTCGCGCACAACCGGGCTCTTGCCGAAGCAGCCCGGGAGCGCACCTGACCGGTCTGTCCACACGTCCCGTCGAACCCGCTCACGAACCGCTCGTCGGTGCCCGTGCCTATGTTAGGTTCGCGCCGGCATGGCGACAGTTTCCGAACACTCCGTTCCGCCCTCACCGGCCGGGCACCTGCTGGATCGGCTGAACGAGGCCCAGCGCGAAGCCGTCGAGGCGGTCGACGGACCCGTTCTTGTGCTCGCAGGGGCAGGCACCGGCAAAACGCGTGTCCTGACCGTGCGCCTGGCTCATATTCTGGCAACACGCCGCGCTGCCCCGGGTCAGATCCTTGCCGCCACCTTCACCAACAAGGCCGCCCGCGAGATGTCCGAGCGGGTCGCCGGCCTGATCGGCCGACCGACCGAGGGCATGTGGCTCGGAACCTTCCATGCCATCGGCGCGCGCATCCTGCGCCGCCATGCCGAGATGGTCGGCCTGCGTTCGAACTTCACGATCATCGACACCGACGATCAGCATCGCCTGATGAAGCAGGTGATCGAGGCCAGCCAGATCGACGAGAAACGCTGGCCGGGCCGGGTGCTGGCCGCAATCGTCTCGCGCTGGAAGGACAAGGGCTGGACGCCCGATCAGGTTCCGGCCGGAGACGTCGGGGACTTTGCCCATGGCAAGGGCGTCGAACTCTACCGCGACTACCAGCAGCGCCTGGGTGCGCTGAACGCCGTGGATTTCGGCGATCTCCTGCTACTCTGCCTCGATCTCTTCCTCAGGCACCCGGACGTTCTGGCCGACTATCACCGACGCTTCCGTTACATCCTGGTCGACGAGTACCAGGATACGAACGTGTCGCAGTATCTCTGGCTGCGCCTGCTGGCCCAGGGCTCGAACAACATCTGCTGTGTCGGCGATGACGACCAGTCGATTTACGGCTGGCGCGGCGCCGAGGTCGGCAACATCCTGCGGTTCGAACAGGATTTCCCCGGCGCGACGGTAGTCCGGCTCGAACGCAACTACCGTTCGACGCCTCACATTCTGGGCGCGGCATCAGGCCTGATTGCGAACAACCGGGGCCGGCTTGGCAAGACGCTGTGGACCGAGGCGCCCGACAACGAGATGGGTGAGCCTGTCAAGATCCGGGGCGTGTGGGACGAGGCCGAGGAAGCCCGCACCGTGGGCGAAACGATCGAGGATCTGCAGCGCACCGGTGACAGCCTCGACGAGATGGCGATCCTCGTGCGCGCCGGCTACCAGACACGCGCCTTCGAGGAACGGCTGATCACGATCGGCGTGCCCTACCGCGTGATCGGCGGTTTGCGATTCTACGAACGCCAGGAGATCCGCGACGCAAACGCCTACTTCCGGCTGATCCGCCAGGGTGACGACGATCTCGCCTTCCAGCGCATCGTCAATACGCCCAAGCGCGGCCTGGGCGACAAGTCGATCCAGACGCTCTACGCCATTGCACGGGGTCGGGGGCAATCGCTGCTTTCGGCTTCCGAGGGGGTCGTCACGACCGACGAGCTGCCGCCCCAGCGCCGCACGGCCCTGCGCGAATTCGTCGAGGCGATTGGCCGCTGGCGCGCCGAGGCGAGCCGCCTGCCGCCCTCGGAGCTGGCCAGAATCGTGCTCGACGAATCCGGCTACACGGCGATGTGGATGGCCGACAAGTCGGTCCATGCGCCCGGACGGCTTGAGAATCTCAAGGAGCTCGTGCGCGCCATGGCCGAATTCGAGAACCTCGAGGAGTTTCTCGACCACGTCAGCCTGGTGATGGACACCGACAACACGGCGGCCGATGCGATGGTCAACATCATGACGCTGCACGGCGCCAAGGGGCTGGAGTTCGACACGGTCTTCCTGCCGGGCTGGGAGGAAGGGGTCTTCCCCAACCAGATGGCGATCGACGAGAACGGCTACGCCGGCCTCGAGGAGGAGCGCCGTCTGGCCTATGTCGGCCTTACCCGCGCCAGGAAACGCGCCATCGTGCTCTACGCCGCCAACCGCACCGTGCACGGACAGTGGCAGTCCAACATCCCGTCGCGCTTCGTCGACGAGCTGCCCGAAGATCACACCGAACGAGCCGAGGCTGCGGGATACGGCTTCGTGCAGGATGATGGCACCCTGTGGCAGATCGCCATGAACAGGCCGGCCTACGGCGGACGCCAGAGCAACTATCACCGCGTGATCGCAGCGCGCAGCCAGCGGTTCGACGACGGCGGGGAGATCTTCGTGCCGGTCGGCAAGGGCCAGTCGATTCCGGAGATCGGAAGCCGCGTGTTCCACCAGAAGTTCGGCTACGGCGTGGTCAAGAGGATCGACGGCAGCAAGCTCGACATCGCCTTCGACAAGTCGGGACAAAAGAAGGTCATGGCCGATTTCGTGGAACCGGCGTGACCGGCACCTCCACCTGGCAGGTCTCCGTGACGTTGGCCAAGGAGATGGTCGCCGCGACCGACACGGCGTTCGAGGAGGCCGGTGCGCTGGCCCTGACGACCTTCGAGCTGGCGCCCGACGGCGACTGGACGGTGACCGCGCTGTTCGACAGCGAACCCACAACCGAAGGCTTGCAGGCCCAGATCGCCCAGGCGCTGGGGGCGACGGCGGCAATCATGCCGATTGCCATCGAGGAGGTCGCCGAGCGGGACTGGATTGCCGAGACGGTTGAGGCCTTTCCGCCCATTGCGATCGGTCCCTTCTGGGTCCATGGCAGCCATGCCGAACCGCCCGATCCCGATCGTGTACCGATCATGATGGACGCCGGCATCGCCTTCGGGTCCGGCGAGCACGCCACCACGGAGGGCTGCATGCTGGCGCTCGCCGCCCTGCGGGACCGGGGTTTTCAGCCGTCCAATGCGCTCGACATGGGGTGCGGCTCAGGCATTCTCGCAATCGCCGCGGTGAAGCTCCATGACTGCTTCGTGCTGGCCGTCGATATCGATCCGGCCTCCGCCGATTTCGCGGCCGACGCCGCCCGGGCCAACGGCGCATGGCAGCGCATCACCGCGATGACGGGCGACGGCTACACCATCGCCGAGGTAGGTGCCCGCGCGCCCTATGACCTGGTGCTGGCCAACATTCTCGCCAACCCGTTGATCGCCATGGCACCGGACCTTGCCGCGGTGCTGAAACCCGGCGGGGTCGCGATTCTCTCGGGCATGCTGGCAACCCAGGCCGATGACGTGCAGGCCGCCCATCAGCAGGTCGGCCTGACGCTGCTGGAGCGCATCGATCTGCGCGACTGGGCAACGCTCTCCATGATGAAGCCGTGAAACAGGCGCTGCTCGTGAACGGTATCTCCGGAACCGGCAAGGGCTGAGCATCACGTGTTCGGGCCGATGACATTCAGTAACGCCGTCAGGCCACAAGCGCTTCGGGCACCCAGACGACCTCCGTGTCGATGCTGCCGTCGTCATCGAGCCGCAGGCGGCGACAGGCAGGCGGTTCATCGGTGATCGTGAAGCCCATCTCCGGGCGCGAATCGAACTGCACGCAGGTCGACGGCGAGCCGATCAGGCGGACGCCGTTGCGTTCGCTCTCGTGGATATGGTGGATGTGCCCCCACAGCAGGCCGCGCACGCTGTCGTGGCGGTCAAGGACATCGTAGAGCGCATCGGCGTTGTCGAGCCCCATGCTATCGAGCGGGCTGCCGATGGGCGCGGGCTGGTGGTGCATGACGACCAGCGCATGTTCCTCTTCGGCATCCTGGAGGGCACGGTCCAGAGCATCGAGCCTGTCCTGCCCGAAATGGCCGTGGTGTTCGCCTTCCACCGTGCTGTCGAGCATGTGGATCGACCAGTTGCCGATGGTATGGACCGGGGCAAGCGAGATCGTCTCATCGGCCAGGTGTTCGGTCATCACGCCGATCAGATCGTGGTTGCCCGGGATCGCCGCCACGGGCCGCTCCAGGTCGTGCAGGACAGGCCGGAGGCGCCCATAGGCCACCGGGTTGCCATCGTCGACGAGATCGCCCGTGGCCAGCACCAGGTCCGGCGTCCAGGCACGAACGCGATCAACCACCGTCTTCAGCGTGGCAAGCGTATCCCGGCCCCCGGCACGCTTCTCGGGATCGGTGTAGATGTGGAGATCGGTGATCTGAATCAGCTGGACGGCGGTCATCGGCGTTCCTGTTGGTCTGTTGCCACGGCCCTGCTGCCGTCGCACTCTTGACCGCAAACGATAGGACGACACCATGACAAGCCCAACACCCGCTCCCGACTGTGCCTATCTCGGCGATGCCCGCCTTGCCGAATTGCTGGCCGAGGCGCGGACGGGCAAGTCGGTGGCCGATGTGCGCACCATCGTCGGCGGGGTGCTGGCAGCACCTGAGGGCTACGATCCCGACGCTTGGATGGTCATGGTCGCCGCACGTCCCGACGAGGCGCTGCGCGGCCAGCTCACTGCTCTCAGGCAGGCGATGGCGTCCGAAGCGGCCGACGGCCTCAATGCAGGCCCCCCTGCTCCAGCCTGGCGCCTGAAGGCGCTGCGGCGCGAGCTCAAGGCGCAGGGACTCCATGGCTTCATCGTGCCACGAGCCGACGAGCACCAGGGCGAGGCCGTACCCGCCGGTCGCGACCGGCTGCGCTGGTTGACCGGATTCAACGGCTCGGCGGGCGTCGCCGTCGTGCTGGCGGAGAAAGCCGCCATCTTCGTCGACGGGCGCTACACGCTTCAGGTCGAGGACCAGGTGCGCACCGACGACTGGGAGTGCAGACATCTCATGCAGAATCCGCCGCACGACTGGATCGCGGCCCACCTCGACGGCGGACGGCTGGGCTACGACCCCTGGCTCCATACGGCGAGCGGTCTCGCGACGATCGGGGCGGCCGTCGAGAAGGCCGGTGGCGAACTGGTCGCCTGCGACAACAATCCGCTGGATGCGGTCTGGTCGAACCGACCCGCCCAGCCACTCGCGCCGATGCGGGTTCAGACGCTGGAACATGCCGGTCGGCCCGCCGAGGAGAAGATTGCCGAGATTGTCACTGCCTTGCAGGAGAGTGGCCAGACCGCGGCGGTGCTGAGCGATCCGGCCTCCATCGCATGGCTGCTCAATGTTCGGGGTGGCGATGTGCCGGACACGCCCGTGAGCCTTTGCTTCGTGCTGATTGAGGCGACCGGTGCGGTCACGCTCTTCGTCGACCGGCGCAAGGTCACCGCCGCCGTTCGCGGCTGGCTCCCCGCCAATGTGACGATCAGGGAACCCGGCGCACTCGGAGCGGCAATCGACGCGGTCGCCGGCGAGGGCAACCGAATCCAGGTCGATTCGGAGACCGGATCGTCGTGGTTCCTCAACAGGATCAGCGCGGCCGGCGGCGAGCCGATCGTTGCCGCCGATCCCTGCACCCTGCCCAAGGCCTGCAAGACCGAGGCGGAGATCGCCGGCACCCGCGCCGCCCATATGCGCGACGGTGCTGCGCTTGCCACCTTCCTTGCCTGGCTCGATCACGCCACCCGACCGGGCAACAACATCGAGGTCGATGAACGCTCCGCCAGCGCTAGGCTGCGCGCATGCCGCGAGACAGCCGAGGACTTCCGGGGCGGCAGTTTCGAGACGATCTCCGGCTTCGGGCCCAACGGCGCGGTGGTGCACTACCGCGTCAGCGAACGAACGAACCGGCGGTTCGAGCCGGGCTCGCTCTATCTCGTGGATTCGGGCGGCCAGTACCCCGACGGGACCACGGACGTGACCAGAACCATCGCCATCGGCGAACCCGACGCCGACCAGAAGAAGTACTTCACCGCCGTTCTGAAGGGTCACATCGCGCTTGCGACGGCACGGTTCCCGGAGAATGCCACCGGCGCACAGCTCGACACCCTGGCCCGCGCACCGCTCTGGGCTCTGGGAGCCGACTTCGACCATGGCACAGGCCATGGCGTGGGAAGCCATCTCGGCGTCCACGAGGGCCCGCAACGCATTTCGAAGACAGGCTCACACCCGCTGAAGCCGGGCATGATCGTCTCCAACGAACCGGGCTACTACCGCACCGACGCCTGGGGCATCCGCATCGAGAACCTCGCGGTCGTCGAGGAGGATCGGCGCGACACGGAACGCCCCATGATGCGCCTGTCGACCATCACCAAAGCGCCGATCGACCGGCGCCTGGTCGAGGTCAACGACCTGACCGACGCCGAGGAACGCTGGCTTGATGCCTATCACGCCGACGTCCGGGAGACCCTGACACCCCTGGTCGATGCCGAGACCTCGACATGGCTGGCCAAGGCCACCCGCCCCATCCGCGAAGGAGCGTGACGACCCGACCCACCGTGTCATACCGGCAGACTGGGGCTGGCGGACCAGGGCAGCGGCCGGGGTGACACAAGGGACTGGGTGGCGCGATGAAACACGCCATGCCGGAGGCGCTCGACGCACCGGTCGCAAACCTTGCCGACAATCTCGAACGCCACACCTGACGGAGACCGCCATGCCGATCAATCCGCTCCTCGAAACGCCTTCGGGCAAACCGCGCGCCCGTGCGCTCGGCATCCCCTTCGAGGGCAACCCGGGCAGCTTCAACGCCATCACCGACGTGCCGGGCGTCGAGGTCGGCTATTGCACGCTGATCGAGGGCGAAGGGGGACCGTTGGAGGTCGGCAAGGGCCCGATCCGCACGGGCGTGACGGCCATTCTGCCCTGCGGCAAGGCGCGGCCAGCCGCGCCCGTCTGGGCCGGCCAGCACAGTCTGAACGGCAACGGCGAGCTGACGGGGAGCTGGTGGATCGAGGAAGCAGGCAAGGCCGACGGACCGATCACGATCACCAACACGCACTCCTGCGGCGTGACCCGCGACGCCACGATCGAGTGGCTTTACAAGAACGCCGACAGCTATGGCGACGGACCGAGCTGGGGCCTGCCGGTGGCGGGCGAGACCTATGACGGCTGGCTCAACGACATCAACGGCTTCCACGTGACCCGCGAGCACACCTTCCAGGCAATCGAGGGCGCGACATCCGGGCCGCTCGAGGAGGGCAGCGTCGGTGGCGGCACGGGCATGATGCTCTATGGCCACAAGGGTGGATCGGGCACCGCCTCGCGCCGGGTCGCCTGCAACGGCGCAACCTACACCGTGGGCAGCTTCGTGCAGGCCAACTTCGGTCTCAGGAGCCAGCTTACAATTGCCGGCATTCCCATGGCCGAGCACCTGCCGGGGCCGGAGCCCTATGGCTCGGACACCGGCTCGATCATCGCCGTCATCGGCACCGATGCGCCGCTGGTCGCGCACCAGTGCAAGCGTCTGGCCCGTCGTATTTCGCTTGGGGTCGGCAAGGGCGGCTCAATCTCGGGCCATGGCTCAGGCGACATCTTCATGGCATTCTCGACCGCCGGCTCCGAAGCACTCGACACCGACACGCCCTACACCGCGCTCGAGATCATCCCGGACCACCGGCTCGACCGCTTTTTCGAGGCGGTCATCCAGGCGACCGACGAAGCGATCATGAACGTGCTCGCCGTGAGCGAACGCATGGTCGGGGTCGACGGCAACACCGCCGAACCGCTCGACCGCGAGAAGGTCACCGCGGTCCTGAAACGGTTCGGCCGCTATCGCGAACCGCCGGGTATCTGATCCTCATCAAGTGTGTCGTTCCGGGCTCGGGAGCGAAGCGACACCGATCCCGGATCCCGACAGGCTGGTGCCGGTTGCTCGCGGTCCCGGCACCCCGCCCTTCAGGCTGCGACCAGGATGCAGGCATCAGGACGCCGCAACCCCGATGTGCTCCAGCCATTCCTCCTCGGTCATGGTAGTGACCCCGAGTTCGGTGGCCTTTCTGAGTTTGGAGCCGGCGCCGGGGCCGGCGACGACAATGTCGGTCCTGGCGGAGACGGAACCTGCGACCCTGGCGCCGAGCGCCTCGGCGCGAGCCTTGGCTTCCTGCCGTGTCATGGCTTCGAGCGAGCCTGTGAAGACGACCGTCTTGCCCGAGACCGGGGAGTCGCCGGCAGCCTGCTCGATCGCCGCGATGGTCAGCCGCTCCGCAAGCCCGTCGACGACGTCGCGGTTGTGGGGTTCATCAAAGAACGCGACGATCGCCTCGGCCACGGTTTCACCGATACCGTCAACATTGACCAGGTTCTCCCAGGCTGTCCCCTCACCGACCTCGGCCTCGCCCAGGTCCGTGCGGAACTCCGCGTAGGTCCCGTAGTGACGCGCCAGCGTGCGGGCAGTCGTTTCGCCGACGTGCCGAATGCCGAGCGCGTTGATGAAGCGGTCGAGACCGATCGTACGCCGCTCGTCGATGGCGTCGTAGAGATTGCGGACAGAAGTCTCGCCCCAGCCGTCGAACTCGGCGATCGCGGCGCCGGCCTTCTGTTCGAGATCGAAGATGTCGAGCGGACTGCGAATCAGCTCCCGCTCCCAGAAGAAGGTGATCTGCTTGTCGCCCAGGCCCTCGATGTCGAAAGCCAGCCGGCTGACGAAGTGACGGAGGCGTTCGACCGCCTGGGCCGGGCAGATCAGGCCACCTGTGCAGCGGCGCACCGCATCGGGATTGCCGGTCTTCGGGTTCATCTCGCGCACGGCATGACTGTCGCAGACCGGGCAGACCTCCGGAAAGACGAAGGGTTTGGCATCCTTCGGCCGCTTCGCGGGGATGTGGCCCAGGATCTGCGGGATGACATCGCCTGCACGCTGGACGATCACCGTATCGCCGATGCGCACATCCTTGCGCGCGATCTCTTCCTCGTGGTGGAGCGTGGCGTTCTGCACGACAACACCGCCCACCGTGACCGGTTCCAGCATGGCAACCGGTGTCAGACTGCCCGTGCGACCGACCTGAATGCGGATATCCTTGAGCACGGTCTGGGCCTTCTCGGCCGGGAACTTGTGGGCGATCGCCCAGCGCGGTGCGCGACTGACGAAACCGAGGCGCTCCTGCCAGTCGAGCCGGTCGACCTTGTAGACGACGCCGTCGATGTCATAGGGCAGATCCGCCCGCATGGTGCCAATGGCAGCGTAGCGCTCCAGAAGCCCGCTGAGATCGTCACACAGCCGGATTTCCTTGTTGACCGGGAGACCCCAGCGCTCGAACGCCTCCAGCACACCGTGGTGACTGTCGGACGGCAGGCTTGAGGCTTCGCCCCAGGCATAGAGGAAGATGCGCAGGGGACGTGATGCCGTCACCGTGACGTCGAGTTGACGCAGGGATCCTGCCGCCGCATTGCGCGGATTGGCGAAGCGCGCCTCGCCGGCGGCTTCCCGGGTCTCGTTCAGCGTGAAGAAATCGTCGCGCCGCAAGTAGATCTCACCCCTCACCTCGATCACGTCGGGCACGTTGTCACCGGCGAGCCATTCGGGCACCTCGGCAATGGTCGCGACATTCGCCGTGATATCCTCACCGGTCTGACCGTCGCCGCGAGTCGCAGCCCGGATGAAACGACCGTTCTCGTAACGGATAGAAACCGCAAGCCCGTCGATCTTCGGTTCGGCAACGACCGCAACCTGATGATCCTCGTTCAACCCGAGAAAACG
Organism: Rhodospirillales bacterium; assembly: GCA_014323865.1. Taxonomy (NCBI): domain Bacteria; kingdom Pseudomonadati; phylum Pseudomonadota; class Alphaproteobacteria; order Rhodospirillales; species Rhodospirillales bacterium. The sequence continues at coordinate 885,136 of JACONG010000016.1, read as the reverse complement.
CCTGATGCGTTCGATGAAATCACCGACGTCGTCGTCATCGAACGCGTTGCCGAGCGACAGCATCGGCACGCTGTGGCGTACTTGGGAGAACGCTTGAGCAGGCCGCGCCCCAACCGATCGGCTGGGGCTGTCGGCCCGAACCAGGTCGGGAAACCGGGTCTCGATGGCATCGTTGCGGCGGCGAAGCGCATCATAGTCGGCATCGCTGATCTCGGGCGTGTCCTTGCCGTGGTAGAGCTCATCGTGATGGGCGATATCAGCGGCCAGGGCCTCGAGCTCGGCAGATGCCTCCTCGATCGTCAGCGCGTCGACGTCACGTTCGCGCAGGCGGGCCTCGCTCATCAGCTACCCGTCTTCAGAAGGCTCTCGGCCGCCGCACGGGCGGCCTCCGTGATCTCCGCACCCGCCAGCATGCGCGCAAGCTCCTCGCGTCGCGCGTCGGCGTCGAGCAGCCTGGCGCTCGTCGAGACCGATATGTCGTCGCCCTGCTTGAGGAGGCGGATGTGGCTGTCGGCCCGGGCGGCAACCTGGGGCGCATGCGTGACGACAAGAACCTGACCGTCGGCAGCAAGGCGGTGGAGACGTTCACCCACAGCATCGGAGACCGCCCCGCCGATGCCCGCGTCGATTTCGTCGAAGATCAGCGTCCCGCCGGTCTGGCGCTTCTGTGCGGCCACCTTGAGCGCCAGCATGAATCGTGACAGCTCACCGCCCGAGGCGATCTTGCTGAGCGGACCCGGCGGCGCACCGGGATTGGTCACGACCTGGAACACCACGCGCTCGGCACCCATGGCCGAATGGTCCTCGGAATCAACCGGCTGCAGGCTGGTGGTGAAACGCGCCCGCGCCATGCGCAGCGGTTCCAGCTCGTCCGCGACCGCCCTGTCGAGCTCCTTCGCAGCCCGTGCCCGCCGTTTCGAAAGTCCAACACAGGCCTTGTCGAACGCCGACCGCGCCGCCTGTTCTGCAGCACGCAGGCGCTCCAGCGATCCCTCACCGTCCTGCATGTCCGCCAGTTCGCCAGCGAGCCGCGCCTGGAGATCGGGCAGTTCGTCGACGGTAACCTTGTGACGTCGCGCTGCCGCGCGCAGTGCGAAAAGGCGTTCCTCGATCCGCTCGAGCTCACCCGCATCCGCGTCGAGGTCATGGCCGGCGCGCGTCATGCACTCAAGCGCCTCGTTGGCTTCAAGCAAGGCGCGATCGAGAGCCGCCAGCGGCTCGTCGGCAGCGCCCGCCGCAACATCGCGAACCCGTTCCAGCTCGCCGGCCGCCCGACGCAGGCGTGCATCGACACCGTCGTCGTCGCCCAGTGCGTCCATCGCCGCTGTAAGGGCCTCGGCAATCTTCTGGGCATTGGCAAGTCGCATACGCTGGGCGGCCAGCCCCTCATCTTCCCCCGCGACGGGCACCAGTTCGTTGAGCTCGCCGACTTCACGGGCGAGCATCTCGCGCCGTTCACGGAGTGTCTCCTCGTCGGCGGTCAGACGGTCGAGGGCCGCCGCGGCATCCTGCCAGCCAAGGTAGGTTTGCGCGACAAGATCCAGTTCCGACACATGCCCGCCGAACGCATCCAACATGTTGCGATGAAACTCGGGCCGCAGAAGACCACGCTGGTCATGCTGTCCGTGCACCTCGACGAGCAGTTCGCCCAGGTCGGAGAGCAGGGCGACTCCGACAGGCTCGTCATTGACGAAGGCCTTGCTGCGACCGTCGGCATGAATCTCGCGCCGCACGATGATCTCGTCGGTCACGTCGATGCCTCGGTCGGCAAGAAGGAATTTTGCCTTGCTGTCGGGTGTGACGGAGAAGGTCGCGGCCACGGAGGCGCGATCGCGGCCCGGCCTGACAAGAGAGGCTTCGGCCCGCCTGCCCGTGGCCAGACCGAGCGCATCGAGCAGGATCGATTTACCCGCGCCGGTCTCGCCGGTCAGGACCGTGAGGCCCGCCGAGAGGTCGAGGTCGACCTGCTCGATAACCGCCAGATCGCGAATGCTGAGCGACAGCAGCATCGCGCGGTCTCCCTAGCCCTCCGCCTCTCCGACAATCAGGTCGGTGCCTTCGGAGCGTCGGGGAATCAGATTGTGCTTTCCAAGAAGAGCATAGGCATCCTCGTACCAGTCACTGCCCGGGAAGTTGTAGCCCAGCACAGCCGCGGCATTCTGGGCCTCACCGACGACGCCAAGCGCCAGATAGGACTCGACCAGACGCAGCAGCGCCTCGGGCACGTGAGAGGTGGTCTGGTAGGCGGTCACAACAGAGCGGAACCGATTGATGGCCGCGACATACTCCTCGCGGCTCTGGTACCAGCGGCCAATATCCATCTCCTTGCCCGCCAGATGATCCTCGGTCAGTTCCAGCTTCAGCTGGGCGTCGCGGCCGTACTCTGAATCCGGGAACAGCCGCAGGACCTCGCGAAAGGAAGCCTGGGCCAGTTCGGTCATGCGCTGGTCGCGTTTCACATCCGAGATGCGCTCGTAATAGGACTGACCGATCAGATAGTAGGCATAGACCACATCCTTGTGGCCCGGGTGAAGCTGGATGAAGCGGTCGGCGGCGAAGATCGCCTCGTCGTAGCTGGAGTTCTGGTAGTAGGCATAGGCGGCCATGATCTGGGCACGAGTCGCCCACTGCGAGTAGGGATGCTGGCGCTCGACTTCGTCAAACTCGCGCGCGGCCTCCTCGTAGTTGCCCGTCTGCAGCTGATCGACGGCATTGTTGTAAATGTCCTCGACCGAGCGTTCGACGTAAGGCTCCGGCTCGCTGCTGCAGGCTGCCAGCAGGACCATCGCAGTCACGGCCATCGCTTGCGCGACAGATCGCACCATAGTTTTCGCTCCGCAGGGAGAAACCACTCGAATCAGGCGCAGGATAACACTGCGGTCAGCCGAGTGCACCGACCAGTGAGGGTCGTTCACGCATCGCATCGAAGACGTGATGGGCACCCTGCGCCTTCAGGCGATCACCGTTGTGCACGAGATGATCTCGCTCTCCAGAATGACACCGTCGCAATCGAAAATGATGGGACCGGGCACCCGGGTCGCTCAGGCAATAGCGGCGAGACGCTCGCTCTCGGGCCCAGCCGTTTCCCAACACCAGGCGTCATCGTCTTCGAACAAGGCCTTGAGTAGCCGGTTGTTGAGCGCGTGGCCGGAGCAATAGCCCTCGAAGGCGCCCAGGATGGGCGCATCGGCCAGCGCCAGATCGCCGATGGCGTCGAGAACCTTGTGGCGCGCGAATTCGTTGTCATAGCGCAGGCCGCCCTCGTTGAGCACCTTGTCGCCATCGACGACCACGGCGTTGTCGAGCGATCCGCCCAGCGCCAGACCTTTGGCACGCAGACCTTCGACCTCTTCCATCAGGCCGAAAGTGCGGGCGCGGGCGACACCCGACTTGAAGGTCTCGCGATCAAGGTCGAGCGAGGCGCTCTGACGGTCAATCCGCGGGTTGTCGTAGACGATCTCACAGCGATAACTGCGACTCTCCGACGGGATGAGACGGGCGGTCTTGCCGCCATCGGTCACCGACACCTCGCGCAGCACCCGAACGACGCGGCGCGGCGTCCCGAGCAGCTTAACGCCGGCATACTCAATCAAGAGAACGAATGCTTCCGAGCTGCCGTCCATGATCGGGAGTTCGGGGCCGTTGACCTCGATGAGGGCATTGTCGATGCCACAGCCGGCAAGGGCCGCCATCACATGCTCCACCATCGACAGCGTCGCACCGGACGCGTTGCGAAGGGTCGTGCATAGAAAGGTGTCGGAGACGAAGTCGAAGCGGGCGGGGAAATGCCGCGCACCGTTGCTCAAATCGGTCCGCTCGAACACGATGCCGGTTCCGGCATCAGCCGGCTTCATCGTCATCAAGACCTTCTCACCCGAGTGGAGGCCAATGCCCTTGCAGGGGATCTGCGACTTGAGTGTGGTCTGATACACGTAACCCTCACCTCGTTCTTCTTGCGGGTCGCCCGATCCGGCACCGCATACGCCACTTGGTCGAAACAGGACCTGAAACCACAGCACCCCGTGCGGGCGAGCGTCCCGAGGACGTCTGTCTATGGGCAGCCCTCGGAACGCTCAAGTCACTCTTTGTTGCAGGATGTTTCAGGCCAAAAAACGCAGTAAATCAAAGGCTTGAGACATCCCAACAGAGACCTCCCTCAGTTCTGGCTTCAGTTCTGGCGACGGCGCAGGAAGGACGGAATATCCAACACGTCGTCCTCGACGTTCGAGGCCTCCGTGACGCTGTCCTGCGGCGGTGCCAGGAACGTCGGCTCGGGCCGAACCTCGGCCTTTTCGACGATTGGCGCGGACGCGGGAGCCGGGGCCTGAACCTCGACCGGCCTGGTCTCAACGGGCTCGGGCAAGACGGCCTTGGCTTCGACCGGTTTTGGGATCGTCGATTCGATCGCGGGCTCCTGCCTTGCGGTCTCGCGATGGCCCCTGGCGGCACCGGTTATCCGCTTGAAGAGCGACGGACGACGCTGCTCCTTCGGCGCATTGTTGGCCAGAGCGGCCGAACCGAAGGCGCTGGGCTGGGAGACAGGCTCAGCGGACTTCTTCGACACCTCGACCGGCGCGGGCGCGATGAAGGCATCGTTGCGCCCAGACCCGGCCGGCGGCGGTGTCGCCTCTTCAGCCGCGTCACCACGGCCCGGAAAGGAGAACGCACGGGACGGCTGCGCCTGCGGCGCGGGCTCCTGCTCCACCGTCACGGGCTCGGGCGCGAGGTCCTCGACCGGTTCGGACACAACGGCTCCCTCGGTCTGAGCTTGGGCATGGGTGTCGAGGGCCAGTGCATGCTGACCGGCCGAACGGGCCATCACAGGCGTTCCCGCCGGCACCTGCTGCCGTACGGACTGACCACCTTCGATCGCGGTGAGCGCCGGGCGACCCGACGGATTCGCCGCCGTGCCTTCGGCCTCGATGCCGGTCGCCACCAGCGAAACACGCATGCTGCCGCTCATGCTCTCGTCGAACGCCGCACCGAAGATGATATTGGCATCGGAGTCGACCTCATCGCGGATGCGGTTCGCGGCCTGGTCGACCTCGAACAGCGTCATATCGCTGCCACCGGTGATGTTGATGAGCACGCCGCGGGCACCCTTCATCGAGACCTCGTCGAGCAACGGGTTGGCTATGGCAGCCTCGGCAGATTCCACCGCCCGGCATTCGCCGTCCGCTTCGCCGGTGCCCATCATGGCCTTGCCCATCTCACTCATCACCGTACGGACGTCGGCGAAGTCGAGATTGATCAGGCCGGGCTGAACCATCAGGTCGGTCACGCCACGCACACCGGCATGCAGAACGTCATCGGCCATCTTGAAGGCCTCCGTGAAGGTCGTCTTGTCGTTGGCCACCCGGAACAGATTCTGGTTCGGGATCATGATAAGCGTGTCGACATACTGTTGCAGCTCGGCCATGCCCTCTTCGGCCAGACGCATGCGCTGCTGGCCTTCGAAGTGGAACGGCTTGGTCACGACGCCGACCGTAAGCATGCCCTGCTCACGCGCAGCGCGCGCCACCACGGACGTTGCACCCGTACCGGTGCCGCCGCCCATACCGGCGGTGATGAAGACCATGTGCGAGCCGATCAGCTGCTCCATGATCTGTTCCATGGCCTCTTCGGCCGCGGCCTTGCCGATGTCCGGGCGCGAACCGGCACCAAGACCCTGCGTGATCGAGACACCGAGCTGAATGCGACGCTCGGCCTGGGACTGTTCGAGAGCCTGCGCGTCCGTGTTGGCGACGACGAAGTCAACGCCCTGCAGTCCGCTCAGGATCATGTTGTTAACGGCGTTTCCGCCGGCGCCACCGACACCAATGACGGTGATGCGCGGCTTCAAGCATTGGTTTTCGGGCAACCCGAGTTGAATCGTCATAGAGAAGCCTCCAGAGCTAGAGTGACACCCGTATCCAGCAGCACATCTGCCGCCGGCACCTCAGGTCAGCCCGCCGGGTCGTGCGGGCTCCCATTACAAATTATCCCTCAACCAGTGACCGAGCCTGCCGAAGCGGCCCAGGAGGCCGCCTGACATCTGCCAGCCGCTGAATTCCAGTTCATTGCTGTCGTGGCCGCGCGCGCCGTAGCTCAGCAGGCCGGCACAGGCAGTGAATGCCGGCCCAGCCGTGGCCTGGGCCAGGCCCTTGAGCCAGAGCGGATGCCCCTGGCGAACCTGATTGCCGAGTACGTGACCGGCTATGTCGCGCACGCCGTGAAGCTGCGAGGCGCCGCCGGTGAGCACGAGGCGGCGGCCGCCGAGCTTATCGAGACCGGCCGTGGCGAGCTGGGTGCGAACCATTTCGAGCGTTTCCTCGAGCCGGGCACGTATGATGCTTGTCAGCATCGATCGTGGCACCTGGGTCACGTCGTTTTCGCCCTCACCAATGATCGGCACATTGATCAGTTCGCGGTCGTCGTCGGTGCAGCTGACGGCGCTGCCATAGAGCGTCTTGATGCGCTCGGCCTTCTCGGCCGGCGTAGAGAGCACCCGAGCAATGTCGTTGGTGACGTGCTGGCCGCCGACGGGCACCTGATCGACGTGGATGCAATCACCGTCGAAGAAGACCGCGACACTGGTGGTGCCGCCGCCCATGTCGACGACGGTGACGCCAAGATCCATTTCGTCCTTGACCAGGGCGGCCAACGCCGATGCGTAAGGCGTGCTCGCCCGGCCCGCAATGTCGAGATGACAGCGCGAAATGCATGTTTCCAGGTTCGCAAGCGGTCCGTCGGCGACCGTGACGAAATGGACGTTGACGCCCAGCCGCTCGCCGACCATGCCGCGCGGGTCGCGGATACCGCGGTGGCCGTCAATACTGCAGCCGACGGGCATGGCATGAAGAACCGCGCGATCATCGGTCTCGATCGCTTGGCGACTCTGCTGCATCATCCGGCGCAGGTCGGCATCGCCAACCTCGTGACCCGCGATGGTCACGTCGACGGCAACCTGGCGCGAACGCGGCTGTCCGCCCGAGACGTTGACCCAGGCGTGGCGCAGGATCTCACCCGCCATCTGTTCGGCGCCGTTGACCGCAGCGGCGATCGACTGCTCGGCCGCCTCCATGTTGACGATCGTGCCCGCCTGTACGCCGCGCGACGCCTGGCAACCGATACCGACGACACGAAGACCCCCGCCGTCGTCGCTGCGCGCGACGAAACAGACCGTCTTGGTGCTGCCGACATCGACGGCGGCGATCAGACCTGTACGCGGCGCCGTCATGTGTCTTCACCTTCACTGTCGTCGATATCCATGCGCGACCGGGCATCCGGCGTCAGACGGACGACAAGTCGGTCGGGAAAGCGCAGATCGACGGCCTGAACGTCGCGTGCCAGAAGCTGTTCGGTCCGATCCATGTCGGCCAGTGCGAACCAGGCCTCCTCAAGCCCGTCCTCGGGTAGCTGGACCTCGATGCCGTCGTCCAGCTTCAGGTTCCAGCGGCGCTCGCCGATGCGGACGGCCGCGGCCACCCGTGAACGAAGTCCGGGCTCGCCACCCATAACGTCGAGCAGCGCCGCGGCATGAATGGACGCGTCGGGACCAACGACGAGAAGGAGTTCGGTGAACTCGGCAGGCTTGGCACCGGCGATCTCACGGCCCTCGGCATCGACCACCGAAAGGCGCCCCTCGTTCTGCCACAACGCTAGGGGCCGGCGTTCGACCAGCGTCATGACCAGAGTTTCGGGCAGCATGCGCTTGATCGCGACGTTGCGAACCCAAGGCAGCACCGAAACGCGCTCGCGTGCGACCTCGAGATCAAGCGCCAGCATGGGATCGCCGATCTTGATCCCGAGCGCGTCCATCAGGGTCTGCCAGTCGGTCCGCTCGCGGCCGTCGACCGTGACGGTCTGGACCGAAAGGCCCATGCGTGCGGTGTAGTCGACGAAGTCGCCGCTCGTCTGGTGCCAGTTCTTCTCCGCCACACCGGTCACAACGATGAACACGACCAGCCCGGTGGCCAGCACAAGAGGAATGCCGAGCGGCAGGCAGCGCAGGACGATCTGCTTCCAGACCGGCCGCGGCTGGCGTTCGCGTTTCGTTGCGCACTGGGGAATCAGGCGTCGCACCGCGCCTCCTCCACCATCCAGGCAACCAGATCCCCGAACGAAATGCCGACATGGGCCGCCTGCTCGGGCACCAGCGACAGCGGTGTCATGCCCGGCTGCGTGTTGACCTCAAGCATGAAGAGCGCGCCGGGTTCGCCCCCGGTGTCGTCATAGCGGAAATCCGCACGGGTCACGCCACGGCAACCCAGCGCACGGTGCGCGCGCAGCGCCATGTCCTGGACCCTGGCGTAGGTCTCGTCATGCACCGGTGCCGGCACGATGTGCCGCGAACCGCCCTCGGTGTACTTGTTGTGGTAGTCGTAGAAGCCTTCCGTGATGCGGATCTCCGTCACGCCGAGCGGACGTTCGCCCATCACCGCTACGGTCAGTTCACGGCCGGGAATGAACGTTTCGACCAGAACTTCGTCGCCGTATCGGAAATCGTCCTTGATCAGGCGATCGTCGTTGTCGTTCTCCTCGACAATGCGAACGCCAACACTGGAACCTTCCTGGTTGGGTTTCACGACAAAGGGCCGGTCCATCCGTGCCGGCAGACCGATCTCGTCGCGTGTGGCGATACGGCCCTCGGGACAGCGAATACCGGCACCGGCGTAAAGGAGCTTCGCCGCATCCTTGTTCATGGCGAGCGCAGAGGCGAGCGGACCGGAGTGCGTGTAGGGCAGGCCGAGGATCTCGAGCAGGCCCTGGATGCAGCCATCCTCGCCGAAGCGGCCATGAAGCGCGTTGAACACAACATTCGGGCGCTCAGGCATCTCCGCCAGAACCTGGGCGATGTCGCGACCCGCATCGATACGGCTGACGCGATATCCCTTCTCCTCCAGCGCATCAGCGCAGTCGCGGCCAGAGACCAGCGAAACCTCACGCTCGGAGTTCCAGCCACCCATGAGAACAGCGACGTGCTTCGTCATGCCGTCCTCCCCGGTCGCCGGCCGATGCGGCGGATTTCCCATTCAAGCCGAACGCCCTGGCTTTCGAACACGCGCCGACGGACGTCTTCGCCGAGCTCCTCCAGTTCGGTCGCCGAGGCGTTGCCGGTGTTGATCAGGAAGTTGCAGTGCTGCTCGGACACCATGGCGGCACCGCGGCGCAGGCCACGGCAACCCGCGGCGTCGATCAGCTCCCAAGCCTTGCGGCCCATGGGGTTCCTAAACGTGCTGCCGCCCGTGCGCTCACGGATCGGCTGGCTTGCGGCCCGACTGCGCTGGATTGCCTCCATGCGCGCCGTGATCTCACCTGGCGCTCCGTCCGTGCCGCGTATCGAGCAGGCCGTGAAGACCCAGCCTTCCGGCACGCTGCTGTGACGATAGTTGTGCCCCAGATGATCGGGCCCCAGTTCGTGCACGACACCGCGAGGATCGACGGCACGCGCGCCGACAAGCACATCCTTCAGCTCGTGTTCGTAGGCACCGGCGTTCATGCGGACCGCACCGCCGATCGTGCCGGGAACACCGACGAGGAACTCAAGCCCGGCGACACCGGCCTGCGCGGCAACCTTGGCAACATTGAGGTCGAGCGCACCGGTACCTGCCGTGACGTCGCAGGCTTTCACGGCGATGTCGGTGAAGCCGCGCCCCAGACGGATCGTGACACCGGGAATTCCCCCGTCGCGGACCAGAAGGTTGGATCCGACGCCCAGCACCGTGACAGGCATATCGAGCGGCCGGTTCGTCATGAAGAACGCGAGATCGTCCTCGTCGGCGGGACGAAACAGGACGTCGGCGCGGCCGCCGGCGCGGAACCACGTGGTCTTCGCCAGGTCCGCTTCGAACCTGTAGCTGCCCCTGATCCTGGGCAGTCCGATCATCGGATCGGTCGCCACTACCGCCATCAGCCGACCTCCGGCATGTCGGCCTCGGCCAAAACGGCGCGGAGCTCTTCGGGCAGTGCGTTGGCCCAACGGGTGATCGTCCCGGCACCGAGACAGATCACGCCATCGCCAGGCTGCGTGACGCGGGCGACAAGAGCAGCAAGATCGGACGGGTCGTCGAGCGCCTCGACGTGCCGATGACCGCACTTGCGCAGGCCTTCGACCAGGTGGTCGCGATCCGCACCCTCGATCGGGTTCTCACCGGCAGGATAGACGTCTGAGACGACGACCACGTCAGCGTCGATAAAGCAGGAGCAGAAGTCCTCGAACAGGCCCGCCAGACGCGAGTAACGATGTGGCTGAATGACGGCGACGATCCGGCCCTGGAAGGCCTCGCGCGAGGCCTTCAGCACCGCCGCAATCTCGACCGGGTGGTGGCCGTAGTCGTCGATCACCGTGATGCCGCCTGCCTCGCCCGTGCGGGTGAAGCGGCGCTTGACGCCGGCGAAGCTGCCGAGCGCCTCGATCAGAGCATGATCGGGGATGCCGAGCTCCTGGGCGACAACCACACATGACAGCGCGTTGGTGACGTTGTGTTCGCCCCACATCGGCAGATACACGCCGCGAATGGTGCGCGCGGCGCGTGTCACGCGATCGGTCAGGACAACATCGAACCGATAGCCGCCGTTGCAGAGGCGCAAGTTCGTGCCGCGCACATCGGCTTGGGCACCGAGGCCATAGGTCACGATGCGGCGGTCGGTGACCCGGCCCACGAGCGCCTGCACCTCCGGATGGTCAATGCAGAGCGCCGCGAAACCGTAAAACGGGATGTTGCTGACGAAGGTTTCGTAGGCGTCGCGGACCTCGTCGAAGGACTCGTAGTTCTCCAAGTGCTCGGGATCGATGTTGGTAACGATCACCGATGTCGCCGGCAGGCGCAGGAAGCTTCCGTCAGACTCGTCGGCCTCCACGACCATCCAGTCGCCGTCACCGAGGCGCGTGTTCGTGCCGTAGGCATTGACGATACCGCCGTTGATCACGGTCGGATTCAGCTCGGCACATTCCAGAAGCCAGCCGATCATCGACGTCGTCGTGGTCTTGCCGTGCGTTCCACCGGCGGCGATCGCCTTTTTCAGGCGCATCAGTTCACCCAGCATCTCGGCGCGCCGCACAACGGGAATCCAGCGCCGGCGGGCTTCCTCGACCTCGGGGTTGTCGGCCTTGACCGCAGACGAGGTCACGACAACCGCAACGTCACCGACATGCCTTGCGTCATGGCCGATCTCGACGGCGATACCGAGTTCGCGAAGACGCAGCACGTTTGGGCTTTCGGCGATGTCACTGCCCTGCACGCGGTAGCCCTGGCTGTGCAGGATTTCGGCGATGCCGCTCATCCCGATGCCGCCGATGCCGACAAAGTGGATGGGTCCGAGGCTTGTAGGGGACTGTTTCATGCCGCCTGCTCCCTGATGACGGGACCATGGCCATTGCTGCCGCCGAGACGGTCGATGGCGTCGGCCAGTCGCATCGCCGCGTCCGCGCGTACCGATGCACGGGCCGCGGCTGCGCAATCGATCAGCGCCGACGGACAGGTCAGGAATGCCTCGAGGCGCGCCGCGACGGACTCGGGCGTGAAGGCCTCTTCTTGAATGAGCCATCCCGCCCCGGCCGCTTCAACGGCACGGGCGTTGGCGGTCTGATGATCATCAGTGGCATGGGTATAGGGGACCAGGATCGACGGGCGACCCGCGGCGGCAAGCTCCGCCACGGTCGATGCGCCTGCGCGACAGACCACGAGGTGGGCGTCACCGAACCGGCGATCCATGTCGTCAAAGAATGTTGCGACATCGGCCTCGATGCCGATGTCCCGATAGACCGCTCGGACACGGTCGAGGTCCTCACCGCGGCACTGCTGAGCAATGCGAAGACGCGACCGCACGCCTGCCGCCAAGGCGTGGATGGCTGCAGGCAGGACATCACTCATGACACGAGCGCCCTGGCTGCCGCCGAAGACCAGAAGTCGAAACGCGCCGTCCCGCCCCGGTGCGTCATAGTCCGCATCCGACAGCGCCGCGATCGCCGACCGCACGGGATTGCCCGTCACAAGGGCGTCAGCGGCGGCAAGCCCCTCGGTCTGCGCGAAGGAGGTCGCGACAGCGCTGACCCGCGGTGCCAAGAGCCGATTGGCTCGTCCGAGGATCGCATTCTGCTCATGGATCAGGGCGGGAAGCCCAAGCTGATAGGCAGCAAACAACGGCGGCACTGTGGGATAGCCGCCAAAGCCGACGACCGCTGACGGCGCGAGGCGACGCAGCAGACGACGGGCCTCAAATGTACCGCGCAACAGGTCAACCGCGCCACCGATCTTGCCTGCAAGCCCACGCCCACTGATCGCAGACGCGCGAAGACGATGAACCGGAACACCCTCCATCCGCTGCGCCAGATCACCGCCACGCCGATCGGTCACGGCGACAACGTCGCGGCCACGGCAGAGCAGTTCCTCGGCAACGGCAAGTGCGGGGAAGAGATGCCCGCCCGTGCCACCGGCAGCGATGACGACGGGGCCGGTCATGCCGACCTCCCGTGTTCGGGCCTTCGCCGGGTCAACGCCAGCATCATGCCCATGCCGATCGCCATGCCGAGAAGGGACGAACCGCCGTAGGAAACAAACGGCAGTGTCATGCCGGTGGACGGCAGCAGATGGAGCGACACGCCCATGTTGACGATCGCCTGCATCGTGAACTGGATGAGCAGGCCGGCCACCGCGAGCATGACAAAGAGGTCACGTTCGTTGGCCATGCGATAGAAACCGCGCAGCGCAACAAACGCGAAAAACGCGAGAAGCAGCAAACAGGCAAGCAAACCGAATTCCTCGCCCGCCACGGCAAAGATGAAATCGGAATGGGCGTCGGGCAGGACGTCCTTGACGACGCCCTCACCGGGACCACGCCCCAGGACACCACCAGACTCGAAGGCCCGCATGGCGGTATCGATCTGGTAACTGTCACCCGATGCCGGATCGAGGAAGCGATCAATCCGGTCGCGGACATGGGGCATGAAGCTGTAGCCGGCGACAAAACCCGCCACGACCATGGCAATAATGGCAAAGACAAAGATCCAGGGCAGGCCGGCCAGAAAGAGTTGGCCGCTCCAGATGGTCACCACTGTCGCGGCCATGCCGAAGTCGGGCTGCCAGACCAGCACTCCGACAACCAGGGCGGCGAGACCGGCCGAGACCCAATAACCGGGAAACCCGGGATTGCTCTTGGCTTCAGCAAAAAGCCAGGCCACCACGACGGCCAGCGCAGGCTTCACGAACTCGGAGGCCTGCAGCGAGAACATTCCCAGGGAAATCCACCGGCGCGCACCCTTGATCTCCGCGCCCACGAGCGGGGTGATCATGAGAAGGCCGATGGAAACAGCAAGCATGAGAACAGCAACACGGCGCACGCCCCTTGGCCCCAACAGCGACATCGCGAACATCGCAATGACCGCAAGCGCCAGGAACAAGAAGTGGCGACGGACGAAGTGGAACGCATCGGCTCCGATGCGGTCCGCAACCGGCGGGCTGGCGGCCATGATCAACATCACTCCGGAAAGGAGCAATGCGATCAGGACTGCCAAGGTCCATCGGTCGATGGTCCACCACCACCGCCCCAGAACACTTCGGTCTGTTCGGGCAAAGGACGTCATGCGTTACCGTCTCTCCCGCCTCAGCGCTTCTTGGCCGATGCCTTCTTCGGCGCGGCCTTCTTCTTGGCTGGTGCCTTCTTCACGGCAACCTTCTTCGGCACGGCCTTCTTCCTGGCTGGTGCCTTCTTCGCGGCAACCTTCTTCGGCGCGGCCTTCTTCTTGGCTGGTGCCTTCTTCGCGACAGCCTTCTTCGGCACGGCCTTCTTCTTGGCTGGTGCCTTCTTCGCGACAGCCTTCTTCGGCACGGCCTTCTTCTTGGCTGGTGTCTTCTTCACGGCAGCCTTCTTCGGCGCGGCCTTCTTCTTGGCTGGTGCCTTCTTCACGGCAGCCTTCTTCGGCGCGGCCTTCTTCTTGGCTGGTGTCTTCTTCACGGCAGCCTTCTTCGGCACGGCCTTCTTCTTGGCTGGTGCCTTCTTCGCGACAGCCTTCTTCGGCGCGGCCTTCTTCTTGGCTGGTGCCTTCTTCGCGGCAACCTTCTTCGGCACGGCCTTCTTCTTGGCTGGTGCCTTCTTCACGGCAGCCTTCTTCGGCACGGCCTTCTTCTTGGCTGGTGCCTTCTTCGCGGCAGACTTCTTAGGAGCAGGCTTTTTCATGTCTGCACCCCTCTTACCTTTCTTAGGTTGGACTTGGGTGGTGCTCTTGGTGTTCTCCGTGTCCCACCGTTTTTTCTCGGCTTGGACCAGATCTTTGAACCGGTTGCCCCGGTCTTCGAAGTCGTTGAACTGGTCAAATGAGGCGCAGGCCGGCGAGAGCAGGACGACCGGATGGGGTCGGCGCTCGGTCAGCGCTTTCTCGGCGGCTGCAGCGACCGCCTTGTCCATGTCACCGCAGACCGTGTAGCGCACACGGCCATCAAGGGTCTGAGCAAACGCGCCGGCGGCCTCTCCGATCAGAAAGACATGGGCCATGCGCGGGAAGTGCGGCGAGAGCGTCGCAATACCACCTTCCTTCGCGCGGCCACCGGCGATCCAGTAGATGTTGTCGTAGCAGGCCAGACCGCGCGCTGCCGCGGCAGCGTTCGTCGCCTTGCTGTCGTTGACGAAAATCACCTTGCCAATCCTGGCGATGACTTCCTGCCGATGCACCAGACCCGGGAACGACTTGAAGGCCTTCATGACCGACTGGCCGTCGAAACCCAGCGCACGAACGGCCGCGTAGGCGGCAGCGGCGTTTTGCCAGTTGTGCACGCCGAGCAGCGACTTGACCTTGCTGAGATCGGCCACCTCGAAAGGCTTCTTCGCAGTTTCGTCGATCAGAACGCCATCAAGCACATACACACCACCGGCGACCCGGCGCTGCACGGAGACCGGAATGATCGAACGGCCACGACGTCCTGCCAGTTCGGCGTGGATGCGGCGGCAGACATCGTCGTCGATTCCTATCACCGATGTCTGGGTCGATGCACGGCGCGAAAAGATGCGCGTCTTCGAGGCGATGTAGCTCGAGAAATCGCCATGACGTTCGATGTGGTCCGGCGACACGTTCAGGAGGACGGCCACATCGCTGACCAGCGAGCGGATGAGGTCGAGTTGGAAGGAGGAGAGCTCGAGCACATAGATGCCGTCGTCCTCCATCGGATCGAGATCGAGCACCGGCGTGCCGATGTTGCCGCCAAGCTGGACGTCCAGTCCGGCCGCACGCAGAAGATGCGTGATCAGCGCCGCCGTCGTGGACTTGCCGTTCGTGCCGGTCACACCGACGACACGGCCCTGCGGCCGCGAGCGCGCGAACAACTCCATGTCTCCAAGTATCTCGATCTTCGCCGCCAGCGCGCGGGCCACCAGCGGATGCGGCGCCGGATGGGTGAGCGGAACGCCGGGACTGAGAACAAGGCTGCGGAAGCCTTCCCATTCGATCCTGTAGAGATCGTTGAGCGTAACGCCCAGCTCGGCCGCATGCCGTCGCTGCGCTGGATCGTCGTCCCAGGCGCTGACTTCGCCCCCACCGGCCGCAAGCGCTAATGAAGCGGAAATGCCGGACCGTCCCAAACCAAAGACAGCCATCGAGCTTCCAGCGTGACGTGAGAGATCGATCATCGCTCTACCTCAGCTTCAGTGTGGCAAGGCCGATGAGCGCCAGGACGATCGCAATGATCCAGAAGCGGATCACGATCGTCGGCTCGGCCCAGCCCTTCTTTTCGAAGTGGTGATGGATCGGCGCCATGCGGAACACGCGGCGGCCCGTGAGTTTGAAGGAGGCGATCTGAACGATGACCGACACCGTCTCGAGCACGAAGAGCCCGCCGACAATCGCCAGCACCAGCTCGTGTTTCGTGACGACACTGATCGCGCCGAGCGCCGCACCGGCAGCGAGGCTTCCGGTGTCACCCATGAAGACCATCGCGGGCGGCGCGTTGAACCAGAGGAAGCCGAGACCGGCGCCCACCAGCGCGCCGCAGAAGACCGCAAGCTCACCCGCGCCACTGACGGCCGGGAGATGGAGGTACTCCGCATACACCACATGGCCGCTGAGATAGGCAACGATGCCGAAGGTCATCGCACAGACGATGATGGGAACGATCGCGAGGCCATCGAGACCATCGGTCAGGTTGACCGCGTTCGAGGCGCCGACAATGACAAGCACCGAAAACGCCATGAAGAACCAGCCGAGATCGATCAGCAGGTCTTTGAAGAACGGCAGGGCAAGCGAGGTTCCGATCTCCGGGCCCGAGAGTGTCGCGATGGCAAAGGCAGCCGCGAGCGCCAGCACAATCTCGACGACGATCCGGACGCGGCTCGAAAGGCCGCCACTTGTGTGCTGCGAGACCTTGATGTAGTCGTCGACAAGGCCGAGTGCTCCAAATCCAAGCGTCACCAGAAGCACGACCCAGACGAAGCCGTTGCCGAGGTCCGACCACAGAAGAGTGCTGAGCGTGACCGAGGTGAGAATGAGCAGGCCGCCCATGGTAGGCGTGCCCGCTTTGCTGACGATGTGGGACTCGGGACCGTCCTCGCGGATCGGCTGGCAGGCACCCTGGATCGATTTGAGCCAGTTGATCATCTGCCTGCCGAACACCAGGCAGATGAAGAGCGCGGTGAGGAGCGCACCGCCTGTGCGGAACGTGATGAACGAGAACAGGCGAAGAGCGCCGAATTCATCGGAGAGCGGCGGAAGCAGATAAAAGAGCATCGCCTACCTCCCCTCAGCCGCTTTCGCGGGCCCATCGTTGGCCAGCAGGGACTCGACAACGGCTTCCAGACCGATCCGGCGGGACCCCTTGACGAGGATGACGTCGCCGGGTCGAATGACCTGCTTGAGCAATATCGCCATGGTGCGGGCATCGCCGGCCGCTCCACCGCGACGGGACGGCGACATTTCGCCGTAGAGCCGGTTCATGAGGGGACCAACGGCAAAGAGCAGATCGACCTGGGCCGAGATGACATCGCTGGCGAGCCCGGCATGGGCATCACCCTCGGTCGGACCGAGTTCCAGCATGTCACCCAGAACGGCGAGGCGACGGCCTTCCGAGCCAAGCGGCATGTCGGCCAGCACCTTGAGCGCGGCCCGCACGGCCACCGGACTCGCATTGTAGCTTTCGTCGATCACGATCGCCGCGCCGGCAGGCAGGGCAACGCGATAGCGACGGCCACGGCCGGGCGATGGTTCGATCGCCGCGAGCGACCGAGACGCTTCAGCCACATCTGCACCGAGATGATGTACGACGGCAAGGATGGCCACGCTGTTGAGCGCGTGGTGATGGCCCGACAGGACGAGACGATAGGTGTGGAGCACGCCGTCGATGGCGGCCGTGACCGTCCCGCCCTCGACATCGGGCGCCCAGTCGATCAGGCGATGATCGCAGTCCTCGCCACTACCGAAGGTCGCGATCCGGCCGGCCGACGAAGCCATGGCACGGGCCGTCAGTCGATCCGCATGCCGGTTGTCAGCGTTGATCAGCGCGGTTCCGCCCTCTTCCAGCGCGTCGAAGATGGCCGCCTTCTCCTCGGCGACCGCGGTCTCGTCGGCGAAGTTGCCGAGGTGCACCGCCTCGACCGTCGTCACCAGCGCGACGTGCGGCGACACGAGACCCGAGAGGGGTGCAATCTCGCCCGGCGCATTGGTGCCGACCTCGAAGATACCGAACGACGTTTCGATCGGCATACGCGCCAGGCTCAGCGGCGTGCCGACATGGTTGTTGAAGCTCTTCTCGCTGACATGGGTGGCGCCCTGGGCGGCCAGCACGTGATGCAGGGCATCCTTGGTTCCCGTCTTGCCGACGCTGCCTGTGACGGCAGCGATGCGCGCCCTGGTCCTGCGCCGCGCCGCCCGGGCGAGGTCGCCGAGCCCGCGCGCGGTATCGACGACCAGAAGCAGAGGTCCCGTCGGTTCATCCGGCTGGCGCTCGACCATGGCCGCGGCCGCGCCCTTCTCGAAGGCCCGCGTCACGTAGTTGTGGCCGTCCGACTGCTCGCCCTTCAGTGCGACGAAGAGATCCCGATCGGCGACCTGGCGGCTGTCGAAGGCCACGCCATCGGCCTCGAAGGCTTCGGTCGCCTCACCGCTGGTCGCATCGGCGGCGGACTTGTCGGTCCAGAGCGTGTTCCGCGTCATACCCCGGCCTCCAGATTCGCAAGGACCCGACGTGCTTCCTCCGCATCGTCGAACGGCAGGGTCGTCCCCCCCACGGTTTGACCCGGTTCGTGGCCCTTGCCCGCAATCACCAGGACATCCCCCTGTCTCAGCGATGCGATGGCTGTCTCGATGGCCGCGCGCCGGTCACCGATGTCACGAGCATCCGGAACGGCGGCAAGAATCTCGCGACGGATCAATGCCGGATCCTCACCGCGCGGGTTGTCGTCGGTCACGACGATCGAATCCGCGAGGCGCCCTGCGATCTCACCCATGAGCGGCCGCTTCACCCTGTCGCGGTCGCCACCGCAACCGAAGACAACCACAAGGCGGCCCTCGACATCGTCGCGCAGCGTCGCGAGGACATTCTCCAAGGCATCGGGTGTGTGGGCATAGTCAACATACACCTGCGCGCCCGCGGGGTGACCGGGGACCGCCTCCAGACGGCCGCGCACACCACGCAGACCGGGCGCATGCTTGAGCACGTCGGCGACGGCACATTTCTCGACAGCAGCAACCATCGCCGCAGCACACAGTATGTTCATGGCCTGGAAACGTCCGGCGAGAGGCAAATCGACGTCGATTTCACGACTATCCGCGGCGATCGTCAGCGCCTGTCGTCCATCGGCTGCGCTCGCCTGGCGCAGCAGCCGCAGATGGGTGCCGGTGCGGCCATAGGACGCGATCGCGAGATCGCGCTGACGGCAGCGCTCGGCCAGCATGGCGAACTCGAGGATATCGGCGTTCAGAACCGCCGTACCGCCGGGCAGGACGAGATCGAAGAGATGCGCCTTGGCCTCGAGATAGGCTTCGACCGTGGGGTGATAGTCGAAGTGATCTTGGGTGAGGTTGGTGAAGCCGGCCGCCTTGAAGGCCATGCCGTCGAGCCGGCTCTGATCGAGGCCGTGGCTCGATGCCTCAATCGCCAGGCGGTCAATGCCGCGGTCGGCGAGCGCCTGCAGACTGGCGTGCAGCGTAACCGGATCGGGGGTCGTGTGAGCGAGCGACTCGGCACCGTCAGGTCCAACCACGCCCAGCGTCCCGACGGTCGCACTGTCGTGGCCGAGAAGCTGCCAGAACTGACGGCAAAATTCGGTGACTGAACTCTTGCCGTTGGTCCCGGTGACGGCGATCGATGTCCTAGGCTGACGTTCGTAGTACCGAGCGCATGCCAGCGCGAAGCTGCGACGCGGTTCCGTCGATGCCACAAGGGCGAGGCCTTCGGCGCTGATTTGATCCAAGCCGGATTCGTCGGTCAGCACCGCGACCGAGCCGCGCGCCGCCGCATCGGCAATGAAGCGGCGTCCGTCGACCTGCGTACCCGAAAGTGCGGCGAACAGATAACCGGCCTCGCAGGCACGCGAATCGGCGGAAAGGCCCTGGATATCGAGATCCTCGGGTCCGCTCACGATGCGCGTCTCCGCGGCGTCAACGAGAACTGAAAGCTGCAAGGATCGCCTCCAGTTGTTCGTCTGCGTTACCTTTGGCCTCGGGAAGGTCGGGAAACAGGCCTTCGCGCGGCGCGATACCAGCAAGCGGACCGATGCGGGAAATGATGCGACCCACGGTGGGCGCCGCGGTCCAGCCGCCGGTGGCGTAGCCGAAACTCTCTTCGATGCCCTGCGGCTCGTCGATCGAGACGAGGATCACGTATTCGGGGTTGTCGATCGGAAAAGCCGCCGCGAACGACGAGAGCAGAAGGTCTTCCGCGTAGCCGCCGGCAGAATCGAGTTTCTCGGCCGTGCCGGTCTTGCCGCCGATCAGATAGCCATCGACCTGTGCCTTCCGGCCACTGCCGTACTGCACCACGAGATGGGTCAGAAGCTTGAGCGTGTCGGAGGTTTCTTCGTCGATCACCTGCGTTCCGGACGGCGGAAGCTCCGACTGCCGGCGCAGGATAGTCGGCTGGTAAAGCGTACCGCCGTTGACCATAGACGCAAACGCTGCCGCGGCCTGCACCGGCGTCACCGCGATGCCGTGACCGAAGCCGATCGTCATCGTGTTGATCTCGCGCCAGGTCGACGGATACATGGGATCGCCGACTTCCGGCAGCTCTATTGCCACGGGATCCATGAGGCCGATCCTGCGCAGGAAGTGCTGCTGGCCCTCGGCGCCGACGTCGAGCGCCATGCGTGCCGAACCGATGTTGGACGAGTAGACGAGAATTTCGGGCAGAGAGAGCCAGCGCTTCTCGGGCTTGTAGTCACTTATGGTGAAACTCGCGACACTCAGCGGCTCGGATGCGTCATAGCCACTTGCGAGATCCACAAGACCGGAGTCGAGCGCCATTCCCGCAGTGAACACCTTGAAGATGGATCCGAGCTCATAGACACCCAGCGTGGTCCGGTTAAAGCGCATGTCGGCGTCAAAGTCTCCGGCATGATTGGGATCGAAATCGGGCAGCGAGACCATGGCCATGACCTCGCCGGTGTTGGCGTCGAGCACGATAGCCGATCCACCCAGGGCCTCGAACTTCTCGATGGTCGCAGCCAGTTCCTCGCGCACGATCTGCTGGAAACGGACATCGATCGAAAGCGCCAGCGGCAATCCGTCGCCGGCTACGCGTGCCTGCAGCTCACCCTCGAGCGCCATTTCGGCACCGGCGAGGCCGTGACGGTCGATGTCGGTGAAGCCGACGAGATGCGACGTGAGCTGACCCTGCGGATAGACCCGACGCTCCTCCCGCATGAAGCCCAGACCGGGAAGGCCCAGAGCGTGGATCTCAGCCTGCTGAACGGGTGTGATGCTGCGCTGAACCCAGACGAAGCCGCGATCGCTGGCAAGGTCTTCCTCGACCTCGGCGGCATCGATCTCGGGCAGAATTCCTGCGAGCGCTCGTGCCGCCTCGCCCGCATCGAGCACACGCCGAGGCTCGGCATAGAGCGACGCCGTCGGCAGGTTCGTCGCGAGCAGGACACCATTGCGGTCGACAAGATCGGCGCGACCAACCGGCACGGCCAAGCCGCCGTCCGCCAGCACCGCATCCGGCGACAACGGCACCGCCATGACCTCGACGAGCCGGCCACCGACAACAACGAAGGCCGCCAGGAAACACATCGCCAGAATGAACATGCGGGAGCGGCATACGTCAGCCGCCTGCTTGACCGCCCCCTCGAGACGGAGGGTGGCTGCAGCACCCTCGCCCGCGGGACGCACGCCGATCTGTGAAGGATACTGCGCGATGTCCGTCACGGCTGCTCAAACTCCAAGCTCACGCGCGAGCCTTCACGCAATAGCGTCGAGAAATCGTCCAGCGCCGGCTCGGGACGCAGCGGCACCTCCGCGAGTAGTCCTATCTGACCAGCAATCATGTGCTCGAGATCGAGATGGCGGTGGGCCAGCTCGGCCAACCGCTCGGGCCTGCTGAGATAGGCCCATTCGGCCCGCAGGACATGCGCGGTTTCGCGGCTCTCGACGATCTCGGTCTCGAGATGGGCCAGCTCGTCCTTGAGGTCGCGCATCTCGTACTGGATGGTGAACGACGCCACGGCCGAGGCCAAGGCAAGTCCTATCCAGATTGCTCCACCGCGCGCCATCATGCCGCATCCCTCCAGGCCGGCGCATCTGTCCGCACCGCCACACGAAGACGCGCGGAGCGCGCCCGTGGATTGTCCGCAATCTCATCGTCCGTCGGCCCCAGGGGCTTCCGGGAGACAACACGGAAGGTCGGTGCGGGACCCGATGTCGCGACCGGCATATGACGGCTGGGATTGGCCGCCGCACCACTGCGTTCGGTCAGAAAGCGTTTTACGATCCGGTCCTCCAGGGAATGGAAGGCAACGACGACAAGGCGCCCGCCCTCGCGCAGCACCGCCTCGGCCGCGACGAGGCCCTGCTCGAGCTCGCCGAGCTCGTCGTTGACCCACAGGCGCAGCGCCTGGAACGTCCGGGTTGCGGGATCAATCCCATCGGGGGAGCGCCGCACGACACCACGCACGATCTCCGCCAGCTCGGATGTCCGCGCGACCGGCGCGGCACGGCGCGCCGCGACGATGGCACGCGCAACGGCACGAGCCCGACGCTCCTCGCCAAGACGGCCGATCAGATCGGCAAGCTCGACTTCCGTCAGATGGTTGACGGCATCCGCGGCGCTTCGGCCGTCGCCGCCCATGCGCATGTCGAGCGGGCCGTCGTGACGGAACGAAAAACCGCGCTCCAGTTCGTCAAGCTGGAACGACGACACGCCGAGATCGAAGACGACACCGTCGACCGTACCCGCAACGTAACGGCTGACCGCATCGCCGAGGCCGGAAAACCGGCCTTCGACCACCGTCAGACGTCCGGGATAACGCGCCGCGATATCGCGACCCCGAACCACCGCCTCGGGATCGCGATCAAGCGCGAGGACACAGCAATCGGCCGCATCGAGCAGGCCGGCGCTATAGCCGCCACCGCCAAAGGTGGCATCGACCAAGGTCTCGCCAGCCCGAGGGCCCAAGGCGGCGATCACCTGATCGAGGAGAACGGAAACATGGCCGGGCGCGGTCATGCAGCCCCCCCCCCATTGACGGAGAGACGGAGCCGGATGGCACCACGGTTCTGAATGGCGCGCTCGAAAGCCTCCTCCTGCTGCGCCAGCCCGGCCTGCGGCTCCCACATCTGGAAGTAATTGCCACGTCCGATGAAGCAGACCTGGTCGGTAACACCGGCGAAGGCGCGGAACACGTCGGGAAGCATGGTACGACCCTCGGCATCGAAACTCAGGTGCTGCGATGCGCCGAAGATCGCGTTGGTGAAATCCTCATGCTCCTCAGCGAAGGGATTCTCGATCGAGGCGGCAAGCTGGGCGAAGGCATCAGGCGTGAAGACGTCCAGGGCTTGAGCGCCGCTGATCGAGCGCATGGCAAACGCGCCGGCGCTGATCGCCTCGCCGAACGACGCGCGAAACTGCGCCGGAACGGACACGCGGCCCTTCCTGTCGATCTTGTTGATATGCGTACCGACAAATACCGGCACGGTGCCACCTCTCTGGCTTATCCACGCCCCGTGGGATGACGATCTGGCAGGCGCGCCAGAGGATCAGCCCTATTTGGGATGGCGTGGGATAACATGGGTCAAATTGGGTGTCAATGGATATGATGTGTAAGTGTCCGGGATAACGACAAAATTCCGTCTGAGGTGTGGAAGACACCGACTTAACCAATCCTTAAGCCACAACATGTTGTAGTAGAAAACGAGCTTCATACCATATGAAGAGTATTGACAGATGTTCTTGTTTTGTTTTACAACTAGTCGCTGTCAATGTGTCAGCCAGACTGAATCCTTGGGTGCGGATGGGATCAGGCGGCCTGTAAGCCGGGTTCTGTGACCGACCACACGGGCCGGACGATGACCATTCATCTGGGACGCCCGTTGCCGGACGCCTCACGCGATCAACCCGGGCGGCTGGGCCGGGAACGGACCTGCCTGAGGCGCGCCACCCCTACTCGATCTTGCTCCCGGTGGGGTTTGCCCTGCCGCGACCGTTACCGGCCGCGCGGTGCGCTCTTGCCGCACCCTTTCACCCTTACCGTCCCACGCCGAGACGCAGGATGGCGGTTTGTTTTCTGTGGCACTTTCCCTGGGGTCGCCCCCGCCGGGTGTTACCCGGCACCGTGTTCCCGTGGAGCCCGGACTTTCCTCCAGCCGACGCAAGCGCCAGCCAGCGGCCATCCGGCCGCCTGATCCTCAGGGTTAGGTAGTCGGTTGCTCAGCCCGGGTCAACGCACTGGGCAAGCACGCCCGCCAGACGCGCGCGCGTCTGAGCGTCGGCGATGCCGTCGACCCGCTCCGGCCGAAAGTGCTGCTGGAATGCGACAACGACATCCTGCGTGGCCTGGCCGAAGCGGCCATCGGCCACAAGACCGTAGCCAAACGTAGCAAATGCCGCCTGCAGGCGCCCCACATCCTTACCCTCATCGCCACGGCGATAGTTACGGCCGTGGAAGCCGCCCTCCTGTCGGGCAAGGCCGATGCCGCTGCGAGCCAGGAGCTCCCAGTCGAACAGTTCACCCGGGTCGCTCTTCCTTCCCGGTGCGACATCGGAGTGCCCGAGAACATGGCGCGACGGGATCGCCTGACGCTCGAGGATATCGAGGCAGAGAT
The DNA here is from genome assembly GCA_014323865.1 of Rhodospirillales bacterium. NCBI lineage: Bacteria > Pseudomonadati > Pseudomonadota > Alphaproteobacteria > Rhodospirillales > Rhodospirillales bacterium. The sequence goes on along the minus strand of JACONG010000016.1, from coordinate 860,919 downwards.
CCCGCACGGCCGCCATCTGCTCCATGGGGAACGGCCGGTAGCCGAACTCGTGGCCCGGATTGACGATCTCGATGCCGATTGAAGCACTGTTGATGTCGGTGCGGCCGCGCCACGAGGCGACACCGGCATGCCAGGCCCGCCGCTCCTCCGGCACCAGGCGCACGACCGTGCCGTCTTCGTCGACCAGATAATGGGCGCTGACCTCGGCTGCAGGGTCGCACAGCTGCACGAGCGCGACTTCGGCGCTCGCCATGCCGGTGTAATGCAGGATCAGCATGTCGACGGGCGCACCGCCACAGCGCTCGCCATGATTGGGTGAAGGATGGTCCGTCAGGTCGAGGTCGGTCATCAAAGCTCCGCAAAGGCGTTGCAGGCCGCCTTCCATCACACTACCGTCACAAGGATACAAGAGGCGCCCGCCCCGCAGGCGCGCTCGCTTGCGGAGGTGGCGCAATCATGCGTGCGGGAGGACTCATGCCAAACGTTAGAAATGTTGCCATTGTGGGACCGTCGCTCAGCGGCAAGACGACGCTCCTGGAAAGCCTCTTGTTTGCGTCGGGGGCGATCGGCCGCAAGGGTTCGGTGAAGGAAGGAAACTCGGTCGGCGATTCCGCACCGGAGGCGCGCGAGCGCAACATGTCGACCGAGGTCAGTGCGGCCAACGCCGACTTCGAAGGCACGATCATCAACTTCCTCGATTGTCCGGGCTCCATCGAGTTCCTGGCCGAATCGCGCAACGCGCTAATGGGGGCCGATGCGGCGATCGTCGTTTACGAGCCCGTCGTCGAGCGCGCCTCGACCCTGGCCCCGATCTTTCGCTTCCTCGAAGACAACGCCATTCCGCATATGGTCTTCATCAACAAGATAGACCGCACGGCAACGCTGATGCGCGAACTGCTGCCCGAGATGCAGGAGGTGTCGCAGACGCCGCTGCTGATCACGCAGGTCCCCATCCGCAACGGCGAGGATGTCACGGGCTACGTCGACCTCATCACTGAGAAGTCCTACGAATACAACTCCGGCGCGGCCGCCGACACGATCGAGATGCCCGACAACGTCAAGGACCGCGAGGAAGAAGCGCGGCAGATGATGCTCGAGGCGCTCGCCGACTTCGACGACAACCTCATGATGAAGCTTCTGGAAGACGAGATTCCCTCGATCGAGGAGGTCGTCAGCGACCTGCGCGATGCTTTCGCAGAAGGCAAGATCGCCCCTGTTCTGATCGGTGCCGCCGAACAGGAGAACGGCGTTCGCCGCCTGTTGCAGGAGATCGTCGAGTGGACGCCAGAGCCTTCGGTGCGCGCCAATCTCCACGATCTCGATGGCCCGCCGGCTGCCCAGGTGCTCAAGACCTTCAACACCCAGCATGGCGGCAAGCTCTCGCTGGTGCGCATCTGGCGCGGCACAATCAAGGACGGCGAGACTGTCAATGGCGAGCGTATCGGCGGCATGTACCGCATGCAGGGTGCCGACCAGGTCAGGATTGATCATGCCGATACCGGTGACATCGTGGCCTTCGCACGTCTCGAGAACGCGCACACGGGCGACACGCTGATCGTGGGCGGCGATGCTCCGGAAGCCGATGCCGCCTATCCGTCGGCCAAGCCGATGCCACGCCTCTATGGCCTCTCGATCCATGCCGCACGGCGTGATGACGAGGTCAAGATGGCGACCGCCCTGCAACGCATCCACGAGGAAGATCCCTCGATCGAGCCCGAGCAGGACCAGGACCTGCACCAGCTCGTTCTGTGGGGCCAGGGCGACATGCATCTGCAGATCGCCTTCGCCAAGCTGCGCGGCCGCTACGGTGTCGAGGTGTCCTCGGGACGGCCGCGTGTGCCCTATCGCGAGGCGATCCGTAAACCGACCACCCAGCATGGCCGCTTCAAGCGCCAGACCGGCGGCAGCGGGATGTTCGGGGACGTTCAAATCAACATCAAACCCCTGCCCCGCGGCACCGGCTTCGAGTTCACCAACTCGGTGACCGGTGGCAATATTCCCAAGCAGTACATTCCGGCTGTCGAAGCGGGAGCGAAGGAGTACCTGGAGCAGGGACCGCTGGGCTTCCCGGTCGTCGACGTCGCGGTTGAGGTGTTCGACGGCAAGTATCATGACGTCGACTCGAACGAGATGGCCTTCAAGCTCGCCGCCAAGGTCGCCATGTCGGAAGGCATGCCGAGCTGCGGTCCGGTGCTGCTGGAGCCCATCATGCAGGTCAACATCCACGCCCCCAACACGGCGACGGCGCGGGTGCAGCAGCTTGTTACCGGTCGCCGCGGCCAGCTTCTGGGCTTCGAGGCCCGCGAAGGCTGGAAGGGCTGGGACACGGTGACAGCCAACATGCCTCAGGGTGAAATCCAGGACCTGATCAGCGAACTGCGCTCGCTGACCCAGGGCGTGGGTTACTTCAGCGCCGAGTTCGACCATCTGCAGGAACTCACCGGTCGCGAGGCCGACATCATCGTCGAGGATCGCAAGGGCGAGCTTGAGGCGGCCTAGAGACCAGCAAAGAGAGTGCGAGAGAAGGTCTCGCGTCCTTTCAAGGTCAAGTCAGCTGACGTTGTCGCGGTTGGTTCGGGTGCATCCTCAAGAAGATGAGAGCCCGGCCCTGCGGAATGGCGGGGCCGGCATCACTCAAATCAGGATGTAGAAGGCCCGGTCGCCGCGGCGGATGTGAAGCGCCACACGACCGGAGTTGTCGCCTTCGACCGCGGCCGTGAACTCTTCGGGCGTGGTCACCTTGTTGCGCGCGGCCTCGGTAACAATGTCGCCGGGACGCAGTCCCGCGACCCAGGCCGGGCTGTTGGGCAAGACATCGATCACCTCGACACCGTCGACCTTGCCGGCCATCCCGGAGTCGGGGGCGATGGCACCGAGCACCGCACCGGCGAATTTCACATCGTCGGTCCGAACCTGCTGCTGCTCGGTGTCGAGCGACGCAGTTTTCACCTGGTCGGGGCGGGCTGCGATAACAGCGTCGATGATCAGCGGCGAGCCGTTGCGCACGATCTCGAGGCTGGCCTTCTCGCCGACCCGCATGAGGCCAACGGCGTTGCGCAGATCGCTTGCATCAAGCACGGGATTGCCATTGATCGACATCACGATGTCACCGCCGAGCACGCCAGCTTCGTGCGCCGCCGAGCCCTCGAAGACATTCGAGACCAGGGCGCCTTCGGCGACCGGCAGGCCGAGCGCGTCGGCGAGGTCCGGCGTGAGGTCCTGGATGTTGATGCCGAGCAGGCCGCGCTGCACCGAACCGTGCTCGATGATCTGGTCCATGATCGCGCTCGCCATGTTGATCGGGATGGCAAAGCCGATGCCGATGTTGCCCTGGTTGCCCAAGATGGCGGTGTTGATGCCGATCACGTCACCGGACAGCGAGATGAGTGCGCCGCCGGAGTTGCCGGGGTTGATCGAAGCGTCGGTCTGGATGAAGTCCTCATAGCCCTCGATACCCAGTCCGCTGCGTCCCTTGGCGCTGACGATGCCGAGCGTCACGGTCTGACCGAGCCCGAAGGGATTGCCTATCGCGACAACGAAGTCGCCGACCTCAAGCGCGTCCGAATTGCCGCGGTCGATCGCGACCAGATTGTCGGCCTGGACCTGCAGAACCGCGACATCGGCCTCGGGATCGGAGCCGATCAGCGTCGCCGGCAGCTGACGGCGATCGGTCAGCGTGACCAGGATCTCTTCGGCATGCGCGATGACGTGATGATTGGTGATGATGTAGCCGTTCCCGGCGTCGACGATCACGCCGGAACCGACGCTGTGGGACGGCTGGCCGTTGCCGTCAGGCATCTGGGGCAGCAGATCGCCGAAGAGTGGATTATCGAACAGCGGATTGTCGCCGCCGTTCACGGTGCCGCGGGTCGCGATGTTGACGACGGCGGGACCGACCTCCCTGATGACAGGAGCGAGTGTCGCCTCGCCTTCTTCATTAACGAAGAAGGCTCCTGTGGCGGCCTGGGCCATGTGTGCAGCCGCAATCGCCGTGGCAAACACCATAGCAGCAATGGATGACTTGAATCTCAATCGAACCTCCTCATGGTCCTGCTCCGGAACCGGTCATATCTCCGACCGTCTGAATCCGGAAGCAAATGACACCTTGATGAGAAGGAATTTTGGCCCGCAAGATGGCCAGACTTGGGCAAGCATGTTCACAAACCCGTGTCGCCGCAATGCCAGGTTTGCGCACTGTCGCGGCCGGAGGATTCCGTCACCTGACGAACTCCACTAGATTGCGCCGGTGAGCACATCCGATCCCCCCAAAGCCGACTGGTTGGCCGGGCTGGCGGTCTATGTCCAGCCCCGCGTTCTGGCCGTCCTGTTCCTAGGCTTTTCCAGCGGCCTGCCGCTCGCGCTGACCGGCGCAACCCTGTCGGCCTGGATGACCGACGTCGGCGTCGACCTGACGGTGATCGGCTTCTTTGCACTGGCGGGCCTGCCCTACACCTTCAAGTACGTCTGGGCTCCGCTGATCGACCGGCTCCGTGTGCCAATCCTCGCGAACCGGATGGGCCACAGGCGCGCCTGGCTGATCACGATTCAGGTGCTTCTTGCGGGCGCGATCCTGCTGCTCTCGGGCCTCGATCCGCTGGCGCAGCCGGCGGCAACAGCCGTCCTGGCCGTGCTGGTGACCTTTCTTTCGGCCAGCCAGGACATCGTGATCGATGCGTTCCGAATCGAGTCGCTGGGAGAGAACCAACAGGGTGCGGGTGCCGCCGTCTACATCGGCGGCTACCGGGTCGCCATGCTGATATCAGGCGCCGGGGCACTTTATCTCGCCGAGTTCTATGGCTGGAGCATCAGCTACATCGGCATGGCCGCGCTGATGGCCGTCGGCATCGCAACCGTGATCATCTCGCGCGAACCCGAACAAGCCGCCGAACGCGACCGGGAAGAAAAGCGCCGCAGGGCCCAGTTCGAGAAGCTGACCGGTAGCGAGGCAAAGGGTGGACTCGGTGTGGCAGGCGCCTGGCTCTACACCGCGATCGTCGCGCCGTTCCTGGAGTTCTTTACCCGCAGGTTCGCCATCCCGATCCTGCTTTTCGCCCTGCTCTACAAGCTGGGCGATGCGCTCGCAGGCAACATGACCACACCGTTCATCCTGAAGACAGGCTTCAGCAAGGTCGAGCTGGCCGAGGTTGCCAAACTCTACGGTTTCGCAGCCACCATGATCGGTGTGGCGCTGGGCGGCCTTCTGATCCGTGCGGTCGGGCTTCTGCGCGGCCTGTGGATTGCCGGCCTTCTCCAACTCGCCAGCAACCTGATGTTCGCGGTGCAAGCCTGGTACGGCTACGACTACACCGTCCTGGTGCTGACGATCTCCGCCGAGAACCTGGCTGGCGGGATGGGGACGGCCGCCTTCGTGGCCTATCTCTCGTCGCTCTGCAACGCGGCCTACACGGCGACACAGTACGCCTTGCTGAGCTCGTTCATGGCAGGAGGCCGGACACTTCTGTCCTCGCCAGCCGGCTGGCTGGTCGAACATGTCAACTGGGCAGGTGCCTGGACCTGGGTCACAGGCACGGCGCCCCCCCAGGCCGTGGCCCTGCAGGTCAACTGGATCGGATTTTTCGTGCTCACAACCCTTGCCGCCATACCGGGCCTTGTGGTTCTAGTGTGGTTGATGCGGCGGAAAACCATGACGGACACCGGATAGGCACCCGCCACCTAAAATATCCGCCCAGGAGCCGGAGAGCTTGGCGGAACCAGACAATTGCGACGGCGTCCCTGGCAGGCGCCGCAGCAGGGGGAACCAGGACCATGACATCCAACGCGCTCGTTTCAGTGATCTGTCAGGATCACACTGGCCTTGTGGCCGATGTCGCAGGGCTTCTGTTCGATCTCAACATCAACCTGGGCGACACGACCTTCGCCGTGCTGGGCGAAGCCGCCGAGCTGACCTGTCTGGCGGAGGTGCCCGACGATCTCTCGCTCGATCGCGTGAGTGACGAAATCGAGAAGCTCCTGGTCATGGATGACGCCCAGGTCTCGGTGACGCCGTTCGAGATGGCGCCGATCCACGACGAGAGCGCTCATATCACGCATCGCATCGAGCTCGACGGGCGCGACCGTCCGGGCGTGATCGCCCGACTTGCCGAAGTTTTCGGTCAGCACGGAGCGAACATTGTTCGGATGAACTGCGAACGTGTTCCCGAGAAGGGGCACGATCGTTATGTCACCCGTTTCTCGCTGTACATCCCGGAACGGCGGGTCGAAAGCTGCCTGGCCACCGTGGCCAACACGGCCGGCGAGATGCAGATGAGCTTCGAGTACATTGCCGTCGACGACTGATCCCGGGGCCGACCACCCCAGGCCCGTTGCAGATCCTCCAACCCCGCCATAGTGGTGGCACGGTAACGTTCGCTTGCGGCGGGATCGGCGGCCGTCAGCGCTGATCTGGCATGCCGCCGCGGCGACGCCACCGTGGTGAGCGGTCATGCACGCTTTGCGCTCCAGGCGATCGGACGAGTAATGAAGTAGGAGAACGTGGCGCACCCCGGAGGATTCGAACCCCCAACCTCCTGATCCGTAGTCAGGTGCTCTATCCAGTTGAGCTAGGGGTGCGCACTGCCATCGGAGAACCCCGAAAGGGGCTGTCCGATGTGAGGCGCGGAACCTAGTCGATAGGGCAAGGGACCGCAAGACCCTGAACCCGCCTGCGAATCGTCCAGATTTCGACCTTGTGACAGTGAGGGCCGTCGCGTACTATCTATCCTCGCCGCTGGCAAGGGGGCTTCCTTACCAGTTGGGGGGGCTTCTCGCGGGCTGCGAGACCGTGGACGATATTCTGTAGCCGCCGCTTTCCGGCGGAGCCGCCGCAAGCGAGAGTTCAGCCGCCCAAGTCGAGGTCGCCTCCGTCATGGTGTCGTCGCTCAACGACAGCCTCAGCCTGCCGACGATCAATGCCCAGTCCTATGGCAACACCGGCACCGCGGTCAGCGAGACGGTGCGCGATGTCGCTGGTGAGGCGCAGGTCCTCCAGCGGGCGGTGCAGCAGAACGAAGCGGCCTACGCCAACCAGCGCGCACGCACCGAGCAGAACGCCCAGCGCTACTAAGCCACGAGCGCGTCGAATGCAGCGACATCGGCCTGCATATCGGATGCCATCGACGCCACGCTTCGCCTCACGGGCGCGGTCGAGGAAGACCATGGCCAGCTCCATGAGCTGCGGGATGTGAACAACCGCACCGCGGTCAACGAGGTCTGCATCTTCGTCCGCTGATCGGTCACGCCGCTTCCGACGTATCAGGTTGTCAGGCTGGACTTACCAGAGGCTTGGGATGCACTCATGCGTCATATTCTTTTCGCTCTTGTTCTCGCAATCTCGTCCGCGGCGCTCGCCCAAGGCGACGTGTCCGACGGAGACTCTGCCGCGATCAAGGCGGTCATCCTCGACCAGCTCGATGCCTTCAATCGCGACGACGGCAATCGCGCCTTCAGCCACGCCTCACCCTCGATTCAGGACAAGTTCCGGAGCGTTGATGTCTTTATGACGATGGTGCGGCAGGCCTATCTGCCGGTCTATCGTTCGGCGGCCGCCAAGTTCGGCCAGGTGCACCTGGTCGACGGCATTCCCTACCAGCAGGTCTATGTGACCGGCCAGAACGGCGAAGCAGTCCTTGCGGTCTACACGATGGAGCAGCAGGACGACGGCTCCTGGCGGATCAACGGCTGCACCCTCTACCCGACACCCGACCTTAGCGCCTGACCGCTACCAAGGCAGTTCGCGACGATCGTGGTTGAAGAACCGGCCGCTCCGATCGGGTCCGCTGGCAGGAATCGTGGCCCGCATGGCGGCCACGCTGTCGGTCACCGTCACCATCGCGTACGGCCCCCCATATCGGTCTGCACCCGTCCCGGATGGAACGCGAGGACCGTGATGCCCCGGTTGGTGCCTGTGATCACGGCTGTGGCCATATCGATCTCCTTCCTCAAAAAAGGCCAGGCCAGGTCAGCAAACCAACCAATCCTTGTAGGCAACCAGTTCGCCGATGCTCTCTGCGGCGACCATCGCCCTGCCGACCGCACGGGTCATGCAGTCGGCTGCCAAGGCACCGATTCCACCCAGAATCGCAGGCTCGACCGGGTTCTCCAGAGTCCCCGTAGCGAGGCAGAAGACGGTATCGCCGTCGAACGGCGTATGAATCGGTCGGATCGCGCGAGCCAGTCCATCGTGCGCCATGATTGCGACCCGTCGCGCCTGGGCGCGATCCAGGGCAGCGTTCGTCGTAACCACGCCGATTGTCGTGTTCTCGGCAGGGAACCCCTTCACCGACGCATCAAGTTCCATATCGCCGGCCTGCAGATCGCGCGGTGGTGACCCCATTTCCTGTTGCTGCTCGAAGAGCGATGCCCAGAGCGTGCGGGTTCCGGGAATGATCGCAGAGCCGGCCGCGTTCACGGCAACCAGCGCACCAACCTGCAAGCCGTCGTCGGTTATTGCCGAAGCGCTTCCGAGCCCACCCTTCAGAGCGCCGGCGGTTGCACCGATACCGGCTCCGGCGTTGCCCAGTGCCACGTCCGAACCAGCGGACTGTGCCGCAGAACGGCCGAGTTCACGATAGGGCGGCGTATCGCGCCAGCTCTTGTCGCCGCCGTTGGCGAGATCGTACAGGATGGCCGCCGGCACGATGGGAACGATATGACCGCCAGCTGCGAAGCCGCGCTCCTGATCGACCAGCCAGGCCATCACGCCGCTCGCCGCGTCCAGACCGAAGGCCGAGCCGCCCGACAGCACGATGGCGTCAACCGCATCCACCAGACAGGTCGGGTCGAGCGCCTCGACATCGCGTGTTCCCGGTGCACCGCCACGCACATCCGCACCGGCGACACAGCGCCGCTCGGGGAGGACCACGGTGGTTCCGGTTCGCGCGGATCGGTCCTCGGCCTGGCCGACCAGAATGCCATCGACGTCCGTGATCAGGTTCCTCGGGCCGGGTGCGACAGCCATTGGCCGTTCCTTTGTTGCATGCGGGTTGCGGCCTCTGACGCCGCAATGAACAATAGCGCGACCGTCTCGGAGAACCAGACCATGCGCTGCCTTCTCTTGCCCGCTGTCGCGACCCTTCTGCTCTCGGGACCGGCCACAGCCGGCGAACCGGTCGTGTCCGAGGACTTCATGGTCTCGACCGCCAACCCGCATGCGACCATGGCGGCGCGCAACGTCATCCTGGCAGGTGGCAGTGCGGTCGATGCGGCAATTGCGGCTCAGCTCGTGCTGACACTGACGGAACCCCAGTCGTCCGGCATCGGCGGCGGCGCTTTCATGCTGTACTACGACGCGGCGACCGGCACCGTGACCTCCTACGACGGCCGCGAAACTGCCCCCGCGGCCGCGACCGGCGATCTCTTCCGCCATGGCGACGGCACGCTGATGGGTTGGACCGAAGCGGCCGAAGGCGGCCTGCCGGTCGGTGTTCCCGGCGTCGTGCGGATGATGGAGCTGGCCCACGGGAAGCACGGCAATCTGCCATGGGATCAGCTGTTCGCCGAACCGACCGCCCTGGCCGAGGGCGGCTTCGAGATCTCCCCGCGGCTGCATGAGGTCCTCAGCCGGGTCGAGGGCCCGGAGCGGTTTCCCGTGTTCTACGATCTCTACTTCACCGAATCAGGCGAACGCAAAGCCGTCGGCACCGTGCTGACCAATCCTGCTCTTGGCCTGAGCTTCCGCATGATCGCCCAGAGCGGCGCGGACGCCTTCTACGAGGGTCCGCTCGCCCAGGCGATCGTCGATGCCGTGACAACGACCGAGGTCAACACGGCCGCGATGACGGTCGATGATATCGCCGCCTATGAGGCCATTGAGCGCCCGGCCATCTGTGTCGAGTATCGCGTCTGGACGGTCTGCGGCATGGGGCCGCCTTCCAGTGGCGGTGTGACGGTTGCGCAGATTCTGCTTCTGCTCGAGGGGTTCGACATGGCGGCGGTCAAGCCGGGCTCCGTCGAGGCCGTGCACCTCATCTCGGAGGCCCAGCGCCTAGCCTATGCCGACCGCAATCTCTATCTCGCCGACAGCGACTTCGTCGCCATTCCGGTCGAGGCCTTGCTGGACGAGGACTACCTTGCCGAGCGCGCCTCGCTGATCGACCCGGAGGCGTCGATGGGCACGGCGGAGGCCGGAGCGATCGACGGCTGGGACCACGCCGCGCTCGCGCTGGACGACGGCCATCACGGCTATTCCACAAGCCACATCAGCATCGTCGACCGCGAGGGCAACGCCGTGTCGATGACCACCAGCATCGAACGCGGCTTCGGTAGCCGGCTGGTGGCGGGCGGATTCATGCTCAACAACGAACTGACCGATTTCTCGTTTGAAGCCGAGCGCGACGGGGTGCCGATCGCCAACCGCGTCGAACCCAACAAACGTCCGCGTTCGTCGATGGCACCCTCGCTCGTGTTCGATACCGAGGGCAACCTCGTCATGGCGGTCGGCACCGTCGGTGGCTCACGCATCATCTGCTACGTCACCAAGACCCTGATCGCGGTACTCGACTGGCAGCTCGACATTCAGGCCGCGCTCGAACTGCCCCATCACGTCAATCGCAACACCGCAACCGAGCTTGAGGACGGCACCGGGCTGACGGCGCATGTCGACGCTCTGGAAGAGCTCGGGCACAAGGTCACGACCCGGTCGATGACGACAGGCCTTGCCGGCTTTTACATCGAAGACGGAATCATCTATGGCGGCACCGATCCGAGGCGCGAGGGAACCGCGCTTGGCGAATAGCCCGGAGTACGTCAGTGTCCCAAGGTCTACCCGAGGTACGGCTGAAGCCCGGTGCCCACAAGCGTGCCGTTCAGGGGCACCCCTGGATCTTTTCCAACGAGATCGCCATGGATGCGACCGCCAGGGCGCTGGAACCGGGTAGACAGGTGCGGATTGCCGGTGCCAACGGCACAGGTTTCGGAACCGCCTTCTTCAACCCTCATTCGCTCATCGCCGCGCGCCTGGTTTCCCGCGACGCGGGGGTCATGCTCGATCGAAAGGAGCTGGAACGGCGTCTGGTCGCGGCCGCTGCCCTGCGCGACCGCCTGTTCGACGTGCCGCACTACCGTCTCGTCCACGCCGAGGCCGACGGCCTGCCCGGCTGCGCAATCGACCGTTATGGCGACATCGCGGTCTGCCAGATCAACAGCGCCGGGATGGATCGGCTGGCGGACGACCTCGCCCAGGCGCTGATGGCGGAGATCGGCGTGACCAGCGTCGTGCTGCGTGGTGACAGCCCGGTGCGCAAGCTCGAGGGTCTGGACGAGTCGTTCCGTGTCGTCGGGCCGGAGCCGGACGCCATCGTGAGCGTTCTTGAGAACGGCCTTGCCTATAACGCCGCACCGGTGAGCGGCCAGAAGACCGGCTGGTTCTTCGACCAGCGCGACAACCGGGCGTTCATGGCCCGGCTCGCCAAAGGCGCAACGGTGCTCGATGTCTACAGCCACACTGGCGGCTTCGGCATTGCCTGTGCCGCAGCCGGCGCGAGTCGCGCAACGATGGTGGATCGGTCGGAGTCAGGCCTCGAACTGGCGCGCGCGGCGGCCGAGGCCAACGGCGTTGCCGGGCGGTGCGACTTTGAAGCGGCCGATGCCTTTGCGGAGCTCGGCCTCTTGCGCGACCGGGGCAAACAGTTCGATATCGTGATTTGCGATCCTCCGGCCTTCGTCCGCACGAAGAAGGACCTGGGCGCTGGCCAGAAAGGCTATCGCAAACTCACCCGGCTGGCCGCGCGCCTCGTTGCACCCAGCGGTATTCTGGCGATGGCGAGTTGCTCCCACCACGTCGACACCCAGAGCTTCCTGTTTCAGGTGCACCGCGGTCTGCAGGATTCCGAACGCAGCGGCGCGATGCTCCGGGTTACGGGTGCAGGGCCCGATCACCCGATTCATCCCAGCCTGCCGCAATCGGCCTATCTGAAGTTCGCGGCCCTCAGCCTCGATCGGGAAGGCTGAGCCGGAAGCGCGTCCCCTCGGGACCGGTCGTCGCCAGTTCCAGATCGCCGCCATGGGCCCGGGTCAGTTCGCGCGCTATGGCCAGACCCAGCCCGGTGCCGCGAGAACCCTCGGCGAAGGCCTCGAACAGCTGGTTCTGTACCCGCTCGGGAATACCGGGCCCGGAGTCGGCGATGTCGATATTGGTGACGCCGTCGCCGCGCTCCACCGCAACCGTGATCGCGCCACCCTCGTCGCCCATGGCCTCGGCGGCGTTGCGTGTCAGATTCAGCAGCACACGAAACATCTGGTCGCGATCGGCGTTGACCACGACCGATGGGCTGACGCGGTTGTCCCACACGACCGCGCCCATGCCGCTGCCGGTCAACGCATTGGCGACGTCATCGACCAGCGGAGAGAATTCGAAGCGGCCTAAATGAAGGTCCGGCTCGTCGGCCCGGGCATAGCGCAAAGTGTCCTGGCAGAGCTTCACGGCACGATCGATCGAGGCCAGCACCACCGGCACCTGGCGCTGCACCTCGGGATCGCCCGACATGCTCAGCCGATCGGACACCAGCGCAGCGGTCGTCAGGATGTTGCGCAGGTCGTGGCTGATCTTGCTCACCGCCGAACCGACCGCTGCGAGCCGGGTGCGCTGCTGCAACGCCTGCCGCAGGCCGCGTTCCATCTCCGCCAGCTCACGCTGGGCAATACCGATCTCGTCGCTCCGGTTGCTGACCTTGATCGAGCGGGACATGTCCTCGGGCGCCTCCCGAAACGCGATCAGATTCTCGGTCATCCGCTGCACGGGCCGGACCATGATGCGCTGCAGGGCGAAGAAAACGAGGCCGGCCGTGATCACCGAAATCACGATCGAGAGGCCCAGAATGCGCCAGCCGAAGTCGATCATCGCGGTCTTGAGCGGATCGGCGGGAACGACGAGTTCAACAAGCGCGTCGCTATCGGTGCCGCGCGGCTTTCCGGTGACCAGAATGATCGCCTCGTCGCGCCCCAGCAGCATCGTGAAGGTATCGACAATGAGACGGGGAATGCTGCGCTGGGCAAGATCGTAGCTCGCGCCGACCTGCTCCGGGCGACCGAGCATGAGATAGGACGCCTCCTCCATTTTCAGTGCGATGGAGCTCACGCCGACATAACTCAGCAATTTGTCCTCGAGTTCCGGCGAGACCTGACCACCGGGTGCCGCACGCACCGTCAGCGTGGCCTGATAGGCGGCATCAATCTTCTCTTGCAGGTAGTCGACCCGGAAGCGTGAGACCGACGGCACGAAGATAAGCACCTCGGCGATCATCACGAACACGATGGTCAGCACGACAAGGCGCGCCGAAAGACCGCGCCAGAAATACGGCATCTCGATGGTTGCACCTGCCATGCCCGAAACTATACGGGCAACGGCCCCGCGCGCCCATCGCCTTCGGTGGCCGACTAGCCGAACCTGGCCAGCATCCGGACAACTCGCTTCATGCCGTCGCCGAACACCTTGGGCACGTAGTAGGAGCCCGCGGCACGCTTGTTGATCTCGCCCATGGTCGGATAGGGCACGATGATCGAGGTCATTGCACCGATCTTCATGCCCTGCGAGATCGCGAGAATCCAGGGCTGGAGCAACTCGCCCGCGTTGGCACCGACAATCGAGGCGCCCAGCACCTTGCCCTTCCTGGTCGTCACGACCTTGACCAGGCCCTCTGTCCGGCGCTCGGCAATCGCCCTGTCGTTGTCGTGATAGGGGTGACGCAGGACCGTAACGTCGCCATGCTCCTTGCGGGCCTGCTCCTCGGTCAAGCCGACATGGCCCATCTCGGGATCGGTGTAGGTCACCCAGGGCAGAGCCTTCAGGTTGACCTTCGAGGGCACACGCAGCAGCAGGTTCCGGATCACGATGCCGGCGTGATAGTTCGCGAGATGGGTGAACTGGAAGCCGCCGGCACAGTCGCCGATGGCGTAGATCCTGGCGTTGGACGAACGCAGGCGGTCATCGACCTTGATGCCACGGCGGTCGAAGTCGACACCGGCCTTGTCAAACCCCATGTCGTCGACATTGGGGATTCGTCCGGCAGCGATCAGAAGATGGCTGCCTTCCACCTCGCACCTTGCACCGTCGCTCTCGTAGGTGATCACGATCCGTCCGGCCTCACCCGCGATGCCCTCGAGCGCCACCTTCTCCAGAAGCTCGACGCCGTCGTCGACCAGGCTCTGTTTCACGACGGCAACCAGTTCCTGATCGTCCTTGGGCAGGATCGTACCCCTGTCGAGGATCGTGACCCGGCAGCCGAGCTGGCGATGGGCCTGGGCCATCTCGGAGCCGATCGGACCGCCACCGATCACCAACAGGTGCTCGGGCTTCTCGGTGTTCTCGAAGATCGTCTCGTTGGTGAAGAACGGCACCGTGTCGAGTCCGGGCACCGGCGGAACCGCCGCCCGGCTGCCGGTCGCCACGACGAATCGCCGTGCCCGGATCGTACGTCCGCCCGCCTCGACGGTATCGCGCCCCGTGAAGCGCCCGCGCGCCGAGACCACATCGACACCGAAACCGCTGTAGCGTTCAACCGAATCGTTAGGTTCGATGGTCGCGATGACATCGCGGATGTGCGCGTTGACCGCTGCGAAGTCGATCTCCGGCTCGACGGACTTCACGCCGAACTGTCCGGCGTGCCGCATGTTGTGCGCTGCATGGCCGGCGGCCAGCAGAGCCTTCGAGGGCACGCAGCCGAAGTTGAGGCAGTCGCCACCCATCTTGTGGCCTTCGATCAGCGCCACCCTGGCGCCCATGTGGCTGGCGGCGTAGGCCACCGACAATCCGCCGGAACCGGCACCTATGACGCAGACATCGAACCGCTCGTCGGCCATGGAACTCTCCTGGTCGTATGAAACAGAGTATAGGGGTGAAGGGTACGAACGGACAGCGCCTCAGGACCCCGTGGCGTTGCCCGCTCTGCCCTTGATCTTGCGCCACACAATGGGCGCCAGCGCCACGATCGCCAGACCTGCGAGACCGATGATGATCTCCCGGTTGACCGCGTTCTCCAGCGAGAACTCCTCGCCCGAGACGAGGATGTCGCCCAGTCCACTGCCGATGAAGTTGAAGACGGCGCTGCCGGGGATGATCCCGATGAAGGTCGTCATGATGAACAGCCGGGTCGACACACCGAGGAAGGCGGGAACCAGGTTGACCACGACGAAGGGGAAAACGGGCATCAGGCGGAGGAAGAGCAGATAGCTGAAGGCGTCGCGATGGAAACCTTCCTCCATGCGCCCGAGATAAGGCTTCACCTTTTCGCGCAGGGCCTCACCGAATGACGTGCGGGCGGCGATGAAGAGGATCGTTGCGCCCGTCGTGGCACCGATCACCGTAAACAGCGTCCCGAGCAGCCAGCCGAACAGAAAGCCACCGATCAGCGTCAGCAGCGATGCAACCGGCAGAGACGCCGCCGCCGCAATGGCGTAGACCACGACGAACAAGATGGCCGCCACGACAAAGTTGCTTTTGACGAAGGCCCGAAGCTCCTCATAGTTCTCCTGAAGTGTCGCGAATGTCGCGTGCTCCTGAGCACCCGAAGCGAAGAACGCCACCATGATCGCCGCAATTGCGGCGATCGGCAGCAGCCTCTTCATGAGGCTGTTCTTCGGCTTCGTTTCGACAGTCTCGTCCTGGGTCATGGATGGTCGCCCTGCTCGTTTCTCTCATCTACGATCCCGGCCCCGAGGGAAGAGATCGCCCCGTCACGCATGAGACTATGGGGAACGCCCGGCCCGACAAAAAGGCGGCGTCACCCGTTCGTGAAGACTGGTGACGGCACGGCGTTGACACCCTCGGGCCCGTCACCTATACAGCGCCGCTCGCGCAGTTTGACCTGTTGCGCGGCAAGAGTCATGGAGAATTGACGGTGAAGCGCACCTTTCAGCCCAGTCGGATCATCCGGAAGCGCCGACACGGCTTTCGCGCCCGCATGAAGACCGTAGGCGGCCGCCTCGTGCTTGCACGCCGGCGTGCCAAGGGTCGCAAGCGTCTGTCAGCCTGACGTTCATGCCCGAGGCCGTTGCGCGTCTGAAGCGGAGGCGTGACTACCTTCGCGTTGCGGCCGCACGGCGCAAGGCTGTGACGCCCGGCATGGTCGTTCAGGCCTGCGCGCGCAGCAACGACGACAACAACGAGATCCGGGCCGGATTCACGGCCAGCCGCAAGGTGGGTAACGCCGTCGTGCGCAACCGCGCCCGCCGGCGCCTGAAGGCCCTGGCCGACGAGCTCCTGCCCGAGGGCGGCCTTCCTGCGACCGATTACGTCCTGATCGCCCGCCAGGCCACGGCGCAGCGCGATTTCCCGGCCCTGCGCCACGATCTCGAATCGGCGCTTGGCCGACTTGCCAGGGGACGCTCATGAACCGGATCGCCGCAGCCCTCATGAACGCCCTGATCGCGGTTTACCGCTACGGCATTTCGCCGTTCACGCCGATGTCATGCCGCTACATGCCGACCTGCTCGGCCTATGCCGAGGAGGCGATTCGCCGGCACGGACCGTGGCGCGGCGGCGGGCTTGCGCTGCGTCGCGTATCGCGTTGCCACCCGCTGGGCGGACATGGCTACGATCCCGTCCCTGAAACCGCATCGGGCTCCGGGCCCGGACGTTTAAGGAGTCCCTGATGCAATCGGAACAGAGAAACGTCTGGCTCGCGATGGCGATCATCGTCCTGATGTTCGTCTGCTATCAGGTGTTCTACGAGATCCCGCGTATCGAACGGGAGCAGCGGGCGATCGAGCAGCAGCGCGAACTGGCCCGGCAGGAGCGCGACACGCTGCCCGAAGTCGCCTCGCCCGACGGGGTGAGTGTCACGGAACCCGAAGAGTTCGTTGCGGTTCAATTGACGCGTGGCGAAGCCCTGGCGCTTTCGGCCCGCGTGCCGATCGAGACGCCGAGCCTGCATGGTTCGGTCGCGCTGACGGGCGGCCACCTCGACGACCTCACGCTGGTCCGCTACCGCACCGGGATCGATCCCGAGTCGCCCGAGGTGATCCTGTTCTCCCCGGTCGGCGGTCCCTCTCCCTACTTTGCCGATTTCGGCTGGCTCTCCGAAACGGGCGCGCAGGTGACACTGCCCGACAAGGACACGGTCTGGCAGGCCTCAGGCAGCAAACTGACGCCCGAGACACCGGTGACGCTGACCTGGGACAACGGCGAGGGACTGGTCTTCACACGCACGTTCGCGATCGACGACAAGTACATGTTCACCGTCGAGCAGAGCGTTGCGAACAATGGCGGTACGCCCGTGACCCTGCTGCCCTACGGGCGGGTGAAGCGCTACAACACGCCCGAGACCCTGGGCTTCTACATCCTTCACGAAGGTCTGATCGGCGTCTTCAACGAGACCCTGGAAGAGGTCGACTATGACGACCTCTCCGATCCCGACGAGACCGCCGAGGTCGGATACCAGAGCCCAAACGGCTGGCTCGGCATTACCGACAAGTACTGGCTCACCGCGCTGATCCCCGACCAGTCCGATTCGTTCAACGGTCGTTTCCTGCAACATCTCCAGAGCGGACCGATTGACACCTACCAGGCCGACTTCTACCGCAGCGCGATCACCATCGAGCCGGGTCAGGCAACCACTGCGACCGATCGTCTGTTCGCCGGTGCCAAGGTCGTCACCGAGCTCGACACCTATGCGGAGCAGCTCGGCATTCCGCTGTTCGACCGCGCGGTCGACTTCGGCTGGTTCTACTTCATGACCAAGCCGATCTTCTTCGTCCTGCTCTGGCTGGCAAACCTCTGCGGCAACTTCGGGGTCGCCATCCTGCTTCTGACCGTCGCGATCAAGCTGATTTTCTTCCCGCTCGCCAACAAGTCCTACAAGGCGATGAGCAAGATGCGCAAGCTTGCGCCGGAAATGAAGGAGATGCGCGAGCGCTACAAGGAGGACAAGCAGAAGATGCAGCAGGAGATGATGGCCATGTACAAGCGGGAGAAGGTCAATCCCGCGTCGGGCTGTCTGCCGATCCTGATCCAGATTCCGGTCTTCTTCGCGCTCTACAAGGTGCTGTTCGTCACGATCGAGATGCGCCACGCGCCATTCTATGGCTGGATCGACGATCTCAGCGCGCCGGACCCGACCGTCATCTGGAACCTCTTCGGCCTGCTGCCGTTCGATCCGACCGCGTTCCTGCCCGGCTTCCTGCTGATCGGCGCATGGCCGTTCCTGATGGCCTGCACCATGTGGCTGCAACAGAAGATCAGCCCGCAGCCGCCCGATCCGATGCAGGCGCGCATCTTCATGTTCATGCCGCTGATCTTCCTCTTCATCTTCGCCACGTTCCCCGCGGGTCTGGTGATCTACTGGACCTGGAACAACCTGCTCTCGATCGTGCAGCAGTGGTTCATCATGAAGAAGGAAGGCGTCGATTAGCGTATCGTCCTCCAGCCCGTGAGGCAGCGGGTGCCCGCCACGCCATCGAAGCCGCCGATGCCGAGCTGCAACGTTCGCCTCCAATGGCGGTGCAGATCATCCCTGTCTCACGGTGCAGGTCGGGTGCCTCTGCATATCGGGTAACGTTCACAGCCCAGAAAGGGGTCGCCGGTTGATCTGTTCGTCCGCATCACCATCGGGCTTCCACAACGGGGACAGCCCGATGATCGCCGATGGGCTCCGGCCTGAACGTTTCGGAGATGTAAGCGTTCGGTCTCTCGACCAGGCTCTAGTCGCTGGGCTCTGATCTCAGCAATCACACGGAGAACTTCTTCTTGTGACATCACACGTTCAATCTTCGATCGTACGAACTGGCGAAGCTGTCGGATACCCGAAACGACATTCGTTGGCATCACAGTCTTGAATTTAGAGTTTCCGACAAATACAACGACATCATGTATCTGGTCAGATCGAAGTTTCAGTAGTCGCTTCACCGCTAACATGTGATGGTTATTTTGCCTTATGGGATTGAAGAATCTGTATTTTTTCTTGTGAAGGATCTGCGTCCAGTTCTGCTGATCTTCACGGCCGAAGATCCATCCAGACAGGTTCTTGGTCTCCACAACAAAGACCCCGTAGGGTGACACGATCAGATGGTCGATTTGGGTCGTCCCGGTCCTCGTCGGCAATGTCACGTTGTCGATGACCTGATATCCAGCGTTGCCAAACGAGCGGCTAATGCTTGTGCTGACCCTCCTCTCGGCACGATCGCCCTTGGCCTTGGCCGTAGGGGACGTGGCGAAACGGACAAGAAAAACCGCGGCCAAGACGAAAAAAGCGGCCAGAGATATGATGGGCGCGATTTCGATTTTTCTTGTCCCTGCTAAGTGGCGTGTGTTTCACGACTATTTGATTGCAATATGCCGATCAACCCCTGTCGAGCTGCGGTTGGTCGGCCCTGAGAAGATCGGGGCGGGCTCTCAAGACCGTCACCTCGTCGAGTCGATGCCTTCCGGGCCTCCTGCGGACAGCCGCTGAACAGAGTCGGGACCAGAACCGGGTCTGATCAAGATGTAGGTTGTATCAGAAAATCCACGAGCCACAGACCCAAGCCGCTGGCCAGTTGTTCTATGACGTGGTCGGTTGCTGTTCCGATCTGACGGGACTGGTTCAGTCTGGCCGGGTCAATACCGGTGCTGTCAACAATACGTGACGTCACCATGATCAAAACAACGACACAGAACTGCCGATAGCGGACCGATTCCCCCTAGCGTGCGTCCCCCCGATAGCCTCTGAGTCCGCGCACCATATGTGTGCTCGCCGAGTGTGAACAAACCGACAGACACGGCGCTACCAATGACGCCGAACCCTGTGTGGTATCGCGAACCAACCCGCCGACGAACAGCAATCATAAGTTGTTGAGACGGCCTATCGACGAATGTTCGTGACCTTGGGATGCCAGCCGCCTTTGCGCTGTTGTCGGAACGTGGGGACAGTCGAGCGGCGCGGGTTATCCTGCTTGCGATTGGCCTGCAGGCGTCGAGGTTCGCGCACCGTCACAAGGTCGGCGACCCGGCCCATGGCTTCTGGCAGTTTGAGTCGAGTGGCAGTACACGCGGTTTATGATGCGATTGAGCACGACAACACGCTGGCACACACCTCTCCCGCTTGCCACTCTGGACGCATCCGAGTATAGTGTCAATGGATTCTGAATCCCGCTTGGTCAAAGCAACCCCCGATTTCTTGCTTCGAGCGAAACCCAAGGAACGGGCACAAAGAAAAGGAGGGCTTACCCATGCGCAATCTGATCGTCAGTTGTGACGGCACATGGAACACACCGGATCAGATGAAGGACGGCGTACCCACGCCGACGAATGTGGTTCTTCTGCATAATGTACTGGCCGAGAACGATGCAGAAGGGCGTATGCAGCTCACTTACTATCATCCCGGTGTCGGCACCGACGGAACCTGGCATAACAAGGTCTTGGGCGGCGGGACCGGCGATGGCCTCAACAAGAACATCCAGAGCGCCTATAAGTGGCTGTGTGACAACTACCGGGCTGGAGACCGCATCTATCTGTTCGGTTACAGCCGCGGAGCCTATACCGTTCGCAGCCTGTCGGGCCTCGTCGTGTCCTGTGGTCTGCTGAACCCGAACGGGCTCAGCGACGGAGAAATCTGGCAAGGTGTCGAGAACGTATTCTCTAAAGCGTATCGTCGGCAGACGACACCCGATCAGGTTGCCTCAATAGCAGGCTACGCGTTCACGACAGGGGTAGATATCCACTTCCTGGGCGTCTGGGATACGGTTGGTGCCCTCGGGATCCCCGACAACCTTGTGATCCTGAACCTGCTTGAGGATCGTGACTCCCACACGTTCCACAATACGAGCCTGAGCGCGCACGTCCTGCACGCCCGCCATGCCGTCGCGCTCGACGAGATGCGTGCCAACTTCGTGCCGACACTCTGGACTGAGACGAACGACCACCCGGATGCGAAGCAGGTCTGGTTTCCCGGCGGTCACGGCGATGTCGGTGGTGGCTGGCCTGAGCGCGGTCTCTCTGATGGCGCACTCAGCTGGATGATTGACGAGGCGCAGAAACAGGGCCTTGGAATCCAGGAAGACCTGATCGGTCAGATCGAACCGGACCCGAGGGACGTTCTCCACAACACGCTTGATGGTATGTACGCCATGCTTCGTACCCAGCCGCGCCCGTCGCCGGAGATTCTGGAGGAACATGTGGGGGAGACCTTGCATGAATCGGCATGGGAGCGGCATGTGCGGCCGCCGATCACCCAAGCGCCCTATCGCAAGACGAAGCACCTCAAGATCAACGATTCCGTCACACTCGACATCTTCTCAAGGGACCCATGGAACGAAACTGGCGTCTTCCTGAACGCCGGAGCGACCTACACGTTCGAGGCACACGGTGAGTGGCTCGACGGCAACATTCCAAGTGGCCCCGGCGGGGCCGACGACGATCAGTTCTACCTAGGTGAATTCGTTACAGCGATCGGAACGCTTATTGGCAAGGTCGAAGGCATTTTAAAGGAGATCACCAAGAACGAGCAGGCTGACCTCAAAGGCTCGAAACGGTACGAGAAGGCTCCCTGGTTCTGCTTGATGGGGGCGATCGCGAATGCTGGTGACGAATCGCTGCATGAGGTGTTCAAGATCGGCACGGCAACCGAACTCGCCATTCCCTACAACGAAACGCATCGCGCCGGATACCTCTACTGCTTTGCGAACGATGCCTGGCACTTCTATGGCAACAATCGGGGTAAGGTGACGCTCAAGGTCACGCGGACAGCCTGACGCGGGGGGTCGGTCTGCGCTGGTGCCGGGGGGTAGGAGCGGGTGCTTCGTAAAAGGATGATGTTGTTGTTGGAGAGCAACGAACGCTGGACAAGTGGCTCGGGTGAGTCTCTACGCTCACGAGGCCAACGACGGCGCAAAGACCGAACGGCAGGCTGTCGACGACCCTTCATTTCCTTACGGTGGAATGGCTGTGGGTACCAAGGTATGCGCAGACATGACTTATGTTCTTTTTGGCCACCGGTGGTCCGGTTCCCTAACCGTAAAGATGGTGCTTGCGGAGATCGGCGCGCGCTATGAGGTCCGCGATGTGGACAGGGAGGACAAAGCACAGCGCGACGATGCCTATGCCATTGTCAATCTGCAGCGTAAGATTGCCGCTTTCCTCACTCCCGACGGAGCGACGCTCACGGAATCGGTTGCGATCCTGCTGACGCTTGTCGGACGCCATCCCGGGACGATGCTCTTGCCCGAGGACGCAGCGGAACGGGTGCGGAACCTTGCCCGTTCCATCCGGCACCGACGCTGGCTGCGTGTCGAACGCGCGATTGCAGGGAGAGAGGCACCCTAGGAGAAAAACACCCTGTACTTCTACCTTCAGGGCCCTGTCTCACCGACATCCATATCGCCGTGGCGAGCAGATGGGCGGAGCAGGATGCATGGCGACCGCAGACCGCCCCGGTTTGGTCCTGCCACTCTCCAAGGCCCCGAGGCCACAACGGATCGTTTGGGCCAGAGCGGTTTACTTCTCGGGCCGGGAACCCTTGAGGAACTCGCCCTTGCTGTCGTACTTGCCAGCCAGTGCATCGGCTTTTGTCCGGGACCACATCGGTACCCCTGCGAGGTAAGCCGCGCGACCAAGAAGATGCGCGCCGATCGGGGCGGTGATCATCAGGAAGACGATGCCTGAGAGGACCCAGGCGATGACCTCCAATTCCTGAGAGTGAACGCCGGCAGCCAGCAGCATCAGCCCGCTGCCCAGGGTGCCGGCCTTCGTCGCCGCATGCATCCGAAGGTAGACATCCGGCAGCCGGAACAAACCGATCCCGGCAACAAGAGAGAACAGGGCGCCGACCAGGATCAGGACGCCTGCAATCAGGTCGATCATGGCTCACCGCCCTGGCCCGAACGGCTTGCCGTTCGTATCCCGCCACTCGAATGCAGCGGAACCTCTTCCAGGTCTTCGTTCGGCTCGGCATCGGTGGCCCTCGCCCGTCGATGGATATAACGCGCAAACGCAACCGTTGCGAGGAAACCCACCAGAGCCATCGCGATCGCCACGTCGATATAGCTGAACTCGCTGGAAGCCAACGCCTTGACGGCGATGAAGCCGATGCCGATGAGCATCAGAAAGTCGAGAGACAGAACGCGGTCTGCGAAGCTGGGTCCACGCAACAAGCGGTAGACGGTAAACGCGAATGCGACCAACAGGGAGGCAAAGGCAACCGTCGTTGCAAACTCGAGAAAGGTCTGACCGAACGCGTCCATCATTCTACTCCATTGCATTCCTGATCAGGTTCTCGAACCCATCCTTGATCTCGCGGCAGAGTTCGTCCGGATCGTCCACATCCATGGCGTGAATGTAGAGAGTCGATCTGTCGCTCGACACATCGACGCTGAGGGTTCCGGGCGTCAAGCTGATCAGATTGGCCAGCAGCATGATTTCCGCGTCCTGCCTTAGGTGGAGCGGCACGGCGATGGTCGACGGTTGGAACGTCATCCGAGGGCTCA
Source organism: Rhodospirillales bacterium (assembly GCA_014323865.1). Lineage (NCBI taxonomy): Bacteria > Pseudomonadati > Pseudomonadota > Alphaproteobacteria > Rhodospirillales > Rhodospirillales bacterium. The sequence goes on along the minus strand of JACONG010000016.1, from coordinate 837,531 downwards.
GCGTGTCCCGTGCCACCCGGACGGATGAAAGACAAAGCTCCTTCAGGAACTCCCAGATCAACAGCGCAACCCGTGCAGGGCGATAGAAATTCCGACGATCGACACGGTCGCGGACCAACCAAAGCGAGAGGAAACCCAGGATGAAGCCGAAAATCAGGTTGCCGGGAGCAAAACTTCCCGTCACGGCCCCCCAGACCAGGGCCAGAACAAGATTGAGCAGAAAGAGGTTCATTGCATCGCCTCCACCGCACCGGAAGGCGTGACTGTCGGCGTGCCGTCCATTCGGGCTGCCTCCGGCTGGCCAAGCACCGTAAAGATGTAAGGATCGGGGCTCAGGAGCTCTGCTGCGGAACGGCCTGACACCTCCACCAGCGGGGCGCAATAGAGGCCGAACGCGAAGGTCATCGCGGCAAGGGCACCGAGGCTGCCCTTCACAAGCAGTCCGGCGTCCTGCGCCGGCGTTTCATCGTCGCCCGGCCTCCAGAAGATCAGGCAAAAGGCCCGGCCGAACGCGACCAGCATCAGGAAACCGGACAGCAGAATACCGACCACCAGAACAGTCGAGTCGGCTTCGAGCCCCGCCTGCACGAGATAAACCTTCGGCCAGAACCCGGCGAGTGGCGGAACACCGGCCAGTGAGAGACCGACAACAAGGAAGGCGACAGCGAGAAAGGGCGCTCTCCTGTAGAGACCGGCCAGATCCTCAATTCCCGTCGCCTTGCTGGCCGTGGCGATCATGCCGACGGCGATAAAGAGGGCCGCTGAAATGACGATCGAGTGGACGAAGTAGAAGATCGTGCCGAGAAACGCCAACTCGGTGCCGATCGCGATGCCGCCCACCATCACACCAACGCCGCTCACCACGGTGAACGAGACGAAACGTCGGATGTCCGACTCTGCCAGTGTTCCCAGTGCACCGAGCACCATCGTCGCGACGGCGACCCAGATCATGGCGTCGCGGACCATATCGCTGTTCTCCGGGAAGACCAGTGAGAACACGCGGATCAGCGCGTAGACGCCCACCTTGGTCAACAGGGCCGCGAAGATGGCGGACACCGTCGGCAGCGGCGTGTGGTAAGCCGCCGGCAGCCAGAAATGGAGCGGGAACAGGGCCGCCTTCATTCCGAGCGACACGAGGAAGAGCAGGGCCACGGTCTCAAGCGTCGAGTCCTGCGGCAGCAACGCCACCTTGCCCGAGAGATCGGCTATGTTGAGGGTGCCCGTCAGGCCGTAGAGCAAGCCGATCGCGATCAGAAGCAACGTTGTCGCAATCAGATTGAGGAACGCGTACTTGACCGCACCGTCAATCTGCTCACGCCGGCCACCGAGAACCATGAGCCCGAAGGACGAAATCAGGGTGACCTCGAACCAAACGTAGAGATTGAAGATATCGCTGGTCAGGAACGCCCCGGCGACGCCGGCCATCAGCGCAAGCAGCAAGGGAAAGAACCCGGCCCGGCGATGCCCGGTATCCGTCGATCCGATGCTGTGCAGAGCGACGATGAGGCCGACAAGACTGCCCACCAGGGTGAAGCCAGCACCCAGCGTGTCCGCCGCCAGCGCGATACCGAAGGGAGCCTGCCAGCCGCCAATCGACATGGCGACCACGCCATGGCTCCAGACATGCTCGAACAGCGCGATGCTGGCGATGAACTGGGCACCGAGACCAGCGACCCCGATAACGGATTGTGCACGTTCATTGCCCCATGCGGCCGCAGCCAGCGCGGCACCCAGGATCGGAATGAGGACGGGCCAGACGATCAGCCAACCGGCACCCTCAAACATCGCGGCCCCTCAAGACATTCGGGGCGACTATGGGCTCGGCGTCCCGCATCTCGTCAGTGTTGACCGTGTCGAGGCACTGGTAGGCGCGATAGGCGAGCACCAGGAGGAAGGAGAACAAAGAGAAGCTGATCACGATGGCTGTCAGGATCAGGGCCTGTGGCAGAGGGTTGGCGATCACCGTGTCAGCAACCTCCAGACCGTCAGGGATCAACGGCGGCGCGTGTCGCACCAGGCGACCGGCGACAAAGATCAGCAGATGGGTCGCATTGCCGAGGACGAAGATTCCCAGTAGCAGGCGGATCAACGAACCCGACAGCAGCAGGTAGACGCTGATGGCAAACAGCGTCCCGACGACGATGGAGAACGCAGCTTCCATCAGCCGTTCTCCTCAAGGCCCATGATGATGGCAACGATGGCGCCGACAACGACGAGATAGACCCCGATATCGAACAGGACGACGGTCGACAGGTACTTCAGGTCCGGCGCGAAGTCGGGGAACCACCACTGTCCGGTCATGAAGGCGTCCCCGAAAAACAGGGAGGCAACGCCGCTCAGCCCGGCGATGAAAAGGCCGAACCCGGCAATCGCCACCGGGTGGGCAATCATCGCCCGGCGTGTCGCCGCAACGCCTTCGTTGATGGTGTAGATCGCGAATGCCGAGGCACCGACGAGACCACCGATAAAGCCGCCGCCCGGCACGTTGTGTCCGCGGAGCAGAACAAAGATCGAGAACAGAACCGTCAAACCAACCAGGAACGGCGTGGCCGTCCTCAGAATGAGGGAATTCATCGCGCGTCCTCCTCGTCGTTCGCACCTGGGCCCCTCCGGACCGAGGCGGCGGCGGGAGCGGTCGTCGTGGCGGTTCGGTCCGGTCGTCGCCCTCCCATCGCCAACAGGCTCAGAACGGCAACACCGGCAATCACCACCACGGCGATCTCTCCGAAGGTATCGAGAGCGCGGAAGTCCACCAGGATCACGTTGACGATGTTGCGGCCATAGGCCTCCGTGTAGCTGCGTGCGGCGAAGAACTCGCTGAGCACGGGATCGAGGGGCCGACCGGTGATCGTCAGCAGCAGAAGTGTGAACCCGACTCCGACGACCACGGCGATGGCCGAGTCGCGGATTGCCCTGGGCCACCCACGCCAATCAGATCGGTAGATCGGCAACCGTGTGATGACCAGCGCCAGGATCACGACGGATAGAGTCTCCACCATCAACTGCGTGAAAGCGAGATCCGGGGCGCTGAACAACACAAAGATCAGAGCAACGGCCATGCCGAGCACGCCCATGGACAGGATGGCGATCAGCCGCGAGCGCGCAATGGCAATGGCGAAGCCACCGGCCAGAGCCAGCAGGGCGATACCCCAGATGTAGAAGTCGGTTCGTGGCAGGGTGACGGAGACCGAAAGGTCGCCCATGGCGATCATCGGCGCGACCAGGATGGTGGCAACGACCGTCATCGTCACCAGAAGGTAGTGCCGCAGAGTGCCGGTCTGGAGCTTGGCCGTCACGGCCCGCGCGATCCCGATGAGAGCGTCGAGAAACTGATCATAGCCCTGATCAGGACCCCAGAGCCTGTCCAGGGCGGCCGCCATCGCACGGCTGAGCGCACGCGCTTTCCACAAGAGCAGCGCCCCGAGCGCGATGGTCACCATGCTGAGGAGGAGCGGAGTCTTGAAGCCCCCCCACAGGTAGAGATACACCGGAACCTGTGACCCTGCGACCGCCCAAACAGCCGGGCCGACCAGATAGGTCTCGGGCACGCCGGCGAACAGACCCGCCAGCAGTCCAAGCACCGCCAGGGTGAGCGGTCCGAGCCACAGGCCGGGACCGCCTTCATGGGCAGGCTTTGGCGATTGTAAGGGCGCACCCAGGAATGGTTTGAAGCCGACCAGGAAGGCGACCGCGAACATCAGGGCGTTGCCAACAATGGCGATGCCCGTGACAAGCAGCGGCCAGAATTCGCCCAGCGTGCCCTTGTAGACGAACTCCTTGGCAATGAAGCCGATGAAGGGCGGCAGGCCCGACATGGAGAGTGCCGCCAGTGCCGCCGCACCGAAGGTGATCGGCATCGCGCTTCGCAGGCCGGACAGCTTCCAGACGTCGCGTGTGCCAGTCCCGTGATCGATGCAGCCGGCAGCCATGAAGAGCGCACCTTTGAACATCGCGTGCGCAAAGAGGTAGACCATCGCCGCCTCCAGCGCCAGTTCATGGCCGAGGCCGATCAGGAAGACCAGGAGTCCCAGGCTCGCAACCGTGGTCTGGGCCAGCATCAGTTTCAGGTCGGTGTTGCGCAGGGCCAGGATCGCACCGATCAGGAAGGTCGTGGCTCCGAAGGCGACCAGGGTGATCTGCCAGACCTCCGTTCCCCCGAGGCCGGGATGAACACGGGCCAGAAGATAGACGCCCGCCTTCACCATGGTGGCGGAATGCAGATAGGCGCTGACCGGTGTCGGCGCTTCCATGGCATTCGGCAACCAGAAATGAAACGGCACCTGGGCCGACTTGGTGAAGGCCCCGATCAGCACAAGGATCAGGATGGAGATGTAGTGCGGGTGGTCGCGCAACAGGTCGCCGCTTTGCAGAAGGGTCGACAACTCCATCGCACCGCCCGCCTGCGCCATGAGCAACAGGCCCGCCAGCAGCGCAAGACCGCCGCCGCCGGTGACGACCAGCGCCTGCAGGGCCGCCCGCCGGGACCGTGCGCTCTTGTGGTTGAAGCCGATCAGCAGGAAGGAGGTGATCGAGGTCAGCTCCCAGAACACGAACAGGGTGACAACATTGTCGGCCAGCACGAGACCCAGCATCGAACCCATGAACATCAGGATGAACATGAGGAAACGGCCGAGATCGGCATGCCCGGAAAGATAGGTCGCCGCATAGAGGACGATGAAGGTGCCGATCCCGCTGATCAGCAGGGCGAACATCACGCTCAGCCCGTCCACGTGAAACGACAGATGAATGCCGAGCGTGGGAACCCAGGGGACCGAAAAACTTATCGGATCGCCCGCCGCGATCGGCCCCGGGAATCCGGCGAAGTAGACGGTCAGAGCCGCCGGCAGCAGCGCCAAAAGCCAGCCTGTCGCCGGCCCGGCGACACGCCGAACGGCCGGCGCGAAGACGGCAAGGACAAATGGTGCGAGCACAGCCGCAAGCAGCATTTCGCGAATTCCCCTGACGAACGGCCACGCAGGTTGGATGCAGACGCTCAAGGACGGAGTATGGACAAACGACCCCAGGCGGGATCAACCTCGATAAAACAGTCTCTGATATAGAGAAAATTACAAGAACTTCAATATGTAGACATAAACCGATATAAGCGATAAATGGCTCAACCTGCACCATCGTATCGTTGCGCCGGAGCCGATGATCATGCTGTCGAAACCCCTGCTGACCGTTCATGAGGTCGCCGAACTCCTGAAGATGCGCGAGAGCACCGTTCGTTCGTGGATCAACGACGGCCAACTCCGCGCCATCAAGTTCGGTCGCGATTGGCGTGTCTCGCAGCGTGACCTTGAGGCCTATCTGAATTCCCACGCGAACCGCGCGCCCGACGATATCGAAGATGACGATATCGAAGATCCGGTGAAGACGCCGCACCAGGCATCCGATGACGGCGGTTGAACGCAAGGAAGGAATGGCGGAGGGAACGGGACTGGTGTCGAACGTTCTCCGCTTCAAGTCATTGAATTAGCCCAGACCGATGAACTGTGCGAACAGGCTGACCCGTGCTTTCGCTCCGGGGCGACGTGGGAGAGCCCGGCGAAGACCTGCGCATCGTGCGGCTGTGGGGCGGTCAGCGAAACCTTGAGGGTCGTTCGTGAGCGGCTGGCTCTTTCTTGCCGCACGCGCTACCCGCAGGGATGTAGACGCTCAATGCGTAATGTATCATGAGGTTTCCACCTCGGCCCGAAGGTCGGCGACGGGCACCGACAGGCACCGACAAGCACCGACAGGCACCGACTCCGGGGCAGCATACAACACGGTCTTTCCGACGAGTCATGCCGATGCCACAGTTCATGCCGATGCCATAGTGGCTTTTTCGTTCAGCGAAACACAGTTGATGGTATCCCCCAGGGTAGACTTCGCGATTTCCACGAGATGACGATGGTGCGTGAAGAAGAGTACCTGGGTTTTCCTTGCCAACTGTCCCAACAACTCAAACCCAGCAGCCGCCCTGCTGTCATCGAAGTTGATGAACAGGTCGTCGGCCACAAACGGCAGCGCCTCCGCCCGCTCAAGATAGTCTTCAATCGAGGCAACCCGCAGCGCCAAGTATAGCTGATCGGCTGTGCCGGTGCTCATGCCGGACACCGGCACAACCTTCTCATCCGGTCGTACCCCGGTCAGGTGGGCGTTGTCCTGGTCATCAAAGTCCACGCGCAGGCTGGTGAACGAGCCCGCGGTCATGACCTGAAACAGCTGTCCCGCGCGTTTGAGCAGCGGCGCTTGCTTCTCCCGACGATAGCGGTCGATGGCCCATTGCAGCAGAATGGCGGATGTCTTCACCCGAACGTACCGCTCGGCCACTTCGCCCATTTCAGCCAGCGCCTCTGCCCGGGCTGCCCCAGCCTGTGCGGCCGCATCATCGCCGCCGATGGCCTGATACGCTTGGCGTGCCTGCGATCGGACATCGCCTGCCTCGCCCTGCTGCTTTCTCAAGTCCTCCAGTTCCGCCTGAAGCGACTCTTCCCGAGCCGCGACGTCATCGATGGCCAGCCCGTCGCACTCGGTTTCCAGTTCGTCATCAGTCTTGCCATCACCGTCCTGCTGAAGCTTTCCTATGATCTCGTCCCGTTCCTCCTGAAGCTCCCGCTGCTTGTCGGATCGCTCGATAGCGGCCTTCAGTTTGTCATTGTTATCGACGCCTGCGGTCTGCATAAGGTGGGTTATGGAGGCGGCCCACTCCCGCCGCTGACCTTCAAGCGTTTTGATCTGCTCTTTCAGGTCTTCAACGGCCTCGTCCTGATTCTCCCGCAGTCCCTGGATCCTCTCGGCCTCGTTAAGCCGCGTCTTCAGCGCCGCAACAGCGTCGTCCGCCGCCTTGTCAGAAAGGTCCGGTGCAACAACCCGCACAAGCTGACTGGCAACATTTTCGAAGTCAGCGAGGTCCCTTTGAATCTTCTCGATGCGGTCGTGTCGCAACGAGCTGATCCGACCGACCGCCTCCCGCATTTGATCGATAATGCCGATCTGAGCATCAACAGCCTCAGCGGCGGTATCTGCAGCAAGGCCAAAATCGTCAAGCGCAGCAGTCCATTTATCCCGCCATTCGGCCCGCGCCTTCTTTGCCGTCTCAAGGTCCCGCTGCCGACGCGCAACAAGCTTACTGGCTTCAGCGACATCCTTTTCGAGCTGAGACTTCCTCTCGGCTTTGGCCTCGCGAAGCCGTAGCTCTTCCGCCGCCCGTTCAACGACGATGGTCAGGCCGTCAGATTCCAGTGTGACAACATCGACACCCAGCGCAGCCAACTCACCAATCAACTGCTGCCTTGCCGCCTGCTCCTCGCCACGAACAGCCTCTAGCGCGCTGTCAGCTTCTTCCCGCGCTTCAATGGCCTCCAGCACCCCGTCGCGGGCTACAAGCCATTCCAGCATGGTCTCAGGCGCTTCCGGCTCAAACGGTGCCCCGGTCCACAGCGCGGCCCAATCGGCTTTCAGCTGCTTGCCTTCCTCCACGAGTTTCTGTTCGTTGTCCTGCAACTGGACGAAAAGCGTTTCCTGCTTCTCGATCTTGCGCTTGATCTCGGCGATGCGCCCAGCGGCTTCAGCATGGTCAAAGCGCCGATCAGCCAGCTTATCGGCCCTGACGACGGCAGGCTCAAAGGCACCTGCCAGATCCTCGATTTCGTCCTTGTACTGCGCGGCCTGGTCCGGCGGGATCTGCTGTCCCTCGACGTGCTTGAGCTTCACCAGCTGCCACACGACGTCGCGGCGACCACGAGCGTCCTTCAGTTTTTCGGCTGTGACCACTTGCTCATCGCGTATAACCCGCTCAAGGGCTTTAACGTCACTGTCCAGCTCCTGCTGAACGGATGTAGCCTGTCGCCGCGTTTCCGTCAGCCGCCGCTGCCAGTTATCTTGGGCTTTTCGTTGCGACTCTACTTTCGCCCTTGCCGGCACACTCATGCCGGTCAGTGCATCTTCATCTGCAACACCCGGGTCAAGTGCACCAAGCTGCAGGGCGACCCTGCTTCTGGCTTTCTTCAGCTCCTCTGCGGCAGAACGCACTCGACCGGCAATGTCACCCTGTTCGCGCACACTCTTCAACACGATGGCCATCCGTGATGCGTCAACAGGCTCACCGGCCTTGGCAAGCTTGTCCTTCAGTACGGCATGCTCTTCCTTCGCTTCTTCCAGTAACCGTGCCTTGCCGGAAACATCGATCTCGAGCTCGCCTTTTTGGTTGAGCAGCGATCGCACGACACTAACTTTCGGCCGCGGCGGAATGCGCTCGATCAGCGCGGCTGAGTTTCCATCCTGCCAGCCAAGCTCAGCGGCAGCGCCCTTCAGTTCCTTTTCGGCCGCTTGCAGCTCGGCCTCACGCTTGGGCAGGTCGGCTTTTTCACTGCGAACCTCGATGCGACGTTCGCAGGCTTGGTTTACATCCGCCGCTCTCTGGATAATCGTCTCGTCGTAAGTAAGCCTTTGCAGCCCCTCTTCGGCGCGCTGAAGCTGTTCTGTCAGCGTGCCGATACTCGCGGCCGCTGCAGCATCCCCGCGCTCAGACTCAGCAACAAGCTCGTCAGCTTCCGCGGGAAGAGCAATCACGTCGCCGAGTTCCTCCAGATGACTGTCCAGCTCTTGCTTTCGCCGCACATCCCGAAACACCCGCCGAATCCGGCTCAGACGGTTTCGGGTGGTTGTCGCCTTGCTGATCGCCTTGTCGATGGCACCATAGGCCTCTTCTGCATTTTCGTACGCATTCTTCAACTCCCGCCATTTTGCAGCGCTGAGGGTCTGCTCGCGCAGATCCCGCCGGGCGGTATCCAGCTTGTCTTTGGCGATGGAGAACTTGCGGCCCCGGGCGCGCCGCCCCGGGCTCCACAAGCTATCCGCCTCTTTGGAAAGCTGGGTCAACTGCTCCCGCAGACCTCCGATACCGGCACCGGCGGAGAACAGCATCTGACCGACGTCGTCCCTGGCCTCCAGGATTGCCCGGCCGCCAGCTTCAAGGCGAGTGTGGTCAAGGCTGAACATGCGCTCGAAAAAGGTTCGGTCCGCGCCGGCAAGGTAGGGGCTAAGTACCGCTTCCCCACCGGGCACCGGCAAAGCGTTCGGTCCCAGCAGCGTGTCCCTATTGCCTTTTCTCCGCAGCACCTCCAGCCCATCACTGCCGTTCTCAAGCACAGCACCGATACGCATGCTGCCGTAATCATGCAGAAACCCGTACCGCGTCTGCCCGTGAATGCCGAATAGAAGATCTTCGATAGCGGACAGCGCCGTGGACTTACCGGCCTCATTCGGGCCGAAGATGATGTGGAAGTCCGATGTGCCATCAGGCAGCTCAAGCGACACTTCGGTGAAGTGGCCGTAGCGCAGCAGATCGAGCCGTTTTATCCGCACACTCATCCCCCCTTCGCCGTGAGCCGTGCGGAGAGATAAGGCGAGACCTGGCCAATCAGCGCCGCAAAATTGCCGTCTACTGCGGCCTTCAGCATGCAATCTTCGATGTCGCCGCGCACCTCGTTAGGCAGCTGGCGCACCAACTTGCCGATATCTTCCTCGATTTGTGCCAGCAGTGAATCGTCCCCGGTGGCTTCCTGCAACAGGCGCCGAAGCTCTCCAATGGCGTCTTCGCGCTCGGCCAGCGTCTCTGCATCGACCTCAGGCTGGGTGTCAATGACCACCTTTTCCACCCAAGCGACTTCGTCGCCCAGTCCAAGTGCGCCGGCGCGGGCTTCAGCCAGAATCTGGTCCTCGGAAGCAATAAGCTGATCGTGAACAGCGGTGCGCCCTTGCAGGACAATGCGGCAGGCTAGTAGCCGCCCGTCAGCCTGAGCCACGGCCGCCTCCACGGCATCGTGGATACCATCAATCACGTTGCCGAAGAGCTCCGCATCGACCAACGATACGGGCAGCACTGCCCAGCGCACCACATCACAAGGGATCTTCGTCAATTCGACGACGTCACCTTCTTCTACGGTGACGAGGCTTGCGCCCTTGGGACCGGTCTCGCGGGCATGGCGGCCCTGAAGGTTGCCTGGGAAGACAATGTAAGGCTTTTCGTGCAGCACCTTTGCCTGGTGTACGTGGCCGAGCGCCCAGTAGTCGTAGCCTTTGTTGGTGAGGTCTTCGATGGCGCAAGGGGCGTAGTTCGCGTGGCCGCCCATGCCCCCGAGGCCTGTGTGCAGGACTCCGATGTTGAATGCACCAGAAACTGGCCTAGGGTAGCCGGGTACAAGATTGTCCGTTAAGGCACGCTGGCGAAAGCTCTGCCCGTGCAGTGCGACCTTCAGCTCATCAAGCGCAAACGTCTCTGGCCTGCGCGTGCCAAAGACATGGACGTTTTCGGGCAGTTCAAGTCGCCGGGTGATCTGGCTTTCAGAGTCGTGGTTGCCGTGGAGCAAATAGACCGGGATGCCCTCCTTGTTGAGCCGCCCCATCTGTGCTGCGAAGAAAAGCCCAGTGTTGTAGTCCCGCCAGTCGCCGTCATAAAGGTCTCCGGCGATAACAAGAAAATTGGCCTTCTCCTCCATGGCCAATCCGACCAGTGTATCAAGCGCCTCGCGAGTCGCGGTACGCACCCGCGCGACGGCGTTACCTTCCTGGCGTGCAAGGCCCCTTAGCGGGCTGTCGAGATGAATGTCGGCAGAATGGATAAAGCGAAAGGAAGTCATGGGGACCTGTCCGTAACCTGACTTCTCGAATTCCCAATCGAGCGCTGGCCATGAATGGTAAGTGCGCGGTGGGCAGCGAGTCCACCGGAAACATCGCCTTCAGAGGGCTGCAAGAAATTCACCAAAGCGGCGCAGTCATCAGCCTCACAGAACATCGCGCCGAAGAGAACGATTTTGGCCGTTTCACGACGAGTCCGGTGCTCAGCACCTCCTGCATAACCCTCGAAAACAACGCAGAAGTCCGGCCGCAGCCGGATCGTGGGAACTGTCTTTCCGGGACAAGTGGCGGAGAGGGAGGGATTCGAACCCTCGGTACGCAAGGCGCACAACGGTTTTCGAGACCGCCCCGTTCGACCACTCCGGCACCTCTCCGCAGGTCTGGCATTCCCTCGGGGGAACGGACAGTGGACCATACTCGCGGGCGCCGCGCTGGGCAAGGGGTACGCAGGTGACACGCGGGTCGTTCATGCTGCGCATCGAGTACAGCTCAATCCTGCACGGCGAGCCGATCCGGCGCATGGCGGAGCTCGGCGTGCAGCCGAGCTTTCTCAATCAACCACTGTGCACGACTGGGGTCACGTCATGCGCGACAAGGTCTTCGGGCCCGAAAAGGTGCAGCGGCTCGACCGTTGCGCCTCCGCCGAGCAGGCGATCCGTTCGGTCACGGCCAATGCGGCCTGGCAATGACATTCCGAGGATGAGACAAGCACCCTGGAAGCCGGCAAGTTCGCTGATCCGGTAATTCCGGGGAGGACCCCGGGGCGGTCGAGCCGACTCACATCTCCGATATCGCCGTCAGTGAGACATGATGGATGAACGGCATGTAAGGTCCATGACGCTTGGCCACGTCGGTTGACTCCCGCGCGGAAGGCTGACCCAATGTCTGCGGCGAGACGGAGAAGCGGCGAGAAAGCCGCGCGTCGGAGCGGTTGTCAGGGGAGCATATGCCCGAGTTTCTGAAGCGATACGTTTGCTTCGTGGAGGCGATCAGCCGTCGCGTCGGGCGAGCGGCGATGTATCTGATCTTTGTCCTGATGGCGATTCTGATCTACTCGAGCGTCTCCAAGGCGCTGGGCGACATCGTGCTCCTGCCTGCTCAGTGGACGCTTGAGATGGCCCAGTTCGTCATGGTTGCCTACTACATCCTCGGCGGTCCCTATTCGATGCAGCAGGGCGAACATGTCCGAATGGACCTCGTCTATGCCAACTGGTCGCCGCGCACCAAGGCGATTGTCGACTGCCTCACGGTCGGCTTCCTGCTTTTCTACCTCGGTGTGCTGCTCTACGGCGGCGTCGTCAGCACGACCTACGCCATCGAATACAACGAGCGCAGCTATTCGGCCTGGGCACCCTACATGGCACCGATCAAGATCATCATGTGCATCGGCGTCGTGCTGATGATCCTGCAGACCACTGCGGTCATGCTGAAGGACTTCGCCAGAGCGCGGGGGCTCGAAAGCTGATGGATTTCCCTGCGCTCTTCGACGACTACAACTTCATCGCGATTCTGATGTTCTCGTCGATGATGGTCATGCTGATCACGGGCAAGCGTGTGTTCGGCGCCATCGGGTTCGTCGCCGTCGCGTCATCCGTCCTGCTTTACGGTACGGGTGGCGGCGAGTTCGGCTTCAACGCTGCGATGAAGCTGATGAAATGGTACCCGCTTATTACGCTGCCGCTCTTCATCTACATGGGATTCATCCTCTCGGAATCCCGCATCGCCGACGACCTCTATTCCATGTTCCACGTCTGGATGGGTCCGGTCCGGGGCGGCTTGGCGATTGGCACCATCCTCCTGATGGTCGTGATCTCGGCCATGAACGGGCTGTCGGTCGCCGGTATGGCGATCGGCGCGACCATCGCGCTGCCCGAGCTTCTGCGCCGTGGTTACGACAAGATCATGGTGACCGGCGTGATCCAGGCGGGCTCATCGCTCGGCATCCTCGTGCCGCCCAGTGTCGTGCTCGTGCTCTACGGCATGATTGCGCGCCAGCCCGTGGGCCAGCTCTGGCTCGCCGGTGCCCTGCCGGGTCTGATGATGGCGACGCTGTTCATCGTCTACATCGCCATGCGCTGCCGGTTCCAGGCGCATCTCGGGCCCATCCTGCCCGCCGAGGAGCGACAGGTCACTTGGGCCGAGAAGCTGCGCCACCTGCGCGCGGGCATCCTGCCCTTCCTGATCTTCCTGTCGATGACGGGGCTTTTCCTCATGGGAGTGACCAGCCTCGTCGAGAGTTCGGCTGTGGGTGCGATCTCGGCCACCATCGCGGCCTGGTACCGCAAGCGGCTGACGCGTCAGGTCATGGAGACCACGCTCAGGAAGACGCTGGGCGTCACCTGCATGTTCATGTGGATCATCATGGCGGCTCTGGCCTTCGGTGCCGTGTTCGATGGGCTCGGTGCCAAGCGGGCGCTGGAGGGCTTCTTCCTCGATCAGCTCGGTCTGGGGCCCTGGGAGGTGCTGATCCTGATGCAGCTCAGCTTCATCCTGATGGGCACTTTCCTCGACGACACCGCCATGCTGGTGATCGTGGCGCCCCTCTACGTGCCGCTGGTCAAGGCGCTGGGCTTCGACCTCATCTGGTATGGCGTGCTCTACACCATCACCTGCCAGATCGCCTACATGACCCCGCCCTTTGGTTACAACCTCTTCCTGATGCGCGCGATGGCGCCGCCCGAGATCACCATCATCGACATCTACCGGTCGATCCTGCCCTTTGTCATGGTGATGGTGCTGGCGCTGGCGCTTGTGATGGCCTTCCCCGGCATCGCCCTGTGGCTGCCGGGCCTGGTCTACGGGAACTGACCGCCCATGACGTGACGGCCGGTTTCCGCCTTGTGTGTTCGTCAAAGCCAACAAAGAGGAGACACTTATGACGAAATCCAGACGTTCATTCCTGAAGAATGCCGGTGTGGCAACGGTCGGTGCGGGGGCATCGGCACTTGCGGCACCTGCTGTCCACGCGCAGTCGGCGATCCGCTGGCGCATGCAGACCTATGCGGGGCCTGCGCTCGCCGAGCACGTCGTCGTGCCGGCGGTCGAGGCTTTCAACCAGGCCGCCAATGGTGAGATGGAGATCGAGCTCTTCTTCGCCGATCAGTTGGTGCCCACGGGCGAACTCTTCCGCGCCATGCAGTCGGGCACGATCGATGCCGTGCAGTCCGACGACGATTCCATGGCGGCACCCACCGAGGTCACCCAGTTCGGCGGCTACTTCCCGCTCGCCCTGCGCTACAGCCTGGATGTGCCCGTGGTCTTCAACCAGTACGGCCTGGGCGAGATCTGGGAGCAGGCCTATGCCGATGTCGGCGTACAGTGGATCAGTGCGGGTGCCTGGGATCCCTGCCACTTCGCCACAAAGGACCCGATCTGGAGCCTTGAGGACCTCAAGGGCAAACGTGTCTTCACCTTCCCCACCGCTGGCCGCTTCCTGAGCCAGTTCGGCGTGGTGCCGGTAACGCTGCCGTGGGAGGACATCGAGGTCGCCGTGCAGACCGGCGAGCTCGACGGCATCGCCTGGTCGGGCATCACCGAGGATTACACGGTGGGCTGGGCCGACGTGACCAACTACTTCCTCACCAACAACATCTCGGGCGCCTGGATCGGCCATTTCTTCGCCAACCAGGATCGCTGGAACGAGCTGCCCGATCACCTCAAGACCCTGTTCCGTCTGGCGACCGACAGCTCCCACTACTATCGCCAGTGGTGGTACTGGGGCGGCGAGGCGCACCTGAGGACCCAGGGCACCAAGATGGAGCTCACCACCATCCCGGACGAGGAATGGGCCCAGGTCGAGGCAGCCGCCCTCACCTTCTGGGACGAAATCGCGGCCACCAGCGACACCGCCGCCAAGATCGTGTCGATCTTCCGCGAGTACAACAAGGTCATGGCGGCAGCGGGTAAACCCTACCGCTACTCCTGATCGCCTGACGTGCTCCCCGGCTTCGGCCGGGGAGCGTCGTCTTCCGTGTCTCCGGGCACCCTGCGTCGCGTATGGTCCGATTCTTTCGTGCGCCTGACCGGCGCCGATGATGAGATCAGGGGTTGGAGAGGCTCTCCAGGTTGCTGGCCATGATCGTTGCTCGTTTCGGCGGATCAGGTCCCGATCGCTTGGAGCCCGCGCAAAGTGACATCGAGCCCGAAGTTGAATTCGGTGTCGGGGTCGACATCGGTGATATGGTCGGCTACGGCGCTGACCTCTCCGAAGTTGCCGCAGGAGAGATGGTGGCACCTTGCGGCCGCATGAAACGTGAGCGCAAAGTCGCACACGCTGTCCTGCCATGGGCCGCCACGGTCGACGACCTCAATCCCATCCAGGAAGACCCGGACCATCTCCTGCATCAGTGCCGCCGTGGTACGTGGTGATAGAGCGCCATGGGATCCGCGCCGAGCTTGCACATGCTGAAGGCGTCGAGGCTCTCGCGGTCGACCATGACGACCGCGGCATCGACGATCTTTTCAACGGAAAGACTGCCACATTGAACCATGAGGAGGCCTCTATCCCAATCTGTGACGGCCTGTCCAACACCGAAACGACACGGCGTTGACTTGATTTCTCTGCGTCGTAGAGGGATAATGATGAGATGGATTCGCAACAGACCGAGGACTCCACCATGCTGCCCCATCATGCGATCGCCAATCTCAACCGCCGTCATTTCGTGGCGCTGATCGCTTCCGGGGTTGTCGCATCGGCTGGCGTGCGGTCGTCAGCCACCGCCGATTACTACGATGTGGTGATCATCGGTGCCGGTGCCGCCGGGCTCGGCGCGGCCAGGAAGCTGATGGCGGACGGCAAGTCCGTCATGGTGCTTGAGGCGAAAGACCGCATCGGTGGTCGCGCCTACACCGAAAGCGAGACCTTCGGCATCCCCTTCGACCACGGGTGCTCATGGCTTCAGACGGCCATGACCGACAAGTTCGTCGATGCGGCCGAAGCGTTCGGACTGCATCTGATGTCGCACGACAGTGCCGGCAAACTGCTCTACGTCGGCGACCGTGAGGCGAGTGATGTCGAGTACGGCCAGTACTGGGATGCCCATGCCGCGGTCAAGGGCGCGATCGCCGACGCAGGTCGGGCCGGCAAGGACGTCGCCGCCTCCACAGTGGTGCCCGACATGCCTTTTTCGGCCACGGCCCAGACCTGGATGACGATGGGCATGAGCGTCGATTTCGATCGGATGTCGACGCTCGACTGGCGGTCGGGTGCCTCGATGGGGCCGCGCTACATGGTCGAACAGGGCTACGGCACCCTGATCTCGATGATGGGCGCGGACGTGCCGGTGAGGCGGTCGTCGCCGGTGTCGAAGATTGCCTGGGGTGGCGACGGCGTTACGGTGACCACGCCGTCGGGTGATATCAGCGCGAAGACCTGCATCGTGACCGTCTCGACCGGCGTGCTGAACGCCGGCTCGATCGCCTTCGATCCGGTGCTGCCTGTCGAGAAGCAGCAGGCGATCGCCGACCTGCCGATGAGTCTGCTGGTGAAGGTCGGTCTGCAGTTCGACGACACGCGCCTGGGCTTCCGCCCCAACGAATGGCTGGTCTACCACGTGCCCGAGCAGATGCCCGCCGAAGCCTGCTACTTCCTGACATGGCCCTTCGGCCAGGACCTTATGGTCGGCTTCATGGGCGGTCAGTTCGCTTGGGAGATGTCGGCGGAAGGCACCGACGCTGCTGTCGACTTTGCGCTGGGCGAGGTCGTGGAGATGGTCGGCAGCAAGGCGCGCGATCACTTCGTCAAGGGCACGCTGAGCCCATGGGCGAGCGATCCCTACACGCTGGGTGCTTATGCCGGTCTGCGCCCTGGCGCCCATGGTGCGCGCCAGATCCTCGCCCAGCCGCTCGATGATCGTCTGTTCTTCGCGGGCGAAGCGGCGGCGGGCTCGTTCTATGCCACCTGCGGCGGTGCATGGTGGAGCGGTGAACGCGCGGCGCGCGAGGTCAGCAGCGCCCTGGGTTGAGCTGGATCAGCCGCCGGATCAACCTTAGCCCTTCGGCACGACCTCGTAACCCGGCTCCTCGGGTTCGTCGTCGATCATTTCGGCGGGAAAGCCGGGGGCGGTGATCGAGACGTCGCAGGCTTCTTCCAAGCGCTTGATGATGTCGTCGGACCAGGCGCGGGGACCGTAGCGTTCCTGGCCGTCCTCGAAGATCTCTATCATGAGCGGCGAGATCTCCAGCGGGACGTCGTTGTCCTCGGCGATCTTCTGGAAGAGGCCGATGTCCTTGAGCACCAGGTCCATGGTGAAGCTGATGTCGCGGCTGCCGTTGAGGATCACCTGACTCTCGGTCTCGTGCACGAAGCTGTTGCCCGAACTGATGCGGATTGCCTCGTAGGTTGTGTTGAGGTCGATGCCCGCCATCTTCATCGTCGTCAGCGCTTCGCAGAGCGTCAGCAGGTTGGCGGTCGCGAGATAGTTGGTCATCACCTTGAGCACGGAGGCGCTGCCGATGGGACCGGTATGGAGCACCCGGCGCCCCAGCGTGACGAGCACGGGCAGCATGCGGTCGAAGGTGGCGCGCTCGCAGCCTGCGAAGATCGAGATGTTGCCGGTCGCGGCGCGATGACAGCCGCCGGAAACCGGGCATTCGATCGCTTCGGCGCCGGTCGCAATGACAAGCTCCGAGAGACGCTTGATCACGCTTTCATCGTTCGTGCTCATCTCGGCCCAGATCTTGCCGGGCGTGAGGCCGGCGATCACGCCATCCTCGGCCTCCATCACCGCGGCACTGGCGGCGGGCGAAGGCAGGCAGGTGATGATGAGGTCGCAGGCCTCGGCCATCTCCTTCGGGCTCTCGGCCCAGTGGGCACCCTGATCCAGGAAACGCTGCGCCGCCTCCCTGTCGAGGTCGCGCACGGTGAGATCGAAGCCGTTGCGCAGGATGGAGCCTGCGAGTTTGCCGCCGACATTGCCGAGGCCGATGAAACCGATCTTCATGGTGGTTGTTCCGGTCAGGTGGAATGGGAACGGGCGCGGAGACGAAGCAGGGCATGGCGCTCGTGTGTGCTCCGCACCGGACATCATGGTGCCTTTTTGCGACGCTTGCCGCTCGGCCAGAACGCCTGGAACGCGACGGCGCCCAGCACGATCGTGCCGCCGTAGACCGTCAGCTCGGCCGGAATCTCGCCCAGGAAGACAAGAACCCACAACGGCGAAAGCACCGACTCCACCATCGAGAGGACCGTGAGCTCGGCCGCGGGAATGTGGCGGGCACAGAGCGTGAAGAGACCATTGCACAACGCGCTGACGAAGATACCCTGCAGCGCGCAGAGCATGAAGTCGTGCCAGGTGATTGTGAGCCGTTCGGCGAGTAATGCCGCGGCGGTCGCGGCAATCAGGCCAGAGACCGCAACGGTCGGGATCATGTCGCGGCCCCGGCCCAGACGCACACCCACCGTGTAGAACGCCGCAAGGAAGGCGCAGGCCAGGGCCAGAAGATTGCCGCTCAGGCTCCCGCCCGAAAGTCCCTCCCAAACCATCACGGCCACGCCCACCATGGCGATCATCGTGGCGATCATGGTGCGTTGCGACATCGGCTCCCGCATCACGAGCCAGGCCAGGCTGCCCGCCCAGAAGGGGCCGGATGCGATGAGAAAGCTGATGTTGGCGATTGTGGTGCGTTCGATCGCCATGACGAAGGTCACGCTGGCGAGCCCCAAGCCCGCCGCTGCCATCAGGCCCTCCCAGCCGATCGCGCGGAAGGCACGTGGTGTGTTGATGCGATAGCGCGAGAAGACGAACGTGCTGACGGCAAAGCTGAGGCAGAGGCCACGATAGAAGATGATCTCTTCGGCGCTCGCCTCTTCGATTTGGCGAAAGATCAGGCCCGAGGTGCTCCAGCCCGTGGCGAGCAGGAGAGCCGTGATCACCCAGGGCAGGCGGCTGTCTGAACGGAACCAGCGAAACACGACGACGGACACTCCACCACCGCGGGGTCGCTCCGCCGGTCCGGATCGTTCGCCCCTCCCGCCCGGGATGGGCGGTGAAGAACGTTGCGTCCGTTTTCATCGGCGTGTCCAGTCCGATTTGTGGCGCGCGAAAGGGTGCGTTCCGTGCGAACCGGGGCACACGCGTCCCGCGTGGCGGCGCTGCCCGTCAGCGCGATGACGGGGAGGCTGCGAGACAGGGGTCCTTCAGCGCGGCGGCCAGACTCCCGGATGCTGACTGAAGGCCGCCGGAGCCATGGGCGATGCCGAGTGCGGCAAGCCCGATTTCGATCACGCCCAGTGTGCCCAGCATCATCGGTGCGTTGACGTGGCCCATGTGGGCGATGCGGAAGGCCTTGCCGGAAAGCTGCGGGCCGATGCCGATACCGACGACAACACCGCACTCATTCTTGCAGAAGTCGAGCAGGCAGGCGGGATCGAACCCTTCGGCGAGAACCGTCGTCACCGAGTTGGACCGCTCGGCGGGTTCGGTGATGTTGAACGCGATCGCGCCGCCGTCGGCCCATCGAGCGACTGCTGCGCGGGTCGCGTCGGCCAGCAGGGCATGGCGGCGGATCGTGTTGTCGAGGCCTTCCTCGGTCATCATGTCGAGCGCTTCACGCAGACCGAACAGCAGATGCTCCGGACAGGTGCCGCAATACTTCATGTAGTGCTCGGGTCCCTCGCGCATGGTCCAGTCCCAATAGCGTGTCACCATGTCGGCCGACCGATGCCGCGCCCGTGCCTTGTCGCTGGCCGCCAGAAAACACAGCCCCGGCGGAACCATCAGGCCCTTCTGGGAACCCGCCACAGCCACATCGACCTTCCAGTCGTCCATCTCGAACGGCATGCAGGCCAGCGAGGCAATGGTGTCGACGAGGTAGAGGGCGTCGTGGCCCGCCGCATCAATCGCCTGGCGCAGGGCAGGCACGTCATTCACCACACCCGAGGCCGTGTCGATCTGCACCGTCATGACAGCCTTGATCTCTCCGGCCGAGTCCTGCCGCAGCCGATCTTCAAGAGCGCCAGGATCGACCGCCCGTCCCGGAAGACAGGGCAGGACCTCGACCTCGAGA
This sequence comes from Rhodospirillales bacterium, assembly GCA_014323865.1. Classification (NCBI taxonomy): domain Bacteria; kingdom Pseudomonadati; phylum Pseudomonadota; class Alphaproteobacteria; order Rhodospirillales; species Rhodospirillales bacterium. The sequence goes on along the minus strand of JACONG010000016.1, from coordinate 817,902 downwards.
CCGAGCTTCGTTGCCATCTCGCCCCAGACGACGGCGAACAGGCCGCTTTCCAGCACCAGCACCTTCTCGCCGCGGCTCAGACAGTTGGTCAGGGCCGCTTCCCATGCGCCGTGGCCATTTGCGGCGTAGATGAAGGTCTCTCCGGAGGTCCGAAAGATTGCCTTGAGATCGCCCAGACAACTCATGGTCGTCTGGAACAGTGCATCGGCGTAGATGTCCCCGGCGGGCCGGTGCATGGCCGACAGCACACGGTCGGGCACATTGGTGGGACCGGGAATACTGAGGAACTCGCGCCCCTGACGAACAGTCATCTGCAAAAGTCCCTTGACATGAGTTGCCTGGCACGAATCCTGAGGGGTTTCGGGCGGAAGCCCATCGCGCTGGAATCAGTGTATCATTTTCGAGCCTCCGGTCATGCGCCTTGCACAACCTTCGTGCCTTGCACAGGATGGAGTGTCATGGCGCACCAGCTGGCCCGCCGTTTTTCTTTTCCGGGGTCGTGACAACCCTGTCGGACCGGCCTAGATGCAACCAGAGACCATTCAGGGAGTGAACGGCATGGCCCGGACGTGGGACGCCATTGTGATCGGGGCGGGCATCATCGGTGCGAGCGTGGCGCGCGAACTCGCTGCCAAAGGCTACAGGGCGCTGTCGGTCGACCGTCTTCCTGCCGCCAGTTACGGCTCGACCTCGAACTCCTGCGCCATCATCCGGCCGTACTATTCGACCGTTCACGGCTCGGCGATCGCCTACGAGGGCCATTTCTACTGGAAAGACTGGGACGCCTTCTGCGGCGTGACCGACGAACTCGGCATGGCGAGCTACAACAACTGTGGCTGCATGATCACCAAGACCGAGCACAATGGCTTCCTCAAGGGCATCCTTGAGATCATGGACGAGATCGGTTGCCCCTATGAGGAGCTGACCGCCGAGGAGATGCGCGAGCGTGTGCCGCCCATGGCGACCGATGCCTACGACAACCCCCGCACGACCGACGATCCGCTGTTCGGCCAGCCGACGGGTCAGCAGGTGGTCGGTGCCGCCTGCTTCCCCTGCGGCGGCTATATCTCCGATCCCCAGCTTGCCGGCCACAATGTGCAGCGAGCGGCCGAAGCCAGGGGGGCGACCTTCCGCTTCAACACCACGGTGACGGCGATCCGCCAGGAGGGTGGCCGCGTGATCGGCGTGACGCTTGATGACGGCGAGGAGCTTGACGCCCCGATCGTCGTCAATGTTGCGGGTCCGCACAGCTCGAAGATCAACGAGATGGCGGGCCTTACTGGCACGATGCGGATCACGACGCGCGCCCTGCGTCACGAGGTGGCGCATGTGCCGGCGCCCGAAGGCTTCGACATCGAGAAGCAGGGCTATGTCTTTTCCGACAGCCAGATCGGCGCCTACAGCCGGCCCGAGACCGGCAACCACATGCTGATCGGCAGCGAAGACCCGGCATGCGATGAAAAGGAGTGGGTCGATCCCGACGACTACCTCACCGAGTTCACCGGCATGTGGACCACGCTGGTGATGCGTCAGGCCCAGCGCTTCCCGGAGCTCAGGATCCCCAACACGGCCAAGGGTGCGGTCGATCTCTACGACGTCACCGAGGACTGGGGTCCGATCTACGACAAGTCCGATCTCGGCGGCTTCTATCTCGCCATCGGCACCAGCGGGAACCAGTTCAAGAACGCTCCGATTGCCGGTGAGATGATGGCCGACCTGATCGAGGCCTGCGAAAACGGTCGCGACCACGACACCGATCCGGTCAGCTATCGCCTGAGGAACATCGACCGCACCGTCGACATGGCCTTCTTCTCGCGCAACCGCGCGATCAACGAGAACAGCAGCTTCTCGGTGTTGGGTTAGTCAAGCCGTCGCTGAACGCTCATGCGGCGGCATGGATGCCCCGGTCGAACCGGGGCATGACGGGTCTGGTTGGCGTGTCCTTCCTTTTCCGTCATCGCCCGGCTTGACCGGGCGATCCATACCGTGAACGGAAAGGATTCGGACGATGGCGATGAAGTCGCATGTGAAGGTGGCAGTGATCGGCGGCGGGGTCGTCGGCTGCTCGGTGCTTTATCATCTGACCAGGGGCGGCTGGACCGACGTCGTTCTGATCGAGCGCTCGGAGCTGACCTCCGGCTCGACCTGGCATGCGGCGGGCGGTTTCCACACACTCAATGCCGACCCCAACATGGCCGCGTTGCAGGGCTACACGATCCGGCTCTATCGCGAACTCGAAGAGATCACCGGCATGTCCTGCGGGCTCCATCACGTTGGCGGCCTGACCATTGCCGACACGCCCGAGCGGCTCGATTTTCTGAAGGCCGAGCGCGCCAAGCATCGCCACATGGGTCTTCACACCGAGATCGTCGGGCCCGACGAGATCAGCGAGATCAGCCCGATCACCAACACCGACGGCCTGCTGGGCGCACTCTACGACCCGCTCGACGGTCATCTCGATCCCTCGGGCACGACACATGCCTACGCCAGGGCCGCACGCATGGCGGGTGCGGAGATCTATCTTCAGAACCGCGTGCTGGAGCTGAACCAGCGGCCCGACGACCACTGGGAGATCGTGACCGAGGAAGGCACGATGATCGCCGAGCACGTCGTCAACGCCGCCGGGCTCTGGGCCCGCGAGGTTGGTTGCATGGCGGGTGTCTATCTGCCGCTCCATCCGCTGGAGCATCAGTATCTCGTCACCGACGACATCCCCGAGGTTTATGAGCGCGGCGAGGAGCTGCCCCATGTGATGGACCCGACGGGCGAGAGTTATCTGCGCCAGGAGGGCCGCGGCATCGTCATCGGTATGTACGAGCAGAACTGCGAGCACTGGGGCGTCGACGGCACGCCCTGGGCGTTCGGCCACGAGTTGCTTCCCGACAAGCTGGATCGGGTCTCCGACAAGCTCGACATCGCCTTCAGGCGTTATCCGATCCTTGCCGAGGCCGGCATCAAGCGCATCATCAACGGCCCCTTCACCTTTGCCGGCGACGGCAACCCGCTGGTCGGCAGCCTCCCCGGTCTCAAGGGTTTCTGGGCGGCCTGCGGTGTGATGGCGGGCTTCAGCCAGGGCGGTGGTGTGGGCCTCGCACTGGCCCAGTGGATGATCGACGGCGAGCCCGACCGCGATCTCTTCGCCATGGATGTCGCGCGCTTCGGCGACTACTGCACGCCGGCCCTCACCCGCGCCAGGACGAAGGAGAACTACCAGCGCCGCTTCGCCATCGGCTACCCCAATGAGGAGCTGCCGGCGGGTCGGCCCTTCCACACCACCCCGGCCTACGCCATCTGGGACAGGCAGAACGCGGTGTTCGGTGCTGCCTTCGGCATGGAACACGTCAACTACTTCGCGCCCGAGGGCGAACCACGCCGGGAGACCCCGAGCTTCCGCCGCTCCAATGCCTTCGACGCGGTCGGCGAGGAGTGCCGCAACGTGCGCACGAACGTGGGCATCAACGAGGTCCACAACTTCTCGAAGTTCCTGATCGAGGGCCCCGGCGCCGAGGTCTGGCTGAGCCGCATCATGGCCGGACGCATGCCCAGGGAGGGGCGTCTCACGCTCGCGCCGATGCTGAACAGCCACGGCAAGCTGGTCGGCGACTTCACGCTCGCCAGGGTCGGGCCCGAGAGCTTCCGCGTGAACGCGAGTTACGCCTCGCAGGACTATCACATGCGGCTCTTCCTCGATCTCCTGCCCGAGAGCGGCGTCAGCGTGACGAACGTTTCGCGCAGCCAGATCGGCTTCCAGATCGCCGGGCCCAATGCGCGCAAGGTGCTGGAGAAGGTCACGCGCGAGGACGTCTCGACCGAGGCGTTGCCGTTCCGTGGCGTACGGCGCATGAACGTCGGCCTGACCGGCGCGCTGGTCTGCCGCGTCACCTACACCGGCGACCTGGGCTATGAGATATATGTCAGCCCGCACGAGCAGGCCGCGCTCTACCATGCGCTCGCCGAGGCCGGCGAGGAGTTCGGCATGCGACCCTTCGGCATGCGCGCGATGATGAGCCTCAGGCTCGAGAAGTCTTTCGGTTCCTGGCTGCGCGAGTACCGGCCCGACTACACCCCTGCCGAGACCGGCATGGACCGCTTCATCAGCTTCCGGAAGAACGACTTCATCGGCCGGGATGCCGCGCTGAAGGAGCGGGATGAAGGGCCGACGCGCCTGCTGTGCACGTTCAAGGTCGAGGCCGACGACGCCGACTGCGTCGCCGACGAGCCGATCTGGAAGGACGGCGAGGTCGTTGGGTTCGTCACCTCGGGCGGCTACGCCCACTTCTGCGAGACCTCCGTCGCGATCGGCTTCGTGCCCGTCGCGATGGTCGAAGAGGGCGCCGAGTTCGAGATCGAGATCCTCGGCGACATGCGCAAGGCCACCCTCTACACCGACCCGCTCTTCGATCCGCAAGGCGAACGCATGCGGATGTGACCGCCCCTCACCCTCACACGGCCCCGGACAAAGGTCTCCCCAAAGGTCCCCCCAAAGGTCCCCTCGCCCCGCCGGAAAGCGGGGAACCGCAACCGCCGGAAAGCGAGAGGGTCGATACGAGGGGGGAATGTCAATCGCGTCGCATGCATATCCTGGCCGTCAAGCCGGGCGACGAAGGGGATGCTTCCAAGCGCATCGCACTCAAATGCGATCCGCTCTGCATCTCAAGACCCAGAGCATCGTCACCCGTTCAGATCGATTCAATCTGAACGGGATATGCTCTAGGATGCCGCCGCGTTTCGTCGTCCCCGGGGGGTCCCATGGCCGCAGCACTCGACGGCATCGTCGTTCTCGATCTCTCACGCATTCTCGCCGGGCCCTGGTGCGGGCAGATCCTGGCCGATCTCGGTGCCACGGTGATCAAGGTCGAGCGGCCCGGCTCGGGTGACGACACGCGCAGCTGGGGCCCGCCGTTCCTCAAGGACGCGGACGGCAACGACACCACGGAGGCCGCCTATTACCTCGCCGCCAACCGGGGCAAGCAGTCGGTCACGCTCAACATCGCGAGCGAGGATGGGGCCCGGATCGCCCGTGAGCTTGCCGCCAGGGCCGATATCGTGATCGAGAACTACAAGCTTGGCGGTCTCGTGAAGTACGGCCTCGACTACGACAGCCTGAAGGCCGTGAACCCGTCGCTGATCTATTGTTCAATCACCGGCTTCGGCCAGACCGGGCCCTACGCCCACCGCGCGGGCTACGACTTCGTGCTGCAGGGCTTCTGCGGCTTCATGTCGATCACCGGTGAGCGCGACGACTACCCCGGCGGCGGGCCGCAGAAGGCGGGTGTGGCGATCACCGATCTCACCACCGGCCTCTACAGCACCATCGCGATCCTCGCCGCGCTCAACCATCGCAACATGACGGGCGAGGGCCAGTCCATCGACATGGCGCTGGCCGACAGCGCAATCGCGCTGATGGCCAACATGAACATGAACTACCTGACCAGCGGCACACCGCCCAGGCGCATGGGCAACGCGCATCCCAACCTGCTGCCCTACCAGGTGTTCGAGACCGCCGACGACCCCATCATCATCGCCATCGGCAACGACGGCCAGTTCCGCCGCTGGTGCGAACTCGCCGAGGTGCCCGAACTGGCCGACGACGAGCGCTTCCACACCAACCCCCAGCGCATCCGCAACCGCGAGGCGCTGATCGGGATCGTCATCGAACGCATGAAGGCGAAGCCGCGCAGCTTCTGGGTTGAGAACCTGGAGAAGCTCGGCGTGCCCTGTGGCGTGGTGAACAACTTCGAGCAGGTCTTCGCCGACCCCCAGGTCGAGGCCCGCGGCATGAAGTTCGAGCTGCCGCATCCCGCCGCCGGCACCATCCCGCTGGTCAGGAGCCCGGTGAACCTCCAGGGTTCGCCCCCGGTCTACAACCGCCCGCCGCCCATGCTCGGCGAGCATACCGACGAGATCCTGCGCGACATGCTGGGCAAGTCCGATGACGACATCGCCGCCCTGAAAGAGGCCGGGGTGGTGTAGTCGTGCGAGGCTTCTCCACCGTTGGCTGAGAGGTTCCGATAACCCTGGCGATGGGAGCATGCGACGCGTGACGCCGGGGCCTTGCGGATTGGCGACCCCGGCGTTCGGGACGACTGCGCCCGGGCGACCCCGGCGTTCGGGACGACTGCGCCCGGGCGACCCGATTCTATTCTGCTGGCTGGACTCGCAAGCGCCATCCGCATCGTCGCCTTTCTGATTCAGGTCACAGCGATCACGCTTGTCCATGAGAGCATCTGGTCCGGGACTGTGAAGATGCTGTCGCTGGCGTCTGTCGATGCTGCGGTCTGCGACTGACACCCCGTTCAGGTCCGGCTAACGTCCGATCGGGGCTTTGGGAACCGAGCAGGTCAGGCGGAGGCCAGCACAGCCATGAAGACGACGCAAAGCGCGCCGGGCGCAGGCGAGATGCTGCGCGAGGGGCTGCGCGCCACATTGGCCGACCGGCGCGGGCTGCTCATCTACGGCCTGCCGGCGGGCCTCCTTCTTGCGGGAACCTGGACGCTCTTCGCGCTCGACGGCACTGCGCGTTCGAGTGCGGTCAACTTCGGCCTCGAGTTCGTGTTGGCGATCGTCGCCTTCCGCTGGCAGCGCCGCTATCTGCTGGGGCCGGGCAGCGAGAACACGGCGGTCTCAAGCGATCAGCGGTCGATTGCCCGCCTGCTCTTCGCCTACGTCTTTCGCGCCGGCCTGCTCTACATCGTGCTGGCGATCGCGACGATGGGACTGACCATTCCGATCGTTCAGACCCTGGCCGCGAGTGACAACACGGGCCTCATCATGGCCGTTGCAATCGCCGCGTTGTCGGCCCTGACGCTGATTGCGGCGCGCTTCTTCCTCGTCTTCCCGTCGATCGCCGCGGGCCATGTCCTGCGCTGGACCGAGTCCGCGGCGCTGGCCAGCGACCGCCCGATGTCGCTCGCCTTCGCGATCATCGCCTCCTACCTGCCCATCCTGATTGTGGCGTTGATTTTCCTCGCCCTGCCTGAGGCCTTCCGGGACAGCACACCTGGCACGGTCCTGCTGAATGTGGTTCTTGCGGCCGCCCGCATCGGCGGCATGTTCGTGGCGCTGCTCGCGGTCGCTCACTGTTTCCGCTGTGTCGTCACGGCACCGGGCCGGGCCGCATTGGACTGAATCCCGCCCGAGTGCGTCTGGGGACAGGGCGGCGCATTCCTGCGCCGCCCCATGCTGTTCCCGGCCCAGGCGCTCTTGACACGGGGGCCGGGATCGTCTAACTGTTGGGGCGTCGGTCTTTCTCACCGCCGCTCCACAAAGCAGAATGGACCTGCACCAGTGACCAGGGATGTAGACCCCACCTCGCCGGATTGCAAGACGCAGGTCTTGACCTATCGCTACCGGTTGTTGCCCCGGCAGGTGCAACATCGGAAGTTTGAGGCGGCGGTCGCGCATACCTGCGAGCTTTGGAACGCTGCGCTCGAAGAGCGTGAGTCCTGCTTCAGGAAGACAGGCAAAGGGCTTAGCTGGCAAGACCAGTCCAAGTCTTTGACCGAACTCCGCAAAGATAAGGAATGGGCGCAGTATTCCGTCAGCTTGCAGCGCTGGCCGCTCAAGCGCCTCGACACTACATTCAAAATGTTCTTCAAGAAACAAGGCGGATACCCGAAATTCAAGAGTCGGTTTGTGGCGCAGTCGTTCGGGGTCGTGGACGCCGACGGCTGGAAAGTCACGGACAACAAGCTCTACATACAGAACATTGGCACCATCCGGTTCATCAAACATCGTGACTTGCCGTCCGCACCCAAGACATTCACCATCACCAAAGAGGGCGGCCAGTGGTATGTTGGCTTTTCGGTCGAATGCCCGTGTGCCGAGGCTGACGACACCCGCCTGGTGATTGGCCTTGACATGGGTGTTGCCAACCAAATCACGACATCGACCGGCGAGTTTATCAGCGTCCCCGCCGATCATTACGCCGAGAAGATACTGGACGCTGAACGCGCCCTGTCGCGGACCAGGAAGCGTTCAAAGCGACGCCGCAAGGTTCGGGATCGCATGGCGCGGCTCAAAGCCAAACGAGCGCGGGTTCGCAAGACCCACAACAATCAGGTCACGGCCAAGCTTGCGCGTGAGAACCGCGCGGTCGTGATCGAGGACTTGAAGATCAAGAACATGACCCGTTCGGCGAAGGGCACCGTCGAAGAGCCCGGCAAGAACGTGTCGGCCAAGTCTGGCTTGAACCGTGGCATCCTTGAGTCTTCCTGGGGTCAGATCAAAGAGATGCTGGCTTACAAAATGGTTAGGGAAGGCGGTCAACTGATCAAGGTTGACCCGCACCACACGTCGCAGACCTGCGCTGAGTGCGGCCACAGGCACAAAGACAACCGAGAGGATCAGGCCACCTTCATATGCCGCGCCTGCGGCCACACTGCGAACGCCGACGTGAACGCGGCAAAGAATATCAGAAACAAGGGTGTACGGACCCTTGGGGGCTCTGCCCCGGAAACCTCTGCTGGAAACGGCATGAGACCGTGTTCCTGCCCTGTTTCCAAATCGGGGTCAGGAAACAAAACCCAAGTAACTTCGTGGACTTACGGTGCCGTCGGTTCGTCCGCCCCCGGAAGCGGCGACTTGGGTGGACGGCTGGATCAAGGTCCATGCGGTGTTCTCCGTTCGTCCGCCCCCGGAAGCGGCGACTTGGGTGGACCGCAGGGTCTGGTGGTGGAGGACGTGGGCGGTTCGTCCGCCCCCGGAAGCGGCGACTTGGGTGGACGCCCAATCATCCTCGACGCCGACGGCAAGCGTTCGTCCGCCCCCGGAAGCGGCGACTTGGGTGGACCACCCCACTAGCTGGGACGGCCCCCACTACGGTTCGTCCGCCCCCGGAAGCGGCGACTTGGGTGGACCCCGACGGGCGAGCGCATCGTCGGCGATGTGTTCGTCCGCCCCCGGAAGCGGCGACTTGGGTGGACTTCCGGGACAGTTCGGGCGCTCATGACGCGGTTCTCCGGGCTCCGGAAACGGGTGCTTGGGTGGACTGCTAGGTCTCTTACAGCTCATGTTCATGCTGGAAGGCTCGGCGAGCTCCTCCGGCAGGTCTACATTCGATGATCTCGCCCAGGATCACGCCCTGCGCGCCTCGCGGAAGGTATTCGTGAGGAAACCGGCGGCCGCGTCCAGCGCGCCGGGATCGATGCCATGGCCGACGCCGGGACAGGTGTGCCACTGCGCCGGGACCTCGTGCCGGGCAAGGCCGGCCACCGCAGTATGGAGCGACTGGCAGGGCACCACCGGATCCTGATCGCCGTGGCAGAGCAGCACCGGCGGGCGGCTCCGGATATCCGCGCCAAGGTTCTCCTCGTCGATCAACATGCCGGAGAAACCGACCACGCCGGCAATCGGCTCGGGCCGCCGCAGCGCAACGTAGAGCGCCATCATGCAGCCCTGGCTGAACCCGACCAGCGCCAGCCGTTCGGGTCCAAGCCTGAGGCGTTCGAGCTCGGCGTCGACATAGCCGTTGATCAGGCCTGCCGCGCGCTCGAAGCCGGGCTTCATGACCTCGGGCCTGTCGTCCATGAAACTGTACCACTGCCGGCCCATTGGGTTCTGGTCGCACGGATCCGGCGCATTCGGGCTGGCGAAGCGGGCCTGCGGCAGGACGGACTGCAACGTCGGTGCAAGCCCGATCAGATCGTTGCCATCCGCACCCCAGCCGTGCAGCAGCACGACAAGCTGACGCGGATCGCCGCTTCGGGGCGGCACGACGGGACCGGACAACTGCATGGCCTGACTCATCTCTCGATTTCACGAATGTGCCACAAACACGGCCCTGTGACCCGTCTGCGGCCTTGATCACCGTACATGTCCCGGATCGTGTTGGCCTGTCCAGCGCCCGCAAGGGCCTTTGTTGCGGAGGGACCCGGTGTTGCGGTTTCCAGGGTGCCTTCGGGTGCCGCTCAGGTTGCCGATCCGGCACTGCCGCTCGTCTGGCCCGAGCCTGAGACGGTCGCCGGCGTCGAGGGCGAGGTTCTGACCATTCCCGGCAGCACCCCGCTCACGCTTTCGGATGTCGGCGATCCCGATGACGCGCCACCGCGGGATGCGCGGGTCTCGCTCTTCCTCAACGCGGCGTTGCACGCGGCGTGAGGCGGCTTGCGGCCTGCAGAGCCGGGGCGTAACAGGAGCGTATGGTCCTTCTGTTCCTCAAGAGTCTGGCGATCGGTCTGGCCGTCGCGCTGCCCATGGGGCCGATCGGCGTGCTGATCGTGCGGCGCACGCTCGTTCTCGGCCTTGCCCGGGGTCTTGAGGGCGGTGTGGGAGTCGCCGTCGCGGACGGTCTCCATGCGGCCATGGCTGCTTTCGGCGTGACCGCCGTGACGGCGCTCCTCGCCGAGCAGCAGACCTGGTTCCAGGCGATCGGCGGTGCGGCGCTTCTCTGGATCGGCGTCGCGATCATGCGTAAGCCCGCGCCGGTGCAGGACGGCGGGAAGCGTGGCGATGTCGGCGGCGGATTCGGCGTGATGTTCGGGCTGACGCTCGCCAACCCGGCGACCATCCTCTCCTTTGCGGCCATCTTCGCGAGTCTCGGGCCGATCGCGGACGGCGGGGTGGCGTCGGCCATCGCCATGACGCTGGGTGTCTTTCTGGGCTCGCTCGGCTGGTGGGTCGTGCTGACCGGCGCGGTCGGTGCGTTGCGAACGCATATCACGGCAAGCGTGATGCTCTGGCTCAGCCGGGGCGCGGGTGCGCTGATCGTCTGTTTCGGCCTTGCCGCACTCGCGGCTGCAGTATGGGCATGACAGTCGTCACCCGATTCGCGCCCAGCCCGACGGGTCTGCTGCACCTCGGCCACGCCTGTTCGGCGCTCGTGACGTGGCGTGTTGCGGGTGAGCATGGCGGTCGCGTCCTGCTCCGCCTCGAAGACATCGACACCGCCCGCTGCCGCCCGGAATTCGACGCGGCGATCCTCGATGACCTCCCATGGCTCGGTCTCGACTGGGATGGTCCGGTGCGCCGTCAGTCCGAACACTTCGACGATTACGCCGCGACCCTCGACCGGCTTCGCGAGGACGGCCTGGTCTACCCCTGCTTCTGCACACGCAGGCAGATCGAAGCCGAGATCGCCGCCGCCGGCTCGGCGCCGCATGGTCCCCTGGGCGCGATCTACCCCGGTACCTGCCGCAATCTCTCGATGTCGGAACGCGAAGACCGTATCGCCACAGGCGAGAACCATGCCTTGCGCCTCGATGTTGCGAAGGCGGCCAGGCGCACCGGCCCGCTGTCCTGGCACGAGGCGGATGAAGGCCGGTTGCCCGTCGATCCCATGATCGGCGGCGACGTCGTGCTCGCGCGCAAGGATACGCCGACCAGCTACCACCTCGCCGTCACCCACGACGATCATCTGCAGCGTGTTTCGCTCGTCACACGCGGCGAGGATCTCAAACCCTCGACCCACATTCACCGCCTGCTGCAGGCACTGCTCGACTGGGACGAACCCCGCTATGCCCATCACGGCCTGCTCGTGGGCGACGACGGCAAACGCTTCGCCAAGCGCGACAGGTCGCTGACACTGCGCGCGCTCAGGGAAGCGGGAAAGACACCCGACGAGGTGATCGCGATGGCGGAGGGGATGGCTCCCTAAATCCCGGTGTCAGCCCGGTGTCATCCCGGCTCTGCGGTCGCCCGCGCCCTTCGCCGCGATGAAACAAACGATGAGCCGAACGGGTCGCCCTGGGCTTTCGGCAGCGCCTTCTCCGGCTCCAGAACGGATCGCGTCGGGGACCGGGCACCATCCGGGAGCAGTCGGGTCTGGTGCGGCGCGCGCCGCCGGGGGCAAATGGCTTCTTGCGAGCGACCATCCGGCGTGGGACGATGTTCCCTGGCCGAGCGACGCCGAGCGACGCCGAAATCGTCGGAGAGAGCCGGTGGATGGCCAGGAGCCTGGGATGAGGGAGGAGAGAACCATGGTGCGCTCACGGCTGTTGGCATCTGCCGTTCTGGCGTTGGGTCTGATCGCGGGGCCCTCGGCCCGATTGTCCAGCAGCGCGAAGCGCACGGCATGAGCGCAAACTTTGCCAGCGGAACGGTCTGGACGGGCGATAACCTGCCCGTCCTCCGCGGCATGAACGATGCTTGCGTTGACCTGATTTATCTTGACCCGCCCTTCAACTCCAATCGGAACTACGAAGCGCCCATCGGCTCGAAAGCCGCCGGTGCTGCCTTCAAGGATGCCTGGACGCTGGATGACGTCGATGTCCATGAACACGGTGAACTGGCAGATCGGAATCCTGCAGCCTATGCGGTGATTGAAGCAGCACGTCAGGCACACGGCAAGGGGATGCAATCCTACCTTATCTTCATGGCCGTGCGGCTGATGGAGATGCGGCGCGTCCTGAAACCGACGGGCTCAATCTATCTGCACTGCGACCCGACGGCCAGCCACTATCTGAAATTGCTGATGGACGGTGTGTTTGGGCAATCCGCTTTTCGGTGTGAAATCACATGGAGGCGAACCAACACACATAATGACGCCAAGCACACTTTTCCCAATGTTGCTGACGTGATCCTGTTCTACGGTCCCGAGGATTCACGGTTCAACCCCATCTACGAACCGCATTCATCGGAGTACATTGCGAAATTCTACAGACATGACGACCAGGATGGACGAGGCCTGTACAGGCTTGATAATATGGCCAGCCCAAATCCGCGTCCAAACATGATGTATAAATGGAAAGGCTATCCGTGTCCTGAAAAAGGCTGGCGTTATCAGACTGAACGTATGCAGGAATTGCACGATCAAAAGCGCATCCATTATCCTGTGCACAAAGATGGTTCACCGGATTTCACAAGAAGGCCATGCCTGAAACGGTATTTGAAAGAACAAAAAGGTGCGGTGGTTGGCAATGTCTGGGACAACATCAAGCCAATCGGCACGCACGCCAAAGAGCGCACAGGCTACCCCACGCAAAAGCCCCTGGCCCTTCTGGAACGCATCATTCAAGCCAGTTCCAGCAAGGGCGATATGGTGTTTGACCCCTTCTGCGGCTGCGCCACATCTCTCGTTGCAGCCGATCGGTTGCAAAGGGGCTGGGCAGGCGTGGATTTGTCGCCGTTGGCCGTCAAACTGGTCAATGACCGGATTAAACAGGATCGAGGCTTATGGGGTGGCGTAACCGCCTTGACAGAACCCCCAAAGCGCACGGACCTTGGCAAGCTTCCAAACTATCGCACGCACAGACACAGGCTCTACGGCGAACAGGAAGGCGTATGCGTTGGGTGCGAGACGCATTTCCCGTTTCGCGTGATGGACGTGGATCATATCCTGCCGCGCTCAAAAGGCGGAACCGACCATCCCGACAACCTGCAACTGCTGTGTTCGGGGTGCAATCGCAGCAAGGGAGGAAGAACCATGGCAGAATGGAAAGCATCACAATGAGCGGCAGACCAGGCGTCGGTTTGCGGCCCGAAAAATCTGATTGACCTGCATGAGGCGAGCACGCACCGCAAACGACCAGCCGGTGTTGCCGGGACACCCGCCTGCAACAGCGGCGACGGCACGGGCGGCCAGCGAACCGGAAGCGTCGAGCGACCGGCCTGCTACTGCGCGGCCTCCGGCATCGGTAAACCCGCCACGTCGGCGATGTCACGGATGATACCGGTGATCCCGAAGTCCTTGGGCGTATAGACCCGCGCGACCCCGGCGGATTTCAGGGCGTCGATGTCCTCGGGCGGGATGATGCCACCGACCACGATCGGAATGTCGTCGCAGCCCTCCGAATCCATCAGGCGGCGAACCTCGGCAACCAGCCGGATATGCGCGCCCGACAGGATCGAGAGCCCGACCACATGCACGCTCTCCTCGAGCGCTGAGGCGGCGATCTGCTCGGGGCTGAGCCGGATGCCCTGGTAGACGACCTCCATGCCGCAGTCCCGGGCGCGAAGCGCGATCTGCTCGGCACCGTTGGAGTGACCGTCGAGACCGGGTTTGCCGACCAGCAGCTTCACGCGGCGGCCCAGCCGTGCCGTGGCGCTTTCGACATGCTGGCGGGCCTCGGCCATGGCCTCGGCCGGCGCGACGGCGCTGGCGGCGGCCAGCCCCGTCGGCGCGCGGTACTCGCCGAACGCCTCGCGCAGGGCGCGGCCCCATTCGCCTGTTGTCACGCCCGCCTTCGCACACGCGATGGAGGGCTCCATGATGTTGCGGCCCTCGCGCGCGGCCTGCTTCAGGACGGCGACCGCCTGTTCGGCGGCTGCGCCGTCGCGGGCCTCGCGCCAGGCCTTCAGATTGGCAATCTGCTCGTCCTCGGCGGCCGCATCGACCGTCATGAAGCCGCCGTCGGCACCTTCGGTCAGCGGCGAGGGTGCCGATTCGGTGAAGATGTTGACGCCGATGACGGGCTTTTCGCCGGCCTCGATGGCGGCGATGCGCGCGCTGTTCGACTCGACCAGGGCTTGCTTCATATAGCCTGTCTCGACCGCCTGGGTCGCGCCGCCAAGCCGCTCGATCGCCGCGAGTTCCGATTGCGCGGCGTCCTTGAGCTCTGCGACCTTGGACGCGATCTCGCTGCTGCCGTCGAAGATGTCGCCGAACTCCAGGAGGTCGGTCTCGTACGCCACGATCTGCTGCAGGCGCAGGCTCCACTGCTGGTCCCAGGGACGGGGCAGGCCGAGCGCCTCGTTCCAGGCCGGCAGCTGCACGGCCCGCGCCCGTGCGCCCTTCGAGAGCGTGACGGCCAGCATCTCGAGCAGGATGCGGTAGACATTGTTCTCGGGCTGCTGCTCGGTCAGGCCCAGGGAGTTCACCTGCACGCCATAACGAAAGCGGCGCAGCCTGGGATCGTCGACACCATAACGCTCGGCGCAGATCGCGTCCCACAGCTCGGTGAACGCGCGCATCTTGCACATCTCGGTCACGAACCGGATGCCGGCATTCACGAAGAAGCTGATACGGCCCACGATCCGGGCGAAACCTTCCTCGCTGACGGTCCCGGAGGCCTTCACGTCATCGAGGATCTGGATCGCGTTGGCGAGCGAGAAGGCGATCTCCTGCACCGGCGTCGCGCCGGCTTCCTGCAGATGATAGGGGCAGACGTTGATCGGGTTCCACTTCGGCACCTCGGCGACCGAGAAGACGATCGTGTCGGTCGTCAGCTTCAGCGAGGGCGACGGCGGGAAGATGTAGGTGCCGCGGCTGAGGTACTCCTTCACGATGTCGTTCTGGATCGTGCCCGAGAGTGCGCTCCTGTCGATGCCGCGCTTGTCGGCCAGCGCGATGTAGAGCGCGAAGAGCCAGGCCGCCGTCGCGTTGATCGTCATCGAGGTGTTCATCTTCTCGATGGGGATCCGGTCGAACAGCACCTCCATGTCGCCCAGATGGCTCACCGGCACGCCGACACGGCCGACCTCGCCCCTGGCGATCGCCTCGTCGGCGTCATAGCCGGTCTGGGTCGGCAGATCGAAGGCGATGGAGAGGCCGGTCTGCCCGCGCTCCAGGTTGGTGCGGTAAAGCGCATTGGACGCCCTGGCCGTGCTGTGGCCCGAATAGGTCCGCATCAGCCACGGGCGGTCCCTGATTGGTCCGGAATTGGTTGCGCCGCCGGTCATGACGTTATCCCGTCTGCATCCCGTTTGCTCAGTTCGATTTCCATGATGCTGCAATGCAAAAAAAGTTGCAAACGCCGTAAGGTGGAAAAACAATGGGGTTCAGGGCGGGAACCCGACCGCGGTGTTGCATCGCAACATCGGAATCTCACAACAGACGACGATTTCCGGAGACGAACAATGGCTCAGCCGGCCGAGGCGCTGCCTGTCGATTACGAAGCACCGGTGAAGGACCTTTACGAGATGGGCGAGATTCCGCCCCTCGGTCATGTACCGGCCAGGATGTACGCATGGGCGATTCGCCGGGAGCGCCATGGCGAGCCCGAGCAGGCCATGCAGGTCGAGGTGCTGCCGACCCACGAGATCGACAGCAACGAGGTTCTGGTGCTTGTGATGGCCGCGGGCGTGAACTACAACGGTGTCTGGGCCTCGCTTGGCATTCCGATCAGCCCGTTCGACGTCCACAAGGGCGATGTCCACATCGCCGGCTCCGATGCCTCGGGCATCGTCTGGGCCGTTGGCTCCAAAGTGAAGCGCTGGAAGGTCGGTGACGAGGTCGTCATCCACTGCAACCAGGACGACGGCGACGACGAGGAGTGCAACGGCGGCGACCCGATGTATTCGCCGACCCAGCGCATCTGGGGCTACGAGACCGGCGACGGCAGCTTCGCGCAGTTCTGCCGCGTCCAGGCCCAGCAGCTCATGCCGCGTCCCAGGCACCTGACCTGGGAAGAGTCGGCCTGCTACACGCTGACGCTGGCGACCACCTACCGCATGCTCTTCGGCCATCGCCCGCACGTTCTGCGGCCGGGCCACAACGTCCTTGTCTGGGGTGCCTCGGGCGGTCTGGGCAGCTTCGCGGTGCAGCTTGCCGCCACGGCGGGGGCCAACGCGATCGGCGTCATCAGCGAGGACGACAAGGCCGACTTCGTCATGTCCCTCGGCGCCAGGGGTGTCATCAACCGGCGCGACTTCGACTGCTGGGGCCGTCTGCCCGAGGTGAACGACGCCGAGGGTTATGCCGCCTACATGAAGAAGTGCCGCGCGTTCGGCAAGGCGATCTGGAACATCACCGGCAAGGGCAACGATGTCGACATCGTCTTCGAGCACCCCGGCGAGGCGACCTTCCCGGTCTCCTGCTTCGTCGTGAAGCGCGGGGGCATGGTCGTCTTCTGCGCCGGCACCACGGGCTACAACATCACCTTCGACGCCCGTTTCGTGTGGATGCGCCAGAAGCGCATCCAGGGCAGCCATTTCGCCAACCTCGCCCAGGCGAGCCAGGCCAACAAGCTGGTCATCGAGCGCCGCATCGATCCCTGCATGTCCGAGGTGTTCTCGTGGGAGGACATCCCGCGCGCCCATACCAAGATGCGCAACAACGAGCACAAGCCCGGCAACATGGCCGTGCTGGTGCAGTCGCCGCGCCCGGGCCTGCGCACGCTCGAGGACGTTCTGGAGGGCTGATCCGCGCGGCGAACCGCCACGTAGCCGACTCCGGAAAGTGAGGTGTCATGACCGTTCCTGACGACCTGTTGGAGCACTGTTCGGGCGCGCTTGCGGCCTCCGAGGGCCTTTATGATGCGGCGCGCCGGGGTGTGCGGGAGCTGGTGGTCGATGCCGACAAGGGTGTCGACGCCAGGCTGGTGGACCGGCATCAGCATGCCGCCCACGGTCTGGCCTGGCTTGCGACCTATGTCGAGGGCCTGCGCCAGATGCTGCGCTGGGCCCGTGCGCTCGATGAGACCGGCAAACTCGGCGAGGTCGAGACGCTGACCCTGCAGATCGGCACCGGCGAGTATCTCGCCCAGCTTGCAGGCGGCATCGCCATGAGCCAGGTCGAGGTCGTCCGCCCCCACGATCTCGGCATCTCCGACCACGACCTCCACGCCTTCTGGACCGGGGATGTTTCGGTCCTGATGAAAGCCTCGGGTGACGCCCCGCGCCAGCGACTGGCCGCGATCCTGGCGGCCGACTGGAAGAACAGCGGCTTCGGCGAAGACGGGCTGGACGAGGATCTCGTCATGGTGCGCGACCAGTTCCGCCGCTATGCCGAGGAGAAGGTCAGGCCGTTCGCCCACGAATGGCACCTGAAGGACGACGTCATCCCGCTTGAGGTGTTGCAGGAGCTGGCGGAACTCGGTGTCTTCGGCCTCTCGATCCCCGAGGAGCACGGCGGCCTCGGCATGACCAAGGTCGCCATGTGCGTGGTGACCGAGGCGTTGAGCCGCGGCTACATCGGTGTCGGTTCGCTCGGCACGCGGACCGAAATCGCCTCCGAACTCATCATCAACGGCGGCACCGAGGACCAGAAGAAACGCTTTCTGCCCGGCATCGTCTCGGGCAGGATCATCCCCACAGCCGTTTTCACCGAACCCGGCACCGGCTCCGACCTCGGCAGCCTGAAGACGCGCGCCGTGAAGAATGGCGGCTCCTATCATGTGACCGGGAACAAGACCTGGATCACGCACGCGGCGCGCGCCGACGTGATGACACTGCTGGCCCGCACCGATCCGGACGAGAAGGGCTACCGCGGTCTTTCCATGTTCCTGGCCGAAAAGCCGCGTGGCGACGATGCCAACCCGTTTCCTGCCGACGGCATGTCGGGCGGCGAGATCGCGGTGCTGGGCTACCGCGGCATGAAAGAATACGAGATCGGCTTCGACGGTTTCGAGGTGAAGGAAGAGAACCTGCTCGGCGGCGAAGAGGGCAAGGGCTTCAAGCAACTCATGGCGACCTTCGAATCGGCGCGCATCCAGACCGGCGCGCGCGCCGTGGGTGTCGCCCAGGCCGCCCTGGAGCTCGGCCTCAACTACGCCTGCGAGCGCCAGCAGTTCGGCCGCTCGATTGCCGAATTCCCGCGCGTCGCCAACAAGATCGCCTGGATGGCGGTCGAGACCATGATTGCCCGCCAGCTCTGCTGGTTCTCCGCCCGCGAGAAAGACGCTGGCCGCCGCTGCGACCTCGAGGCCGGCATGGCCAAGCTGCTCGGCGCACGTGTCGCCTGGGCCAATGCCGACAATGCGCTCCAGATCCACGGCGGCAACGGTTACGCTCAGGAGTACGAGATCAGTCGCGTCCTGTGCGACGCCCGTATCCTCAACATCTTCGAGGGTGCCGCCGAGATCCAGGCCCAAGTCATCGCCCGCCGGTTGTTGTCGGATACGAACTGAGGGAGCGTTCTCCCGCGAAGCGGGACGCCATGGCTGACTTGAGGATGCCGCCCTGCGGGCTGCCTGGAATCACGCATCCGATCATGCAGGCACCGGTCTCGGCCTGTTGCAGGCGACCGGGCTGGGCCGCGAGGGCAGGCACGGGAGGCTTGCGGCCTCCCGAACCCGATGAAAGTTCCTCTCTCATCTTCCGCATCAACACGAGAGCGGGGCCACTCGGTCTACTCTGTCCGGATTCCTGATACCTCACTGTTCGACCGGGGGACCGATACCCTGGTGCTTCCCCAAATTGTCGCCCATATAACTGCTCATGAAGGGCGGGAAACTGGTAGTGAGTGTGCTACATCCTTCCAGTTACTCCGAGATCAGGGTGATATTCACAGGGCTTTCGTACTTGTTGTCAGCGCCTGTAGCGGAATCGATGGCGCTGCTGAGGCCCGCCGTGAGCAGAACATCTACAGCAATTCCAACTGCACCAGTCCCGCTTTCCCAACCGCTTTGGTTCCAGTAAGTCGCTGTCTGGTAACCGGGCTTGTTACAAACAATCCTGATGTCGTCCCTGGTCTTGGTAACGGTAACCGTGGCAGGTGTTGAATCAATCGTTTCAATACGGTTGCCCAGTCGCTCCAGGTAGCAACTTGCACCTACCGGGTTCGTGTTTATAGTGATATTTTGCGTGACTCCCTGTGTGATGGTTGAGCAACCAGCAAGCACCAAGGCACAGGCAGGCAGGCAGGCAGGAAGGAAGGAAGGAAGGAAGGAAGAGAGAGACAAACTTGTTCATGGGTCGTTACCACTCCCTGGTTATTGGGTACACATGGGAAACTCGTGTATAGGCCGACTTATGTCAAAGGAAAAGTCATGGGTAAGCCTGATTTAACCAGCCGTTACGATTCTCCCGGATGGGCGCGGGCGAACACGCCGATTCTGACCATGTTCTGGCCTCAGGCGTGCCGGTGATCCCGACCTTCCGGGGCGAGGACTTCCGGGGCGAGGACTTCCGGGACTGGGGCCTCGAAGCCGGCTTCGCCCTCGACCTCCTCTTCGAAAGAGATCGGCAGGGTCTCGCGGTATCCCTGGCTCATGCCACATCTCCCGTGCGCAGCCCGCTCCGGGCGCTCTTGCCGCGATAGTACACGGCCGAGGCATCCTTCACGGGCTGAAAGTCCCATGCCGCGACGATGCCTTCGGCCAGGGGACCTCGGATCGCGAGACGACGCTGTTGGCTCGTCAGGATTCGACGGGTCAGCACGTCGAAGTCCCAACCCTCTGCCACCTCGGCCGCCAGGCTCGCCTCGACCTCCTCCACGGCGGCATCGCCGGCGCGGTTCACCAGTTCGTCGGGGTCGTTCGCGAGGTCGTAGAGGCGGGCGGGATAGGCGCTGGACGCGATGTACTTCCACCGGTCCCGCCGCAGCATCACGATCGGTCCGGCGGTGCCTTCCGACATCAGTTCGCTGGCGATCGTACGGTCCGGCACCGCAGGCGCGCCCCTGACGACCGGCATCAGGCTATCGCCGTCGACGCCGTCGGGCAGCGGATCGAGCGAGGCCCCGCCGATCTCGGCGAGGCTCGGCATCAGGTCGAGCAGGGAGACCGGTCCTGTGACCCGCCGCGGTGTCCCGCCGGGTTCGGCGATCACGAGCGGAACGCGCGCCGCGGGTTCGAAGAAGGTCTTCTTGTACCACTGTCCGCGCTCGCCCAGCATCTCGCCATGGTCGGCCGTGAAGACGATCGCCGTGGTCCCGGCCATGCCGCAGTCATCGAGTGCGCCAAGCAGCCGCCCGACCCATTCGTCCACCATCGTGATGTTGGCGTAGTAGGCGTGCCGTGTTCGGCGCAGGTCCTCCTCGGTCGGGCGGTAGAGGTCCATGCCGTGGTGGATACTGATGTCGCGGCTGTGCGGGTCGCGCGCGTCGATCTCGATGAAGGGCACCCGCGGCAGGTCGATGTCGGCGGGATCGTACCGATCCCAGGCGCGCTTGCGTGCGATATAGGGGTCGTGCGGGTGGGTGAACGACACGGTCAGGAAGAGCGGCCGGTCATCGCTGCTGCGCGCGTGGTCGAAGATCAGGCGCTCGGCCTCGAAGACGACCTCCTCGTCATAATCGATCTGGACCGAACGTTTGCACAGGCCGGATTCGCGAACCGGCGTGAGATCGATGAAGCGCTGGTCGACGCCCAGCCGCCAGTCCGGCGTCCAGAGGAAGTCGGCGGGGTAGATGTCCGTCGTCAGGCGTTCCTCGAAGCCGTGGAACTGGTCGGGGCCGACGAAGTGCATCTTGCCCGAGAGCGCCGTGCGGTAGCCGGCGCCGCGCAGCAGATGTGCGAAGGTCGGGATGCTGGCGGGAAACTCGCAGGCGTTGTCGAAGGCATCGATCGTCGAAGCCAGCCGGCCCGCCATCATCGAGAAGCGCGAGGGCGCGCAGAGCGGCACGTTGCAATAGGCCGACTCGAACACCGTGCCGCACGCGGCCAACGCTGCAAGATGCGGTGCCTGAACGACAGGGTGGCCATGGAACGGCAGACAGGCTGCGGCCATCTGATCGGCCTGGATCAGCAGAATGTGCGGCCTGGCGACCATCGGCACCCCCTTTCACGATCCCCGGCCCGTCTCCTGGCAGACATGCCCTGACATCGCGGCTTCAAGGATTGCAGCACGAACGACGCGGCGCAATGATGCACATCGACACGATGGTGAAGGACAGGGCCGGTTCCAGCCATGTGGCCCGGAATGGACTGGCGTCTTTGTCCGGCAATATGGCGGGCGGTCCGGCTTCTGGATTCCGGTTGGCGGGCACGGTCATCGCAATTTTTCACGAAACCCTGTTCAACCACGTTGCGAGAGTGCCTATAGTCGGAATTGGTCAGCATGGTATGTTTGGAGGAATGAATTGACCACTCTCCTGGTTCCAGCTTACGCGCTCACACTCTTTCTGGCGGTGGGCATCTCAGGCTATCTTTCCTATGGAGGCCTGTTGCGCACAGCAGGCGAGATTACATTGCCCCTGGTGGTTCTGCTGATGATGATCATCCTGATGATGGATGCCACGATCAGCTATTTCCGGTCCACCGAGCGGCGCTTCCTTCTGCCTCTGTTCATCTGGATGGTGGCGGCATTCTTCTCGATCGCGTCCAACTTCAACTTCCTCTATTCCAATTTCATGCGCGAAGACGTGACGGAGAGCACGGTCACCGAGAAACTCGCGGTCTTCCGGGACGACCTCGTCATGACACGGGCATCCCTCGATGGCATGGAAGAACTGTCTTTCGCCCGTGCTCTGGAAACGGATCTCCGGGTCGAGATCGAGAACCTCCGGGATCAAATCAACGATCCGCTACGCCCCGGCTGCGGCCAGGAATGTCGCTTGCATATGGAGCGAATTGAGCGCATTCTCGGGCGTGAGATCACCAATCTGGCCGTTCCGGGGATCGGATCAGACATGGCCTTGGTCAATGATTGGTATGCCCGTTACAGCGCGGCCGCTGAGGATATCCTGAGTGTTACGCTCGAAACGACCGCAGCCCCGGCAATCGAAAACCTTGTTCGCCTCATTGATGCGACACTTCTCGAATACGACAGCCCGGAGCGGGTTCTCTTGACAAAAGGCGGGCTGGATGCTCTCGGCGAGATATCCACGATTTCCCTTGACGTCGAGCGCGCGGCGAACGCCCTTCTGCCTGAAGATGAGGCCGTCTCCCATCAGAAGATTGATCCGGGCCTCGGTCGCTTGGGTGAAATT
This sequence comes from Rhodospirillales bacterium, assembly GCA_014323865.1. NCBI lineage: Bacteria > Pseudomonadati > Pseudomonadota > Alphaproteobacteria > Rhodospirillales > Rhodospirillales bacterium. The sequence goes on along the minus strand of JACONG010000016.1, from coordinate 795,437 downwards.
GTTTATGCCTTCCAGAATGGCTTCGGCGAAATGCCGAACCCGCTTGCGACATGGGTTTCCCTCGTCCTTGCTTCTGTCACCGACGTTCTGCCCCTGCTTCTGTCTTTTGCCCTCTTCGGCCGCGGTCGGCTCGAACGTGACGCAAAGCCCGCCACACCGCGTGGCGGCGGCAAGCGCCGCGTCATCGACGGCTAGGACAAGTGACGACCATGGACCAGAAAATGAACCAGGGCACCTCTTTCCCCAATCGTATCGATGAAATCAAGCGCTACCGTCCCAAGCAGAGGGATGGCCTTGCGATTGACGATATCAGAGCGAAGAAGTCCGGCAATTACATTTTCTCTTTCGGGTTCCCCGGTTCCGGAAAAACCACCTTTCAATGGATGTTGATGAACTACTTGATGAATGAAGGTCCCTTCCGGACGGAAATATCGGTTCCTGATGGGCCTGAAGGTCAGGACTGGGAAGGCAGGGCCATCATCAATATGTGGAAAGACCAGTGGATCGAAGGCCGGTTGCCGGACCCGAATGCCACTGGCGAAAACGCCGTGCGCGAGGTCATGATCGATACCCGTACAACAAACGGGAGGAAAATACATTCAAAGTTCGGCTTTCTCGAGATGTCGGGAGAGCTATTGCAGGAGGTTCTGGTAAAACCCGGCGCTCCGCCACCGGTCATGGCGCCTCTTCTGCACGCTTATCTGGACAATCCCAACCTCAGGTTTTGTGTCGTTCTGATGCTGAGCCCCGATATCGAGGAAAACGACAAGCTCTTCGCGTCCTTCATGACATACCTGAAAAAAAATTTCCGGGGCTTGCTGGACCGCATCTCGCTTGCGGTCGTCATCTCTAAACCGAAAGAGTCCCTTGAGCGTCTGCGGGAGTTTGGAGCAAGCGACGGGCAAACCGTCTATGACAAGCTTGACAAAGATGCGCTGCTGGACTACTTGAACAGATTCTGTGGTGAGACCTACCAGATCTGGGATCATTGGCCGGAGCCCAAAAAGACACTCCTGTCGCCCCTCCATCTTGGCGAGCTTGACATGAGCGGCGGAGAACTGCGACTCGTTAAGCCGTCTTTCAGGCATATTGAAGAGATATTGTTCTGGCTGATCGAACAATTCGAGGGCAAGCGGCCGGGGCCAACCCTGTTTCAGCGGATTCTGGGGCGTGTCAATCGTTGGAAATGATGGCCACCGAGACAACAATCCAGGGAGAAGTCATATTCGGGACGGAGCGTGGCCTCAAGGTGCAGGGCAACGGCATTCTCTCCAGGGTGCCTGTTCACTGTTATGAATTTGACCGTCAGCACGACGGCGTAATCCATCATCATATCCGCGAAGGTGAAACCGCGTTCTTCGCCCGCAGACTTCAGAACGTCCGGCTCCGCAAGGCAATCAATCTGTTCGGTGCCATCTCTCCGTGCCGTGATGTGCAGAGTCGACCAGGCTTTTTCGGCGTGGCGGTTGCGGTCCAGATTGATAATCCCCGCGACAGTGTCATCTGTACTGACTGGTCCAAGATCGAGGGGCCCGTCAACACCCTCATGGACCATGCGAGGGAACTCGTTACGGACAACAGGATTCTTGAATGGCGGAGCATCATCCAGCAGGATGTGCAGGAGCGCCCGGCACAATGGCAGGTCGTCGAAGGGCAGGTTCTGGAGTTTCACCTGTCCTGTGCCGAGCAGGAAGACGAGGTGCCGAAAATACTTCAGGCGCTTACGTTCGAGTATGCCGGCTCTCACGAAACGCTTCTGGTCTTCAAAGAACCGACCCCAAACTCGGTGCCTCTTGATGACGAAAGGGTGCTCCGGTCCATCTCCGCCTTCGATAAGGCGAGGAGTCAGGCATCATCCACCGCAAGCTCCCCAGCGAAAACACCGCAGGGATCCGGGACGGGGAACCTCCGGGACCGGATCAATGCATTGGAGGAGATAGTGGAGGACTTGGTGAAAGAGATCGACAACGTCAATGACCGACTTGATCACGTTGATCACGTCGATGGTCATCTTGATCGTTTCGCATACACATCAAGGCATGGCGATGTGACACCGGATGACGCGGATGAGCAAAATCAGCCCCATGTGTTCGACGAATTTTTGCGCTCATTCCGCAATTTTTGGCGAAAGAGAAAGAGAAAACCCTGGATGCGCGCCATTCTCATTTTTGCCATGGTAATGTTCGTCGTGGTGGGCATGATTCTTGTGGTGGACTGGGTATTGTAGTATGAGGGTAAAACGGTGCGGGCCCATGATCACCGTGCCGCCCCGCGTGTCTTGGAGCCGTCCGGCGTCGGTGACAGAACCGACCGGGCTCCATGACGATGCCAAGCGTTACCCCTGCACCGTCGAGCCCGACGACCACGACAAGCTCTCGGAGGCTTCGATCCACACCATGTCGCTTCAGGGAGGCATCATGGAGAAGGGCGAGGCGGAGCGGTTCGCCGCGCACCCCCACTGTGCCGACGCGGCGCAATGATGCCACACCAACCCGATGGGGAGAGACGCCATGGTCGGACTCGCCCGGTTTCACAACAACGGTGACCATCTGGACCTGCAGTGGGACGACGGACGTCGCGATCGCGTGTTCGCCATCTGGCTGCGCGACAATTCGCCGTCGCCAGAGGCGCGCCATGCCAACGGCCAGAAGCTGTTCGACATCACCGATCTGCCGTCCGACATCGCAATCGGCGAGGTCACCAGCGAATACGGCGCGCTCCAGGTGCGGTTCGTACCCGACGGCCACCATGCGGCCTACGGTCTCGAATGGCTGCGCGAGCACGCTGCAGGACAGAAAGGCTCGGAACGCCGATTGTGGGGCGCGGACCTTGCCGAGGCGATGCCGGTCCACGACTGGCCCGCGACCCTTGCCGACAGCGCGTCCAGGCGGGCCTGGCTGGTCGATCAGCGCGATCTCGGCTTCACCCTGCTGAAGAACGTTCCGACCGAGCCCGGCACGCTGCTGAAGGTCGTCCGCAGTTTCGGATACGTGCGCGAGACGAACTACGGGCCCTGCTTCGAGGTCCGCACGGAACCGCAGCCGATCAACCTCGCCTACACGCCGATGGGTCTCTCATGTCACACCGACAACCCCTATCGCGACCCGGTGCCGGGCATGCAGTTCTTGCATTGCCTGGTGAGCGAGAACGACGGCGGTGAATCGGTCGTGGTCGACGGTTTCCAGGCGGCGCGGCTGCTGGCCGAGGAAGCGCCCGCCGACTTCGCGCTGCTGACCGGCCATGCGGTGCCGTTCCGCTTCACAAGCGCCGACACCCATCTCGAAACCCGCGCCCGGCTTATCAGCCTCGACGACCGTGGCGACGTCCGCGAGGTTCGCTTCAACAACCGTTCGATTGGCACTTTCGACCTCGATCCCGGGATCATGCCGGCATTCTATCGCGCCTATCGGCGGTTCGCGGAGGTGCTGCAACGCCCGGCGCTCGAGGTGACGTTCAAGGCAGGTCCCGGCGATCTCTTCATCGTCGACAACCAGCGTGTGCTGCACGGCCGCAAGACCGTCGGCGGATCGGGCCGCCGCCACCTGCAGGGTTGCTACGCCGACAAGGACTCGTTGCTGAGCACGCTGCGCGTTCTGGAACGGGAAACGGCATGACCGGGGCGCTTCTTTCCGATCTCACCCGCGACAACGTGATCGATCGGCTCGGCGACCTCTTCGCGGCGATCATGGAGTCGAGCTATCTGGGCGAGAAGGTGACGATCGGCGAACACATGCTGCAGTGCGCTGCCTGCGCCCGGCGCGACGGCGCGCCCGATGCGCTGGTGGCCGCGGCGCTGCTCCACGACGTCGGTTACTACGTCGATCCCGATCCCGACAATCTCAACGAAACCGTCGCCGACAAGCGGCATGACCGTGCTGCCCCGCGTGCCCTGGAACCGTTTTTCCCGGCGGCGGTGACAGAACCGATCGGGCTCCATGTCGATGCCAAGCGCTATCTCTGCAGCGTCGAGCCCGACTACCGCGACAAGCTCTCGGAGGCCTCGATCCACACCATGTCGCTTCAGGGGGGCATGATGGAGAAGGACGAGGCGGAGCGGTTCGCCGCGCACCCCCACTGTGCCGACGCCGTGCGCGTGCGGCGCTGGGACGAAGAGGGCAAGGCCCCCGACGCCAATGTCCCCGGCTTCAATCGCTACCGCGCCATGCTTGCGGCGCTCGTGAACGCGCACACGCGATGAGCAAATGGCATGTGGCGCAGATCAACATCGGGCGCATGCGTGACGAGAGCCTCGAAACGGCGCAAGGCGTGGTTCGACGATCATGCGGGAATGCGCCTCGCCCTCCGGTGAATCCCGGCGGGTACGCTTCCGAGCGTTGAGGACAGCAAGGCCGCGCTGCAAGGCCTGGCTGACCATGGTCCGATCGCATCGGGATTCAACATTTGCGCAGATCGCCGATTCGCCGGATTGAGTCGCCCTCTGGTCTGGCGTAGGACAGCGAACGTACCTAATCTCTGCAACCATCGTCCTTCATGCCGGGTTCCCGGTCGGAAAGGCTCGCTCATGAGCTGGCTCTTCTTTGTCGTTCTGACCTTTGTCATCCTCACCGCCGCGGCGCTCTTCATGGGCATCGGCAGCTTCGTGAAGGGCGGCGCGTTCAACCGCAAGCACGGCAACAGGCTGATGCGCTTCCGCGTCATCTTCCAGTTCGCTGCGATCATCCTTCTCGCCCTGATGTTCCTGCTTGCGGATCGGCACTGACGCCATGGTGAAACTTGACAGGATCTACACGCGCGGCGGGGACAACGGCGAGACGTCGCTGGGTGACGGCAAGCGGGTGCCCAAGCACGACACCCGCGTGGCCGCCTATGGCACGGCCGACGAGGCCAATGCGATCCTGGGTCTCGCTCGGCTCCATACAGACAGCGATGACGACGCCATGCTGGCCCGCATCCAGAACGACCTGTTCGATCTCGGTGCCGACCTCTGCACGCCGCATGACGGTCGCCGCGCGTCGGGTGCGCTGCGTATCACGCCTGAACAGGTCCAGCGTCTGGAGGACGAGATCGACACCATGAACGGCGATCTGGCACCGCTTGCCTCGTTCATCCTGCCCGGCGGATCGCCGGCCTCGGCCCGGCTCCATCATGCCCGCACCGTGATCCGACGCGCCGAGCGCCTGATGACCGAGCTATCGGTCTCCGAGAAGGTCAATCCCGAGGCGGTGAAATACGCCAACCGGCTCTCCGACCACCTCTTCGTCATGGCCCGCTGGCTCAACGACAAGGGGGCCACCGATGTGCTCTGGGAACCCGGCGCAACGCGCCAGTCGGCCTGATTGATCGCCTTGATCGCTGCAGCCGCGAACATGGCCGGTTCTGACGCAAATGCGACGATTTTGCACACTTGGTGCGTTGACACGGACCTTGGCGCGGTCCTAGTTTTCGCACCTGCGAAATGGGCCGTCTTTCAGCGACCCGGTTCCCTGTAATCCCTGAAACAGCAGTCGCCTGGAGTCGGATGCGATGAAGGTACTCGTCCCGGTCAAGCGGGTCATCGACTACAACGTGAAGGTCCGCGTCAAACCGGACCGGAGCGGCGTCGATCTCGCCAACGTCAAGATGTCGATGAACCCCTTCGACGAAATCGCGGTCGAAGAGGCCGTGCGCATGAAGGAAGCCGGCACGGCCACGGAAGTCGTTGCGATCTCTCTCGGTCCGGACCAGAGCCAGGAAACTCTGCGTACCGCGCTGGCCATGGGTGCGGACCGCGCCATCCATGTCGTCCACGACGGCGACCTGGAGCCGCTCGCGGTCGCCAGAATGCTGGCCAGGGTGGTCGCTGAAGAGACCCCCGATATCGTCATCCTGGGCAAGCAGGCGATCGACGATGACGCCAACCAGACCGGCCAGATGCTGTCGGGCCTGCTGGGCTGGTCCCAAGGCACCTTCGTTTCCAGGATCGAGGCCGGCGGCGACAGCATCAAAGTGACCCGCGAGGTCGACGGCGGTCTCGAGACCGTGGCGCTCAGGATGCCGGCGATCCTGACGGTCGACCTGCGCCTGAACGAGCCGCGCTATGCGTCGCTGCCGAACATCATGAAGGCGCGCAAGAAGGAGATCGCCAGGAAGACGCCGGACGAGCTTGGCGTCGACACGACCCCGCGCCTCAACACGCTGAAGGTGGAAGAGCCACCGAAGCGTCAGGGTGGCATCAAGGTGGGTTCGGTCGCCGAACTCATCGACAAGCTTCACACCGATTCCGGAGTAATCTGACGATGGCGATCCTCGTTTATGCCGATCATGACAACAGCGAGCTCTCCTCGGCGACGCTGAATGCGGTCACGGCCGCGAACCGGATGGGTGGCGATGTCACCGTGCTCGTGGCCGGTTCCGGCTGCGGTGCCGTCGGTGAGGCCGCGGCCAGGATCCAGGGCGTCTCGAAGGTCCTTGTGGCCGACGATACCGCGCTGGGTGCCCAGCTTGCCGAGAATGTTGCGCCGCTGATCGCGGGCATGGCCTCGGGCTACAGCCACATCGTCGCCGCGGCGACCACCACCGGCAAGAACGTCATGCCGCGTGCCGCCGCCCTGATCGATACCCAGCAGGTCTCCGACATCACCGAGGTCGTCTCGGCCGACACCTTCGTGCGTCCGATCTACGCCGGCAACGCGATGGCGACCGTGCAGTCGACCGACGAGACGAAGATCGTCACCGTGCGCACCACGGCGTTCGAGCCGGCCGAGGCCGAGGGCGGATCCGCCGCCGTCGAAGCCGTCTCGGGTGCTGCCGATGCCGGCCTTTCGAGCTTCGAAGGTGCCGCACTCAGTGAAAACGAGCGTCCGGAGCTGACCACGGCGCGCGTCGTGATCTCCGGTGGTCGTGGCATGCAATCGGGCGAGAACTTCGCCATGCTCGAGGAGGTCGCCGATATCCTCGGCGCCGCCGTCGGTGCGTCGCGTGCGGCGGTTGATGCCGGCTACGTGCCGAACGACTACCAGGTCGGCCAGACCGGCAAGGTCGTCGCGCCCGAGCTCTACATCGCCGTCGGTATCTCCGGCGCGATTCAGCATCTGGCGGGCATGAAGGACAGCAAGGTCATCGCCTGCATCAACAAGGATGAAGAGGCGCCGATCTTCCAGGTCGCCGACTTCGGCCTCGTGGCCGACCTTTTCGCGGCTGTGCCGGAGTTGAAGACCGAGTTGCAGAACCAGGGCATTCAGGCCCGCTGATCAGGACAGGCAGCGGGTGCCCAGGCCTCCGCCGCAAGTCCAAACCTCCGCTGCAAGTCTTTGAAGGGAAGTGTTCCTCATGGAGATCAAGAGCATTGGCGTGATCGGTGCGGGCGCGATGGGATCGGGCATTGCCCATGTCTGCGCGCTGGCCGGTTATGACGTGTCTCTTGTCGATGTGAACCGGGCCTGTGCCGACGCCGCGCTCGAGGTGATCGGCGGCAACATGGAACGCCAGGTGCGCCGCGGCCGCATCTCGGACGAGGACATGACGGCGGGCCTCTCCCGCATTTCGGTCGTCGACGGCTATCACGACCTCAGGGATTGCGACTGCGTGATCGAGGCTGCCACGGAGAACGAGGCGGTCAAGAAGGATATCTTCGCCAGGCTCACGGAGACGCTGAAAGCCGACGCGATCATTTGCTCGAACACCTCCTCGATCCCGATCACCAGGCTCGCTGCCGCGACCGACCGGCCCGGGAAGTTCATGGGCATGCACTTCATGAACCCGGTGCCGGTCATGAAGCTGGTCGAGCTGATCCGCGGTCTGGCGACCGATGCCGAGACCTTCGACACGATCCGCGAGCTGACGCTGACGCTCGAGAAGGTGCCGGCGAACGCCGAGGACTTCCCCGCCTTCATCGTGAACCGCATCCTGCTGCCGATGATCAACGAGGCGGTCTATGCCCTCTACGAGGGCGTGGGCACGGTCGAATCGATCGATACGGCGATGAAGCTCGGTGCGAACCACCCGATGGGCCCGCTTGAGCTGGCCGATTTCATCGGACTCGATGTCTGCTATTCGGTGATGCAGGTGCTCTACGACGGTCTGGCCGACACGAAGTACCGGCCGTGTCCGTTGCTCGCCAAGTACGTCGAGGCGGGCTGGCTTGGTCGCAAGTCCGGTAAGGGCTTCTATGATTACGCCGGCGACGAGCCCGTCCCGACCCGCTAGGCCCGCCCTGGCCGTCGCCCGCAACAGCCGGGTTCTCGTTCTCGCGGCACTGCTCGTTGTCTGCTCCGCCTCGGCGTTGATCGTGTCGCGGATCGTGGTCGACGATCGTATGGTCGTTTCGGTCGGCTCGATCAAGGATGTCACCGCTCTCTTCAAACGCCTCGACTACAGCCGCGACAACTGGTCTGCGCCGAAGCCGGGCGTGCCCCGTCTCCTGCTCTCGGAGATATCGCCCTCCCTGGGGGCGGCGCTGGCCGACTCCATCACGGTCGACCAGAAGAAATCCGTCTTCCTTATGTTCATGGCCCCGCTGGGCCTGGTCGCCAACGAACATATCCTCAAGGACCGCGAACGACTGCTCGAACTCAGGAACCTGGCCCGGCTGAGCAGCGATGAGCAAAGCTGGCTCGCCGACCTTGCCGTGCGCTACCGCGTGTCCGACGACACCGATGCGCCCGTCACCGACGATGTGCTCGATGCGCTTGTCGACCGGGTCGACGCCCTGCCGCTCTCGCTCATCCTGGCCCAGGGGGCGGAGGAGAGCGGGTGGGGCACGTCGCGCTTTGCGACAGAGGGCAATGCACTCTTCGGCCAATGGACCTGGGGTCGTGACGGCATCACGCCCGGCGAGCAGCGCAGCAGCCTGGGCGACTACAAGATCGCCGCCTTCGACACGCCGCTCGATTCCGTCGAGGCCTATCTTCTGAACGTCAACAGCCACAACGCCTACAGCGCCCTGCGCGACCTTCGCAGCAAGGCACGCGAAAGTGGTGACCTGCCGTCGGGCACCAACCTCGCCGCCGGTCTCTCGTCCTATTCCGAACGCGGCGAGGGTTATGTCGAAAGCCTGCGCAGCATCATCCGCACCAACGATCTCCGTCCGATGGACGGCGCTGGGCTGCGCGAGGACAATCCGACGATCATCGTGAAGATATCGGAGGACCGGAGCATATCCCGTTGACACCGCCACAACAACACTCTGATCCCAACCCCGGCGCGGTGCTGAAACAATCAACACGTCCCTGAAAAACCCGGATAAACCCGGATCATCCCACCGTTTGCACAAAGAGTTTCGCATCACTCCGCATTGTCGGGAAGACGACGACAGAGCGCTGTTTGCGTACCAACCCACCGGCGACAATCTGGCCGGTTTCGCCCGTTTCATCCACGCACGATTGGATCGACGGCATGACACAGCCAACCCGCCAGCAGACGGAGACGATCATCCAGGCGGCGACGATTTCTTGCTGGGTGCGCTCGGCGTTTCGGGTGATGCGGGTCATCAGGATGAAGCCCTGGCGCTTCTGGGTATTGAGGCCGCCGGACTTGTGGCGCAGACGGAGTAGACCATGACCGACGAATCGCTTCTCTATCTGCGCCGGCTGAACGTTCAGGCGCTCGGCATCACGACCCACGACATCGTTGCGACGATCGGGAATCTTCTGCGGCAGGTCGATGCAGGAACCGCCTGGAACACCCCCAAGGCGCAGATCCTGCCGGGCCAGAGCCGGCTCTACATGTCGATGCTGGCATCCGCGACGGAGCCGCCGTTGATGGCGGTCAAGTCGCTTGGCAAGAACCCCGCCAACCCCGAGAAGGGGCAGGAGACCATCGGTGCGCTGATCACGGTGCCCGACAGCGAAAGCGGCCTGCCGCTCGGCATCATGGACAGCGACCGGACCACCGGTGTGCGTACGGCGGCCCTCTCGGCCACAGAGGCGCACCACTTGGGGCGCAAGAACGCCGAGACCATCGCGCGGACCGACCGTGTCGTGATCGACGATGCCAAGCAGGAAAAGACCATGGCCGACCTCATGGTCCCGCAAGAGCTGATCGCGGGCGATCTCAAGGGCCTGGCGACGGGCACCATCCCCGATCGGCAGAGCGATCAGGAATGCGGAGTCAGCGATGGGACCGGACGTCTCTGCGACGTCGGTCAGTTGATGGACTCAACCGCGTATATCAGGTCAGGAGCGCGCCTTGTCGAGATGACGTCGAACGGCGCGCAAGGACGGGAGCACGCTCCCCAGGTCATCCGATCCGATCACCGACCAGACGTCCGCAATTGGAGGGGCGACGGCCGCCACGGCCCGATCGTGCGCCTCGCGGCCCGCAGGTGTGATCCGAACCAGCTTACCCCGTCTGCCCTTCGAATCGGGTGGGACGGTTACGTAACCCCTTCCTTCCATGAGCCGGAGAGGCGACGACTCGGGATGCACCCTGATCAGGTTGTTGAGGACACCGAACTGGGACAGCGTCAGATCGTCCCCCATGGCATGTTCTAATATCCGGCTCGCGAGCAGGTTGATGATGGCGATCTCGTTGTTGAAGAAGACGAAGGCACCCGGCAGGTTGTCCCCGGACATCTCAGGCGAACAAACCTGGTGTGGCAGATCAGCTTCCGCACGAGCCGGAAGGGCGGCTGGGATCGCGGGCCGTCGTCGGCTGAACGCGATGGCCGTCACACGTCTCGAACACACTCTTCGGCGGTCAGGCGTTGCGCCGGGCCAGGAACCAGACGAAGCACACCGCCTGCACCAGCGCCCAGCCGCCAAACGCGACAAGGTAACCGGTGGACGTGTAACCGCCGCTGTCGGCCGGGAAGAAATCGAGCACCGCGCCCATGGCGAGCTGCAAGAGTCCAGCCAGCGTGAAGGTAAAGAGTGCCAGCGACGTGTTGACCCTCCCGGCCATGGCGACCGGGAACTTCTGGGTCAGGCCAGCGTAGAAGATCGTCGGGGCCCCGCCCGTGTACGCGAAGGCAGCCGTCAGCAGCCAGGCGGGCAGAAGGGTGCCCGTCGCCAGCAGGACCTGGACCGCGATGAACACGGCCGTCGCGACGCCGGCCACCATGCCGACACCGATGCCGATCCGGCTAAGCCGCTCGGTCAGCCAGCCGAGCGAGGCATAACCCAGAACCATGCCGACACCGCCGATGAAGAGCACCTCGGCGGCCGCCTGGGGCGAGAGTCCCGCCATGTCGCGCAGCCAGGGGCCGAACCACAGAGCCTGGGTCGACATCCAGGCGGCCTGGGCCGTCATCACCAGCGGTGCGATTGACCAGAACAGGCGCGAGCGGAAGATGAAGCCGAGACCGCTGAGCTGCTCCCGCAGGTTCCTCGGCTCCCCCTCGGCGCGCCGTTCGGGTACGACGAAGAAGATGATGCAAGCCACCGCCATGGTGATCGCCGCGATCAGCTGGAACATGCCGCGCCAGCCGATGGCCTCGACCGCCGCCTGGACCGGTGACGATGACGCCATCACACCCGCTCCGCCGCAGGCCATCAGAAGACCGTTGACCAGCGGCAGCTTCTGCTTGGGCATCCAGAGCGCGAAGATCTTGAACGAGGCTAGCAGGCAGCCCGAGACCCCGGCGCCGATGATGCCGCGCGCGATGGCGAGCGAGAGCGTGTCGTCGCCCAGCCCGAACAGGAAGGCGCCGATCGCTGCAACGGCCAGCAGCACAACCTGGGTCCGCCGTGGGCCGAACTTGTCGAGCGCCATGCCGAGCGGGATCTGCACCGCCGCAAAGGCGAAAAAGTAGGCACCGGTCAGCAGGCCGACCGCTGCCGCGTCGATCCCCAGCTCTTCGCCCAGAACCGGTCCCAGAACGGCGTTCACCGTGCGGTAGAGGTAGGACAGGAAGTAGCCCAGCGCGAACGGCAGGAAGATCCTGCCAGCGACGAAGACGAAACCCGGTGCGGGCATGGTGGAGGCCGATTGGGTCACGGGAAGATCGGACAATTGGAAAGTCGCCGCCTCTCTAGCCCCGATTGGCGGTGCGTCAAGGCTTCCATCCGGGCACGCTTTGCTCTAAGGCCCGCGCCATGACGTCATCGAACGACAGCAAGGCCGCTGCGAACCCGCTGTGGGGCGGGCGTTTCGTCGAGGGGCCATCGGAGATCATGGAACGCATCAACGCGTCCGTGACCTTCGACCATCGCCTGGCCCTGCACGATATCCGTGGCTCCAAGGCGCATGCCGCCATGCTCGCGGCGAGCGGCATCATCAGCGACGCCGACAACGCGGCGATCCAGGACGGACTCGACCGGATCGCGGGTGAAATCGAGGCCGGCAGCTTCACCTTCGATCCGGCGCTCGAGGACGTTCACATGAACGTCGAGGCACGCCTGAAGGCCTTGATCGGCGAGCCGGCCGGCAGGCTTCACACAGGGCGTTCGCGCAACGACCAGGTCGCGACTGACATGCGTCTCTGGCTGCGCGACACATTGGATGCGGTCGAGGTCGGTCTGCGCGACCTCCAGGAAGCGCTCATCGGACAGGCCGAACAGCATGCCGGCACGGTGATGCCGGGCTTCACACACCTTCAGCCCGCACAGCCGGTCACCTTCGGTCATCACCTGTTAGCCTATGTCGAGATGCTCGGCCGGGATCGCGGTCGCTTGGCCGATTGCCGCGCGCGCATGAACGAATCGCCGCTGGGTGCGGCTGCGCTGGCCGGAACGTCCTTCCCCATCGACCGGGCGATGACCGCTGAAGCGCTCGATTTCGACCGCCCCGCCGCGAACTCGATGGATGCCGTCTCCGATCGCGATTTCTGCCTGGAGTTCCTCTCCGCGGGTTCCATCACCGCGGTCCATCTCTCGCGTCTGGCCGAGGAACTCGTGCTCTGGACCAGTCCGGCCTATGGCCTGATGCGCCTGCCTGACGGGTTGACCACCGGTTCGTCGATCATGCCGCAGAAGCGCAATGCCGATGCCGCCGAACTGGTGCGCGGCAAGGCCGGTCGTGTCACCGGTGCACTGGTCGCACTGCTCACCATGCTGAAGGGTCTTCCGATGACCTATGGAAAGGACATGCAGGAGGACAAGGAACCGGTCTTCGATGCCGCTGAAACCCTGATGCTGGCAATCCCCGCCACGACCGCGATGATCGCGGGGCTCACGGTTGATGCCGCCGCCATGCGCGCCATGACGTCGAAGGGCTTCCTGACAGCAACCGATCTGGCCGACTGGCTGGTGCGCGAATTCGGCCTGCCGTTTCGGGAAGCCCATCATGTCTCCGGTAGCCTTGTGAAGGCGGCAGAGGATGCGGGTTGCGATCTCGCTGATCTGTCGCTCCAGGCCATGCAGGCGGTTGAGCCGCGCATGCACGCCGGCGTCTATGATGTGCTGGCCGTGGAGGCCTCGGTGTCCAGTCGCACGAGTTTCGGCGGGACCGCACCGGATCGAGTCGCCGAGGCGGCCGCCGAGGCGCGCAGGAGGTATCTGGGATGACACGCCGCGTGGTCCTGATGATGGCGCTGGCGGCCACCATGGCGGCCTGCGGACGCAAGGGCCCGCTTGAGTCGCCGTCGCAGGATGACGACGAGGACGAGGGGCGAAACTATTGAGCGCCTTCGATAATGAGAACGGACGGCTCCATTGTGAGAGTGTCTGCCTGACCGACCTTGCGCACGAGGTCGGCACGCCCTTCTATTGCTACAGCGCAGCGGCGCTCGAGGCGCGCTACAACCGGCTCGCCGATGCCATCGCCGCAAGCGGCACCGAGATCGCCTATGCCGTGAAGGCCAACAGCAATCTCGCCGTGATCGCACTCTTCCGTGCGCTCGGTGCCGGCGCCGACGTGGTCTCCGAAGGCGAGATTCGCCGCGCGCTCGCCGCCGGTGTGCCGGCCGATCGCATCGTCTTTTCCGGTGTCGGTAAGTCACCTGCCGAACTCGCCTTCGCGATCAAGGCGGGCCTGCACCAGATCAATATCGAGAGCGAAGCCGAACTTGGCCGTATCGCCGCGATCTCTTCGGAAATGGGCAGGAACGTCCGGGTTGCCTTCCGGGTCAATCCCGACGTCTCCGCCGGCGGGCACGAGAAGATCAGTACCGGGCGCAAAACCGACAAGTTCGGCCTCGCGCCCGATGAGGTCGAGCAACTCTACCACGCCGCTGCTGAGTCTTCGCATGTCGAGCCGGTCGGCCTGGCAGTTCACATCGGCTCCCAGATCAAGGATGTCAGCGCTTTCGCCGCGGCTTACGAACGGTTGATCGACCTCATGAACCGGTTACTCGCCGAGGGACGCGAGGTCAGCCGTCTCGATCTCGGCGGTGGCTTGGGTATCGCCTATCACGACAACGAACAGGAACTGCCCGTGGAGTCCTACGGCGACCTGCTGGCCGATATCGGCCGCCGCTCGGGTGCCGCACTCACCATCGAGCCGGGCCGCTGGCTGGTGGCAGGCGCGGGCGTGCTCGTCTGCGCCGTGAACACCGTCAAGCAGGCCGGTGATCGGCGAATCGTGATCGTCGATGCCGCCATGAACGATCTGATCCGCCCGACCCTCTACGATGCCCATCATCCGGTCTGGCCGGTTGTTTGTAGCAACGAGTCGTCGGTTCATCCGTCCACGGTGGCCGGTCCGATCTGCGAATCCGGCGATATCCTGGCGATCGATGCTCCGCTGCCCGATCTGGCGGCTGGCGATCTTGTGACCATCGGTCATGCCGGTGCCTATGGCGCGGTGATGTCGTCGGGCTACAATGGCAGGCTGCTGGTGCCCGAGGTGCTGGTGCGAGGTTCGCAACACGCCGTCATCCGCCGCAGGCCCAGCCACGGTGAAGCGATGGCGCTGGAGAGTCTTCCAACCTGGAGCTCAGCCGCCGACGCCGCATGAGGTTTCGGTACAGGTGCCGGAGCCTGGGAGCCCGAAGCATGGCCTTACCCGAGCCGGGACAGAACAAGCGGCCTGCCGCCATTGAGCGGCGCATCTCCCTCGCCCGTATGGCGATCTTCTGGGAAGACATGTTGACGCGCCTGTGGCGCGGCGTCTCCCTTATCGGTTTTTTTGTCGGCCTTACGCTGCTGGGCCTCTGGACCTGGCTGCCCGGTGTCCTGCACGTGGTGCTGCTGGTGGCCTTTGCAATTGCGATCCCGGTCATCTTGTGGCGCGATCTTCGCGGGCTCTCATGGCCCGACGAAGCGGCCGCCCAGCGCCGTCTGGAACTCAAGAGCGGCTTTGATCATCGTCCCCTGCTCGCAATCGACGATGATTTCGCGGGCGACCGCATGGACAGTGGTAGCCAGGCGCTCTTCGAGGCGCATCGCAAGCGCATGGTCGAGCGCATTCGTGCGGTTCGTGTCGGGCGGCCGCTGTCGGACGTTTCGCACCACGACCGGCTGGCGCTGCGCAGTATCGCGGTCCTGATCCTCGCCGCCGGTCTCGTTGTCGGCTGGTCCGTGGCACGCGAGAGCTTCGCGGCGATCCTGGCCCCCGATTTCTCTGTCGCCGCCGTCGAAGGCGAGACCGGTAAGCTAACGCTCTGGATCACGCCCCCGGCCTACACCGGCATTCCGCCGCTCTGGCTTGATGCCCTGCGCGAGAATACTGACGGCACGCCGATTGCGATCCCGGCTGGCAGCGAGCTTGTGGCGCAGGTCCGCGGCGGTACCGAGCCACCGGTTCTGGTGGTCGACGAGGACGCCATCGCCTTCGAGCCTGCCGGTCCGGGCAGCTACCAGATCGTGCACACCTTCAAGGCCGGTGACCATTTCGCCGTCGTGCAGTCCAGCCGCGAGATCGCCGGGTGGCCGATCGATGTCATCGGCGACAACGAACCCATCATCACGCTGACCGACGATCCCACAGAGACGCTCAGGACCAGCCTGCGGCTCGATGTGCTGGCGCAGGATGACTACGGCATCGCCACGATCACCGGCTCGATCAAGCGGACCGGCGATACCTCGGGCGAGTCGCTCGACATCAGCTTCCCGCTTGCGCAGAGCGGCGTGCGTGAGGTCAGGGCGCCGGCCTTCTACAACTTCATGGCACACCCTTGGGCCGGCATGGACGTCAGTCTCGTCCTGATGGCGACGGACGTAATCGGCCAGGAGACCGTGAGCCAGGAGTATTTCTTCAAGATGCCGGAGCGCTACTTCATGCATCCGGTGGCGCGCCATCTGAACGATCAGCGCAAGCTGCTCGTCCAGACCCCTGACATGGCCGAAATGACGGCTGTCATGCTTGAGGCGCTCACGCTCGATCCCTCGGCCTATCTTGATGATGCCGGCGTTCATCTGGCGCTGGTGAGCGGTGCCAAGCGGCTGTTCTACTCCCATGATCCCGAGCGGGCGCGGACCGACGTCGTCGAGCTGATGTGGGATACCGCGCTCGCCATTGAGGAAGGCCCACTCGCCTTTGCTGAACAGCGCGTCCGGGAACTGCAGGACGAGTTGCTGCAGGCTCTGTCGGACGGTGCCTCCGAGGAGGAGATCGAACGCCTGCTTGAGGAGCTGCGGGTCGCGATGGACGACTACATGCGCGCGCTCTCCAACCGGCTGCGCACCGATCCGGGCGACCTCTTCGACCCGACCGATGCGCTCAAGGCGGTCGGCAGCCGCGAGTTGACCAGTCTCGTCGAACAGATTCGAGAACTGGTCCGTACGGGTTCGACGGACCAGGCCCAGACCCTGCTGACACGTCTGCAGGAGATCATGGAGAACATCTCGGTCGGCAACCTCTCAGACCTGACCGGTAGCGTCAGCGCCGAGGCGGCCGAAGTGATCCACACGATCCGTCAGCTCATGGCCAACCAGCAGGAATTGCTCGACGAGACGTTCGAGATGCTGCGCGAGAACGACACCGGCGCATTCGAAACGGCCAAACAGGCGCTCAGCCAAGGTGAAATCCAGGGCGTCCTGCAGACCCTGATGGATCGCATGGAGGAGTTCGGCTTCGGCACCGTGCGCGCGTTCTCCCGCGCCGACCGTTCGATGGGACGGGCCGTGCGTCAGCTCGATGCGGATCGTCCGAGCCAGGCGGTCGACCACCAGACCGAGGCGATCGAGTATCTTCGCGCCGGCGCCGATTCGGTGATGCAGGAGATGCTGGAGCAGGCCGGCGAGGATGCGACGGCCGGGCAGAACTACTTCTCGGCGCCGCGTGATCCCATCGGTCGCCAGCTCGGTGGTCAGGGCGAGGTCGATAACACCGATTTCTCGCTGCCTGATCGCGGTGCGATCATCAAGGCGCGGGAGATCCTCGACGAGCTCTACAAGCGTGCCGGCGAACAGCACCGTCCGCTTGACGAACAGGAGTATCTGCAAAGGCTTCTGCGCCGCTTCTGAACCGGGCAAGGTGCCGATGTTGGTCAGGGATTCCACGCCGGATGACGTTCCGGCGATCACGACAATTTACGCCCACAGCGTGCTGCACGGCCTGGCCTCGTTCGAGGTCGAGCCGCCGACAAAGTCCGAAATGGCGGGGCGGCGCGAGGCCATCCTTGCCGCGGGCCTGCCGTATCTGGTTGCCGAAGCGGACGGCAAGATCGCCGGCTACGCCTATGCCGGCCCCTACCGGACCCGGCCCGCCTACCGCCACACGGTGGAGAACTCGGTCTACGTCGACGGGCGGTTTCAGGGCCGGGGTGCAGGCCGGCTTTTGCTCGCGGCCCTGATCGAGCGCTGCGAAGCCGCCGGGCGGCACGAGATGGTGGCCATCATCGGCGATTCCGGCAATCAGGCTTCGATCGCGCTTCACGCCGCGCTCGGTTTCGTGATGGTCGGCACCCTGCGGAATGTCGGATTCAAGCACGAACGCTGGCTCGACAGTGTCATCATGCAGCGTTCTCTGGACCCGCGCTGACGCGTCCTTCTCGCTACCGCTGATCCTCGAAGGTGAGGAACAGGTTGGTCGTATCGTGCGAAAGGGGCGGGTTCGGGTAGCTGTTCCGAAACAGCGTCCAGTCACCGGGGCCAAGCACGATCGCGTTGGCCAAAAACTCCAGTCTCGAAGGGTGCGATACGCGGGATCGAGGATCTCGGCGCGTAGCGACGGCATCCGAACGATCTCATCGCTGATGTTGACCACCTGTCCGCTGACGATGAACAACGTATGGCCGTTCTGCTGCTCGACCGAGAAGGCGACATCCCGATAGTCGAGTCTGGCCGAAGTCCGTGGCCCACGAGGCCCGCTGTCTCGTAGACCGGGATCATCCATGTCGCCATTTTCATGACCGCCGTTCGCCACTCGAACCCGGCAAAGAGGATGCTGCCGATGACAAGCAGCAGGAAGATCTTGAGACCCCAGCTTCCACCCGATTGCGGTTCAGGCTCTTCCGGCGCGGGTGCCTACGGCATGGGATAGGCCTCAAGGGGTTTATCAAGCGGTTCCTGGAACCAGACGTACTTGCACATGGCGCAACGCAGCTTGCGCCCCTTATCCCCCAATACTCCCCCAATACGCCCTCGGGCAGCCAGAATGTGGTTCCACAGGACGGACAATCGAGATTCATGCCCCTTCGCGTGGCGTCACGCGCCCTAGCTGTTATGTTCAACAGGCGGGGACGGTGAACGTGGCGAGGGAGGCCGGACCTGCCCGTCAGACTGCGCTGGAACGGGATCGGCAGGCGTGATTCGCTTCGAAAACGTCGGACTTCGCTATGGCAGCGGACCGGAGGTCCTGAAGGACGTCGGGCTGTTGCTTGAGTCGGGGTCGTATCATTTCCTGGTCGGGCAGAGCGGTGCCGGCAAGTCATCGCTTCTGAGCCTGCTCTATCTCGCACGGCGACCGACGCGCGGGTTGGTGACCATGTTCGGTGAGGACATCGTCAGCGCGCCGCGCAGCCGCTTTCCCGGTTTGCGGCGCAAGATCGGTGTCGTCTTCCAAGACTACCACCTGCTCGACCACCTCACCGCCTTCGACAATGTGGCCCTGCCGTTGCGCGTGGCCGGGGCGGGGCCCGGCCGGATTCGTTCCCACGTGCTGGAATTGCTCAACTGGGTCGGTCTCGGCGACAAGGTCGACGCCCAGCCGCCCTTCATGTCGGGTGGCGAAAAGCAGCGGGTTGCAGTCGCGCGTGCGGTGATAGGCCAGCCCGATCTGTTGCTCGCCGACGAACCCACCGGCAACCTCGACGAAGCGATGGCGGAACGTCTGATGCGGCTCTTCGAGGAGCTCAACCGTCAGGGCACGACGCTGATGATCGCCACCCACGACACCAGCCTGCCCCAGCGCTTTCCCCATTCTGTTCTGCGACTGGAAGAAGGACGGCTCTGGCCGGTGGCGTCGTCGTGAGGTTCTGGAGTGGATCGAACGATGTCCCGCTGGCATCCGATTCCTCGGCGCGGTTCGTGCCCTGGATCATCGGCACCATGGTGTTCCTCTCGGCGCTCGTGCTGGCGGTCGCCCTGGTGCTCGACAGTGCCATTGAGCACTGGCGCCTGAGTCACAGCGTGCGGTTGACCGTGGAGATACCCGCCGCCCGCAATCACGATGAAGCGGTCGATGCGGTGATCATGCGCCTGTCGGGCCTTTCCGGGGTCGTCTCCGTCGCACCGGTCGACGACGCACAGATGAACGCGTTGCTTGCGCCCTGGGTCGGCGACGATCTCGACCTTTCGGTGTTGCCGCTGCCGCGCCTGCTGGATGTGGAAATCGTCACGCCCGGCGCGCTCGATCCCGTGGCGACCGAACGCCTGCTGTACGAGATCGTGCCTGGCGTCCGGGTCGACGATGGCCGGCGCTGGCTCGAGCCGGTCCGTACGACCGCAGGATCGCTGCAGCTCATTGCCGGTGTGATCCTTATCCTGATCGGCCTGGCATCCATCGCGACCGTGATCTTCATGACGCGAACCGGCCTTGCGGTGCACAAGGACACGATCGCGGTCCTGCACCAGGTCGGCGCGCGCGACCGCTACGTCGCGAGCCTGTTCCAGAACCAGGCCTTTGTCCTAGCCCTGCTGGGCGGGGTCCCCGGCCTCGGGCTGGCGGCCATCTGTCTGACCATCGTGAGTTCGCTGGCGGCGCGGCTCGAAGCGCCGCTCCTGCCTCAGGTCGCGTTCGGTGCCGATGACTGGATTCCGCTTCTGATTCTGCCGCTGGTGGCGGCCGTCATCGCCATGCTGACCGCCCGCATCACGGTCCTCGCCACGCTGGCGCGCATGCCATGAAGCGGCGCAAACGCTCGACGATTCGCCGGCTCGGCGGGCTGCTCGGCCTGTTGTTCCTGGCCTGGGCGGCCGGGTTCCTGTGGTTCGTCGACCGCATTCCCGAGGCGGTTGAGGATGAAACGACGCGGACCGACGCCATCGTTGTCCTGACCGGCGGCAGCGAACGTCTGCCGGTCGGCCTGGCTCTGCTCGAAGCCGATCTTGCAGAGCGTCTGTTCGTCTCTGGCGTCTACTCCAGGGTCGATGTGGCGACGATCCTCGACGTCAACGACCAGGCGCGGACGACGCTGGCTTGCTGCATCGACCTCGGCCACGATGCCCGCCACACGATCGGCAATGCGCGCGAGACGGCGATCTGGATAGCCTCGGGCGACCGCACGTCGATGCGGCTCGTCACGGCCAACTACCACATGCCGCGCAGCCTGAACCTGTTTCGGCGTGCCATGCCGGAGATCGAGATCGTGCCCCACCCCGTCTTTCCGGATTCGGTCCGGATCGATTCGTGGTGGAGCCACCCCCGCACTTTCGCCCTGCTGGCCGACGAGTACACGAAGTACCTCGTCAGTCTGATCTGGCCGCCGCCATGATCCTGCTGCGCTCCCTGTTGTTCCTGGTCGCGTCCATCACCGCGCTCCTGGTGATCAGTATTCCCGGGTTGCCCCTCCTGCTTGTGGCGCGTGACCGGGCCGGTGATCTGACCCGCTGGTTCGCGGGCTTCCAGCTCCGCCTGCTCCGGGCGACGACGGGCCTTGATCACGAACTGCGCGGTCTCGATACCCTGCCTGACAAGCCGGTCATCCTTGCGGTAAAGCACCAGTCCTCGCTGGAGACCTATGCGCTCTGTTCGTGCCTTCCGATGGCGCGGTTCGTGCTAAAGTGCGAGCTTGTGCTGATCCCGATCGTCGGCTGGTACATCGCGGCGATGGGGCCGATCACCGTCGACCGTTCGGCCGGCGCCTCGGCCCTGAAGGACATGCTGAAACGGGCACAAGCCGCCGTCGCGCAGGGTCACTCCGTGGTGATCTTCCCGGAAGGTACCCGCACGTCGCCGGGCGAGCAGCGCCGCTATCACCCCGGTGTGGCCGCGCTCTATAGCGACCTCGGGCTGCCTGTGGTTCCGGTCGCGGTCAACACCGGCGTCTTCTGGCAGCGGCGCGGTCTGCGCAAGCGGCCCGGCACCGCGGTGATCGCGTTGCTGGAGCCGATCCCGCCGGGCATGAACCGCAAGGCGTTCATGGATGCGCTGTCGCAACGCATCGAAACGGCGTCCACAGCGTTGCTGGAAGAGGCCGGGAAAGCCTGAATTACGGGGATTTCCCGGCTGCCTACCACCTGTCCTTGCGAAACAAAATGGGAACAGGCGCTTTCGTCTCCAGGTCCGTTGCGGTAACATGATCCTTTCCCGAATGCAGGACCATTGGACGACCACCATGACCGAGTCGCCTTCTCCGGTTGCGCTTCAAATCTGGGATATGAAGTATCGCCTGAAGGACGCCGATAGGGCACCTGTGGATGGTGATGTCGAGGCGAGCCAGTAGCGTATTGCCGCTTTCCCTGGCCTCCGTGGAGGATGAGAGCGTCTGCCCTGAGCAGGAGGCGGCGTTCTTCGAGGCCATGTCGGGCCACAAATTCATCCCCGCAGGCCGCATCCTCGCAGGCGCGGGGACCGGACGGAACGTCACGCTCTTCAACTGCTTCGTCATGGGCACGATCCCCGATGACATGAGCGGCATCTTCGAGCACCTGAAGGAAGCCGCCCTCACCATGCAGGCGGGCGGTGGTATCGGTTATGACTTCTCGACGCTCCGCCCCAAGGGTGCCCCGGCCCGGGGCGTCGGTGCTGACGCCTCCGGCCCCCTGACCTTCATGGACGTGTGGGACAGCATGTGCCGCACGGTCATGAGTGCCGGCCACCGGCGCGGCGCGATGATGGCCACCATGCGCCGCTCCACCGACTATTTCGTCACCGCGCAAACGCTGCAACCTGCCGATCACGTTCGGATGCAGGCAGCCGCGCAGCCGGACAGCGACAGCGCCATATCGAAGACAATCAACGTGCCTGAGAACATCAACTTCGAGGCGTTCAAGGACGTGCACATGCAGGCCTGGAACATAGGCTGCACAACGTACCGCCTGAACGACGTGACCGGATCGGTGCTGTCGGTCGAGCCCGCGAAGCCCGCCGACACGGCAGCGCCAATCGACAGGCCAGAAGCCTTGCCCGGCCAGACATAACAAGCTACGCTGGCTCGAGAGCGCTCACGCGATTTACCTGACCGTGCACGACGGCCAGCGTCGGCCTCACGCGCATGATCAGCGCCGTGTTTCGGCGAGGCGGGGACGTGAGCTTCGTGGTCGAGCAACTGAAGGCCGTATTCGACCCGCGCGGCGGCCAGTGGATGGGCGGCCAGTACGTGCCATCCCTGCTTGCGGCCATCGGCGAGGTGCTGGAAGAGCATATGGTGTCGATTGGCTTTCTGGAGGCGCAGAGGCAAGAACGTCGAGGTCTTTGCCCGCGCCGGGGGCCGCGCGCCGGACAATTGCCCGCGCTGTGGTCAGCCCAGCCTGATCCACCAGGAGGGCTGCAACCTCCGCACATCCTGCGGCTTCTCCAAGTGCGCGTGATCGGGTAAACGCCTTTCAGCGCTGGAAACGAGGTCGCCATGGCCAACAACGACAACACCGGTATCGAGCCGCCCGAGGAGCTGCTCCGCCTGCGAGCCAGCATCGACAATCTCGATGCGGCGATCATTCATCTGCTCGCCGAGCGCTTCAAACTGACTCGTGAGGTCGGGCACTTGAAGGCCGAGCAGACCCTGCCGCCGTCGGACCCCGGACGTGAGGCGCGCCAGGTCGAGCGCATACGCAAGCTTGCCGCCGATGCGGGCCTGGAGCCCGAGTTCGCGGAGAAATTTCTCGCCTTCGTCATCGCCGAGGTCATCCGCCACCACGAGGCCATCGCGGAATCTAAGGCGGGGGGCGTCTGACCACCCGACCGATGTGGATCATGATTGCCGGTCCCTACACTTCCGGCAGTGCGGACTCTTCCCGACGTCAACGCAATCCCGACGCCATGAACAGCGCGGCGCTTGCCGTCTGGAGCAAAGGTCATATGCCCGTGATCGGTGTGAACATGACGTTGCCCATGATCGCGGCGGCGGGCACGGACAAGTTTGACGCCCTCATGAATGCCGGTCTCGTTGGCGCTTGCAGAATGCTGCGATGCCTTGCTCCGCATTGGTGGCCCATCGCCGATCGCGAGATTGCCACGTTCGCGCAGCGGGGCTGGCAGGTCTTCCGTTCGCTCGACGATACTCCCACCGCCGCAGGCTAGGCGCCCCCTCTGATCGCGCGCACCCGATCACGCAGCTCCAGGAGATGCGAATCGTGGATGCCTTCATCGAGCAGATGGGCGACGGTGTTTTCGAGGTACTCCCAGCCTTCACCCGAATTGCCCTTGCCGTGGGCCAGCAGTTGGGCGGCGGTCTCGGGAGGGAGCTTGCCGGCGAACTGTATGTGTCCCTTCGGTCCCGGAACGTAGGTTATGGCGGTGACCTCGCTGTCCTCGGTCCGGGCTGTCACCCAATGAGGGCTGTAGATATCGGTCACCCGCTCGCGAGCGTCGAGATAGTCGACCACGGCGCGGGCCTTGCCGGCGGCGATCCGATAGGCCGCCCCCCGGCACGAGCCACCGGGATGCAGGCCCAGCACAAGACCCGGCTCTTCGGGCGATCCCCTGTGCCAGTGGGAATAGACGCAGAAGGCGCGGTGAAAGCCGTGGATGCAGGCGGAACGGCGCTTCAGCACCGCGAAGCCGGGCTTCCACATGAGTGAACCGTAGCCGAAGACCCAGATGTCTCCATTGGCTTCGGTGTGCAGGATGGGGGAGGGCGGACCGACGGCCTTCATGGCTCCGTGATGTACGCACCCGCGCCAAGCGATTCAATGGTGCTGAACGCCATTTCCGCGCCCCGATTGGAGGGCTATAACCTCGGTCATGCGCCGCATCCTGATTGCCGCTATCGCCGTCTTCGTGCTCGTCGTCGCCTACTCGGCTTACTGGCACGTCATGGCCTCGCGCTCGGGAGAATGGGTCGCCTACTGGGCGGCACCGCAGCCGGGCAAGTCCTGGCACGGGTCCTTTGGCGAGAGCGAGGTCTCGGGGTTCCCTTTCTCGCTCGACATCCGCATCACCGACCCCACCGTGACCTGGCAGGGCAGCGCGGGTGCGGCCGTTTGGCGCGGACCCTGGCTGGTCGCCAGCTTCAAGCCCTGGACCTTCGCCTCGCTCGATTTCGATCTGCCGCCAGAGCAGACGGTGCTGATCGACGACGGCGTCCTGGTCCGCAGCATCGGTGTCAGCATGGCCTCGGGCACCGCAACGGTCACGATGGACGACGGGCAGGCGGACGGTCTCGCGGGCCTCTTCCGGCGCGTGGTCGTGCACTACGAAGACGGCCGGCCGCCGGTCACCGCCGACCAGCTCGATATCTCCGTCACCGCGCTCGACGACAGCAGTGCTTTCGAAGCCGGGGTCGTGATCCACAACCTCGGTCTCGCGGGCCAGGTTGTGCCGCCGTTCGACGCCGTGGTGCCCAGGGTCGAAACTTCGTTGCGCTGGAACGGCGCCCTGATGGGAAGCGGATCGCTGGCCCAGCGTCTGGAAGCGTGGCGCGTTGCGGGTGGCACCGTCGACGTCACCGCGTTCGCCGTCGATTGGCCACCGCTGGATGTCACGGCCGCCGGCACTCTGGCACTCGACGGCGAACTGCGGCCGATCGGTGCCTTTCGCACGGAGATCATCGGCTACAGAGATCTGCTCGATGCCATGGGAAAAGGCGGTGGTCTCGATCGCGGCCAAGCGACCGTCGCCGGCGCAGCGCTCGACTTCATGGCCGTACGCCAGGCGGACGGCCGCATGCAGCTGGCCGTCGATGTCTCGATCCAGCACGGCCTGTTGTCCGTGGGACCGATCCCGGTGATGCCGGTTGCCCCGGTGCTGCCCGCAGAAGCTGGGTTCTAGGCCTGACCGGCGTCGATGACGCCGCTGCGGACGTCGCGGCTGCGGCGGAAGAGATCCTCCAGCACCTCACCCTCGCCCCAGCGAATGGCCCGTTGCAGGCGGGTCAGGTCCTCGCTGAAGCGCTGCAGCATCTCCAGCACGGCTTCGCGGTTGTTGAGGTAGACGTCGCGCCACATGATCGGGTCCTGCGCGGCCAGCCGCGTCATGTCGCGGAAGCCGGTGGCCGAATACTTGATGACCTCCTGCCGAGTGCTGCTCTCGAGTTCGTCGACCGTGCCGACGATGTTGAAGGCGATCAGCGTGGGCAAGTGCGATGTGATCGCGAGGATCCAGTCGTGGTGCGCGGGATCGAGTACATCGACGGTCGAACCGGCCGCTTCCCAGAGCTTGGTCACCCGGGCAATCGCCGTCTCATCGGTGCCCTCGGGCGGCGTCAGGACGGTCCAGCGGTCCTCGAACAGCGTGTCGAATCCGTTCTCGGGACCGTTCTTCTCGGTACCAGCCAGCGGATGGGCCGGCACGAAATGGACGCCTTCGGGCATGTGCGGAACAACGGCATTGATCACAGCCTGCTTGACCGAGCCGACGTCCGTCACGATCTGGCCGGGCTTGAGCACGGGTGCGATAGCCTGAGCGATGGCGCCGTTGGTGCCGATCGGCGTGCAGATCAACGTGATATCGGCGCCGTCGGCGGTTTCTGCCGGATCCTTGGTAACGTGATCGGCGATCCCGAGATCCATCACGGTCTTGAGTGTCTCATCACGGCGGGCGCAGGCGACGACGCGTTCGGCAAGGTTGTCGCGCTTGATCACACGCGCCAGCGAGGAGCCGATGAGGCCGATGCCGATGAAGGCGATCGTGCCGAAGGGACGGTCTGTGCTCATGGCCGCCCCATGAACCGCGCCAGGCATTCGGTCAGCGCATCCATCTCGTGACCGAGTCCGATGTTGATGCGCAGACCGTCCAGAATGCCGTAGGCCTCGAGATTGCGCACGAAGATGCGGTTCTCGATGAGGAAGCGCTCGGCCGCCTTCGCCTGCTCCGCGCCACCCGGGAACCGCACCAGAAGGAAGTTCACCACGCTGTCGTGCACGGTGAGCCCCATGCTGCGCAGGGACTGGGTCAGGCGCGGTAGCCAGTGTTCGTTGTGCTCGCGTGCGCGGGCGACATGGTCGTCGTCCTCAATGGCTGCACCGGCCGCCGCGAGTGCGATGCTGTTGACGTTGAAAGGACCGCGCACCCGGTTGATCGCGTCGACCACGCCTTCGGGGCCGTAGAGCCAGCCCACCCGCAGACCCGCGAGCGAATAGATCTTCGAGAAGGTCCGCGTCATGACCGTGTTGTTACAGTCGTGGACCAGCTCCGCCCCGGCGCTGTAGTCGTCCCGGCTGACGAACTCGGCATAGGCGGAATCGATCACCAGCAGGACGTGCTTGGGCAGGCCCGCGCGCAGGCGCGCGATCTCCGAGGTCGGGATGTAGCTGCCGGTCGGGTTGTTCGGGTTGGCGACGAAGACCAGCTTGGTCCGCCCCGTCACGGCCGCAAGCAGGGCATCGACGTCCGTCCGGTAGGCAGCCTCGGGGGCGGTCACCGGTGTGGCGCCTGCCGCTCTGGTGGCGATGGGATAGATCGCGAAACCGTACTGGCTGTAGAGCACCTCATCGCCCTCTCCGCAGTAGAGCGAGGGCAGCATCTCCAGAAGCTCGTCCGAACCGTTGCCGCAGACAATGCGCGCGGGATCGATGCCCCAGCGCCGTCCGATCGCCTCGCGCAGGTCGCTGGCACTGCCGTCGGGATAGCGCACGACCGTCTCGGTCGCTGCCTTGGCCGCCGCGACGGCGAGCGAGCTGGGCCCGAGCGCCGACTCGTTCGACGACAGCTTGATGACCGGTCGGTCGCCGCCGTCGCTTGTCCCGTTCTTACCGGGCACATAGGGCTTGATATCGAGAATCCCCGAGCGGGGAACGGGCACGGTCATGGTCTGCTGCTGTCCGTGGAAAGCTCGGATGTTTAGGTGACGGGCCCGGGAAAGGCAAAGAAAACATTGACATAGAATGTCCCTTTCCCTACCCAAGGCGTGCTCCGCCTGAACAACGACCTTTAGAAAACCCAATTGCAGCGGGGCCCTTGCACGATGACGCTCGCGGGCAAGTCCGTACATGAGATGCAGGAGGCGCTTCCCGGGCCGCGGGAAGTGCTCGCCGGCGGTGCGCCGATCACGCTGGAATCGGGCGCGACGCTTGGCCCGGTCACCGTAGCCTACCAGACATGGGGCGAGCTCAACGCCGACCGGACCAATGCGGTGCTAATCTGCCATGCGTTGACCGGCGATCAGTACGCCTTGGGCAATCATCCGGTGACAGGCAAGCCGGGCTGGTGGGAGCGCATGGTCGGTCCCGGTAAGCCGCTCGACGCCGACCGTTTCTTCGTGATCTGCCCGAATTGCCTAGGCGGATGCATGGGGACAACCGGCCCGGCCGCTGTCGATCCCGAAACCGGCGAGCTCTACGGCACGTCGTTTCCGGTGATCACCATCCGCGACATGGTGGAGGTTCAGGCGCGTCTTCTCGATCAGCTCGGGATCGAGAAGATCATGTGCGTCGTGGGCGGTTCCATGGGCGGCATGCAGGTTCTGGAGTGGGCGGCCCGCCACAGCGATCGTGTCGTCAGCGCGGTTCCGATTGCGGGTGCTGCCCGTCACTCCGCCCAGAACATCGCGTTCCACGAGGTCGGACGCCAGGCGATCATGGCCGATCCCGACTGGTGCGGCGGCTTCTACTACAAGGAAGGCAAGAGGCCCGAGGCAGGGCTCTCGGTCGCCCGCAT
Organism: Rhodospirillales bacterium; assembly: GCA_014323865.1. Lineage (NCBI taxonomy): Bacteria > Pseudomonadati > Pseudomonadota > Alphaproteobacteria > Rhodospirillales > Rhodospirillales bacterium. The sequence goes on along the minus strand of JACONG010000016.1, from coordinate 767,543 downwards.
GGCGGCCCACATCACCTACCTCTCCGAACCTGCCCTGTGGCGCAAGTTCGGCCGTTCGCTGCAGGACCGCTACGCCAAGTCGTTCGGCTTCGAGGCCGATTTCCAGGTCGAGAGTTACCTTCGCTATCAGGGTGCCAGCTTCGTCGAGCGCTTTGATGCCAACGCTTACCTCTACATCACCCGGGCGATGGACTACTTCGACTTGGAGGCGGAGTACGACGGCGACCTCGCGAATGCCTGGAAGAACACGTCGACCCGCTTCCTCCTGGTCAGCTTCACAAGCGACTGGCTGTTCCCGACCTCCGAGAGCAAGGAGGTCGTGCGCTCGCTGAACCGTGCCGGCGCGAACGTGAGTTTCGTCGAAATCGAGAGCGACAAGGGCCACGACGCCTTCCTGCTCGAGGAACCCGATCTCTTCGCAACAACGGGCGGCTTCCTCGACAGCGTCGCGCGCGAGCAGGGAATATAGGCTCATGTCTCTGCTCTCCGGCGCCCGTGATCGCTTCAACCTCGGCGACAACGCCTTCGGCCTCCGACCCGATCTGGCGCTGGTCGCCAGCATGATCGAGCCGGGTTCGCGGCTGCTCGATATCGGCTGCGACGACGGCGCGCTGCTCGAATACCTCGACAAGGAGCAGGGCTGCGACGGGCGTGGCATGGAGATAAGTCAGGCCGGCGCGAACGCCTGCGTGGCCCGGGGCCTTCCGGTGGTCCAAGGCGATGCCGACCGCCATCTCGTGGACTACCCCGACGAAACCTTCGATTACGCGATTCTGAGCCATACGTTGCAGGCCGTGCACAAGCCGCAGGAGGTCCTGCACCAGATGTTGCGGATCGCCGATACGGCCATCGTCTCGATCCAGAACTACGGCCACTGGCGGGCACGCTGGTCGATGGTGACGCGCGGCCGGATGCCACATACGAGGACCCTCTCGCAGCCTTGGTTCCAGACCACCAGAATTCGACCCTGCACCGTGTGCGACTTTCTCGATCTTGTCCGTATCGAAGGCCTGAAGATTGATCGCGCCTACGGCATTGCCAAGGAGCGTGAGGTCACCGTCATCAAGTCGGGGTTCGAGGGCCAGGCGAACCTGTTCGCCGAGCAGGCGGTGTTCGAGCTCTACCGTCCCGCCGATCCGAAATTGCGTCGTCGTCGTCGTTCCTGAACGATTCGACGGCCGAAGGATGGCCGGGCACGAAAATCCGTTGTCGCAGGCTCCGTCGGCCGGCCGTGGGCAGGGCGCCATACATCTGCTTTGACGCTTCGACCAGCACCACGCCTGGAAGGGGCAGGCCCCAGCGCCGGCCGATGCGTTCCCATGCTGGCGCGGACCAGAGAGAAAGCCCGCGTTGGGTCGGCGGTACGTAGAGAGTGAACTCGGTGGCCAGCGGTGTGAACATGCTGTCGCGCAATAGCTTGTCGATCTGCCCTTCGTTGAAGGGATAGCCATGGCCGAACGGGGTGTGATCGGCGCGTGCCCACAGGCCGCGCCGATTGCCGACGGCGACGAGTAGCCGGCCGCGGGCGGCGAGAACGCGCCAGGCCTCGCGCAGCAGGGCCGAGCGCGTCTCGCTGTGCTCAAGGGCATGGACCATGAGAATGCGTTCGACCGACTCGTCGGGCAGCGGCAGGGCGAAATCGTCGGTCAGGCAGACCTGTGCCGGCTCGTCATCGGGCCAGCGGATCACGCCCTGCGGCGCCGGCGCAAACGACATCACGCGATCGGCCTCGTCCTGAAAGACCCTCAGATAGGGCGTGGCGTAACCGAGACCCATGATCCGCTGGCCCTTTACGTCTGGCCACATCGACCGGACGCGGGCGAGCATCACCCGGCGCGCAACCTGGCCCAGCCGGGTGCGATAAAACGCGTTGAGATCGGCGACATCCTGGTACATCAATCCCATCCTAACGATCTTACCCAAGGACCTGATAGACTCATGAAACTGCACCAGAGCCCGACCTCGCCCTTTGTCCGCAAGGTGCTGGTCGCCGCCCACGAACGCGGCCTTGCCAACCGGATCGAACTGCTGCCAACGTCGACGATGGCATCGGGCGAACTGGCGACCGACAATCCGCTGGCCAAGGTACCGGCGCTTGTCACCGACGACGGCGAAGCGATCTACGACAGCCTTGTGATCGTGACCCTGCTCGACACCATGGGCAGTGGCCCCCGCATGATGCCCGTTGATGCCGCAACCCGTGTCGCAGTCTTGCGTCGACACGCTCTGGCGGACGGCATGATGCAGGCTGCGGTCGCCAGCGTGATGGAGACGCGCCGCCCGGACGACAAGATCTGGAGCGATTTCATCCATAAGGAACATGGCCGGGTCAGCCGCGGTCTGGCGGTGATCGAAGGCGAGATCGATGTCATCGGCGGGCACGTCGATCTCGCGACGATCTCGATCGGTGTGGCCCTGGGCTACATTGACTTCCGTCTTGGCGATTTCGGTTGGCGTGAGACCTGCCCGAAGCTGGCCGCTTGGTATGCGGAGTTCTCGCAGCGGCCGTCGATGGTCGGCACTGCCCCGCCAGCCTGAGCACGCGCTTGCACTACAGCGACATCGAGACTGCGCTCGCATCCCACGGGTTGCTGGCGCGCGGCGCCTTCGCTGCCGATGCCGAAGACGGTCTCGGCGATGCGGCGCGGTGCTTGGTCATGGTGGGCAACGTCGGTTCCGGCCTCTGGCGTTTCTTTGCCGACCAGCGCCGCGACGAGCCAGACGCCATGAACCGCTGGAGCAGGCGGGTGATCGACCCGATCGCCGAGCGATTCGCCGCGCGCGCCATCTATCCCTTCGACGGACCGCCGTGGTTCCCGTTCCAGCGCTGGGCGCAACGCGCCGAGCCGGTGTATCCGTCGCCCATCGGCATGCTGATCCATCCGGACTATGGCCTCTGGCACGCCTATCGTGGCGCACTCGTGTTCGATCGTGCCGTCGAGGGACTGCCCCGACCCGACGACCGCCCGAGCCCCTGTGAGATATGCGCCGACAAGCCGTGTCTCGTGACCTGTCCCGTTAACGCCTTTTCAGGCGAGCGCTATGACGTTCCGACATGTGCCGATCACTTGAGCACACCGGAGGGGGCTGATTGCATGGCGCTCGGATGTCGCGCGCGCCGTTCCTGTCCCGCCGGACAGGACACGGACTATCTGCCGGAGCAGGCCGCGTTCCACATGACGGCGTTTCTCGGGTCGCGCTGACCGGTTTCAGCCAACGGGCGCAGGACCGCTTCAGATGCGCCGTTGCGGGGTGCCGTCGTTGAGAACCTGGTCGAATACCCGGTTGTTGAAGCGGTAGACCGCCTGTTCGTTGGCCGAAAACCGGCCCTGGCGGTGGAGCCGCGACGACAGGCCAGCCTGCTGCGCCTCGCAGATAGCTTTGTCCTCGTCGATCCCGGTGTCCCAACGGTGGAAGTAGGGCACCGCTCCGGTTTCGAAGTCGTCGCGTTCGGTGGTTGCGCGCGGGAAGCACTGGCCGACCTTGAGCACAGTGTGGTCGGACACGACCGGTCGGTAGGTCATCCACCACATGCAGTCCCGGACACAGGCGAGCTGAGTGTTGGGGTGCAGCGTGGTGAAGAAGGTGCCCGCACGAGCCTCCTCGCTCAGGCCCTTGACCGGAGCGAAGGGGATGGTCTCGCCCGGCAGCACGGCGATCGAGGTTTTCTGCAAAACCTGAATCGCATCCCAGTGACCCCGTATCGCGAGCTCGCGGGTAGCCTGCTGGCCCAGCGAAGCACCGTGCACGGTGCCGGTGTGGTAGGCCTCCATGGCATTTTCGGCGATCAGCTTCCAGTTCTCGGGAACTTGGCACTCGAGACGACGCACACAAACGAAATCCACGAAGCGGTGGCTAGCGAGCCGTTCGGTCAAGGTCGCCGAGACAGTCGGTGAGCGGCGGCGTTTCGTGGCTGTAGCAGATGAAGACGAATCCGGCCCAAGTCTCCATGCGAATCGGGATCAGTCCGTTCTCATCAGGTGAGAAGTCAGCTGTCGCCTCCATGCCGGGCGCACCGGCCAAGGCGTCGTCCAAGCGATAATTCCAAGCATGATAGGAGCAGACGATACGCGCGCAGGTGCAGGTTCCCGTGGCAAGGTGCGCACCGCGATGGCGGCAGGTGTTGGTGAAGGCACACGGGAAACCGTCGCGCGATTCCGGACCAGAAGAACTGGCCCTCCGACGCTCTCGACGGCATGGTAGCCGCCTTCTGGCATCTCTTCGACGCGGCCGACGAACTGCCAGCCTCGGGCGAAGATCGTTCCTTCTCGCGGGCGAAGAAGGCCCAGGCCGTGTAGCACCGCGCCGGCAGTGTCGCCGCCTCCATCACGGGACGGCGCACGGCCTCGTAGTGCCGGGGGTCGAACAGACCATCCATGGCGCGCGGGGGATGCGAGCTCGCACGCCTTGGCAAGGCGGCATGTTGCGTCTTATGATGTGATACGCAACACGTACTTTCGATGATTCGATCGTTCGCAGACCAGGATACAGAACGGCTGTTCAACCGGCAGTCCGTCCGACGCTACCGCGCGTCCGAGCGGCAGGCGCTAATCAAGCTGCGCTATCTCGACGCCGCAACGATGCTCCATGATCTGGCGTCACCACCGGGCAACCGGCTCGAAGCCCTCAGGGGAGACCGTCAAGGTAGCTGCTCGATTCGAGTCAACAGGCAGCGGCGTGTGTGTTTTCGGTGGCACGAGAACGAAGCATGGGACGTCGAGATCGTCGACTACCACGACTAGGAGAAGGACATGATGCTGGTTCCGATTCACCCAGGCGAGGTCCTGGAAGCCGAGTTCCTTGAACCGCTCGGATTGAGCGCGCGATCGCTGGCCCGGTCGCTGGGAGTCCCGGCCAATCGCATCAGCGATCTGGTGCGTGCACGCCGCGGCATGACAGGCGATACGGCGCTGCGGCTGGCACGTTACTTCGGGACGACGCCTGAACTGTGGCTGAACCTTCAGGCGCGCTATGAACTCGACCTGGCGCGCGATCGCGCTGGCGACGAGATCGAACGAATCACGCCACGTGCAGCGTGACCCTCACGCCATGTAGGCGCCGCCGTTGACCGAGAGGGTCGAGCCGGTGATGAAGCCGGCGTCATCGGCCGTCAGGAAGGTCACGCAGCGGGCGATTTCCTCGGGCTCGCCGATGCGGCCCACGGGGATACCCTTCACGATGCTGGCCATGACCTCGTCGCTGACGTGCGCGATAAGGTCGGTCTTCACGTAGCCTGGGCAGATTGCGTTGACGGTAATGCCCTTGAAGGCGTTCTCAAGCGCCAGCGCCTTGGTGAAGCCCAGCATGCCGGCCTTTGCGGCAGCATAGTTTACCACACCCATCATGCCGGCTTGGCCGTTGATCGAGCTGATGTTGACGATCCGCCCGAAGCCGCGGCCGCGCATGCCGTTCAGCACCGCATGGCTCATGTGGAAGCAGGAGTTGAGATCGACGTCGATCACCTGGTTCCAGTTCTCTTCGGACATCTTGTGCAGGAAGCCGTCGCGGCTGATGCCGGCGTTGTTGATCAGCACCTCGATCGGGCCGACCTTCTCTTCGACCTGGGCGACACCCGCGGCGCAGGCGGCGTGATCGGAGACGTCCCACTTGAACACAGGAATGCCGGTTTCCGCACTGAAGGCGCGGGCGGCCTCGTCGTTGCCGGCGTAGTTCGCGGCAACGTTATAGCCGGCATCCTTGAGGCCGGTTGAAATGGCGGCACCAATTCCACGGCTGCCTCCGGTGACAAGGGCGATACGACCCATAGTCTGATTCTCCGATCGAACGTAATGAAAGATGAGGCGACCGTTGTGCCGCTCCGTTTAACCGCTCCCCTATGTCGAGAAGGTCACGGGCGTGTATCGATTCGCGGACGACGAGTCCAGAGAGACTGGCCGAAAATCGGGCTCTGGCACCAAGAAAACCGATCCGATGGGACGATCAGCGCCTGCCGCCAGCCGGACGCTTTCGGGATGGGTACGCAGCCGCACCATAGGACGACACCGGCGATGGGGCCAAGCGTGAGCACGGAGAACGCCAGGGGCCAGCCGCGGCTTTCCACCAGCACAGACATAAGATGAATGGTCACCACGGTCAGCAGGAAACCCAGACAGGTCTGCAACGTCAGCATGGTGCCGACGGTGTTCTTTTCGGAGAGTTCGGTGATCGAGGCGGAGAACTGGGTAGAATCGGCAATGACCGTGATGCCCCAGATCGTGCAGAGCACAAGCAGCAACCATGGTACGCCGCCGAACAGGAACCCGGCCGCGACCGCATAGGTTCTGCTCGCCGCCATCGCGGTCATGGTTCAGTGTCGTGTGGCCCCACCGGTCGGCCAGCATTCCGCCCGCAAGACACCAGACGAAGCCGCACAGGCCCCATGGTCAGGAAGGTGCCGAAGCGCACCCAGAACCAAGCCTCGCTTCCGGTCATTGAGAGCCGGAGGCTGACATCCAGAAAGACCCCCAGCCGGTCCCACACGGACACTGGAAGACAACCATCTTCACCACCGGCACCTTCACCGCCGGTCTGCGGTTGGGCGGTATGGCCGCGCCGATGTTCCTCGACGGACCGATGAACGGCACCGCCTTGCGCACCTGTGTGGAGCAGGTCCCGGTGCCGGAGTTGAGCCCCGGCGATATCGTGGTGATGGACAATCTTCCGGCCCATGAGGCAGCGGGTGTCCGCCACGCCATCGAAGCCGCCTGTACCAGGCTGCTTGACCTGCCGCCCCAGAGCCCGGACTTGAACCCCATCGGGATGTCGTTCGGGATGTCGTTCTCCGGGCTCAAGGCCCTGCTCCGAAAGGTCGCTGCCAGAACCGTCGATGACCTCTGGGACGCCATCGCAACGATCATCGATAGCTTCACGCCAGAGTACTGCACGAACGTCTTCGCCGCCGCAGAATATCGTCCCGATGAAATTGATTACGCTCTAGCTGCCGGAACCACCCTTCCAGGGCCAGAGTTCGGTCTCCGGATGGAACTGCGACCAGGCGAACCAGAACGCCTGATGGCTGCCGAGATCGGAGCCGTCCGCATCGACCGCCCTGATTCCACCGGCATCGAGCTCCAGGCGCACGTTCTCGAAGTTGATCTCCTCGCCGTTCTGCAACGCAATGAAGGCCGTGCTTCGCTGGAACGCTATCGGCGTACCTGATGCCGTGATCACGCCGACGATGTCTTCGTGAACCGGCAGACGCGGATCGACATCGCCGACTGGAAAGATCGGGCCGTCGGCGTCCCGGTTGTTGCGAAAGTCGAAGTCACGGCCAAGCGCGAGGGCCTCCACCAGGACGGTTGTTTCGGGGTGCGCTTCCTTCCAGGAACCCCAGTCGGTGGTGATGACGCTGGCCTGATCGAGCTGAAAGTCGATGTCCGCCAGCGGTCCGGTCACGGCATGGCCCTTGAAGGTGTCGAAGACCGACAGGGTGGTGATGTCATACATCACCTTGTTGGAACGGATAAGCAGGCCGGAGGTGCGCAGGACCGGGCGCTCGACGCCTGCGGGCAGAACGTCGGTGTAGTAGGCCTGCGCAGCTCCGCAGAGCGTGCAGTAGGGAATGGCCAGGTCACGCCCGCCCAGCGTGTCGTTGACCATCTCGCGAACCTCCATGATGCGGCGCGGATAGGCACGCGCCTCGCCGTTGATCGCGATGCCGAAGACAATGTCGTCATCCTGAAGCCAGGTGGCATCTTCGATGCTGCTCACCTCCGGATTGTCTGCTGCCGGGATGCAATTGCACATGCGATCGGTCGTGTCGTAGGCGCGGTCGTCGACCAGCACGCCACCCCAGGACACCAGCCGCCAGTCGATGTCGCCCTCGACGAAAATGCCGTCCCAGCCGGGGATCACGCTGGTGAAGATGGCGCGTTTGGCCTCGAGGTAATCGGGTGGAGCGGGGATGTTCCAGGCGATGAGACGATTGGTGATCGTGCCCCAGTCGTTCTGTCCATTGGTCTCGATGCCAAGCAGAGTGGCGGCCACGTCGCCCAGTCTCAGATGGAGCTCCCATCCGGTCACGAACCGCATCATGTCGCTGATAATCCACGCGATGCGCGGATCGCCCGACGCTGCGATCTGTTCGAGCGCCGCCAGTTGTTCGTCTCCCCACTTGCTCTCAACCAAACTGTCGACCAGGGCCACCTGCACCGCCGTTGCGAGGTCCTCCGGGAGTGGTCCCTCGGAAATGGCCGGCGGTTCACCAAACTGGGCGATCGCGTAGTCGGAGAGGATCGGTGTCTCCTCGGCCGACAAGGGGCCGACCCACAGGAATGTCACCGAGACCAGCAGGGCGATCGCCAGATTGCGAGGGTTCAAGCTCTCGGCAGGCGCCATGGTGAAGCCTTTCGGTGCGTGACGATGTTGGGAAACGCAAAGGCCAGAGGAAACGGCACCCGAGCGAATCCACTGCCGCCAACGTGGCCTGTTCACGCAGTGATGCAAATCACGATGATCTCAGTGTTCGGTGAGGCCGGCTTGCGATCGGACGCAAAGTCCTCAGATGTAGATCCACGCCAGAAGGCCCAGTCCCAAGGCGATCCGGTAGATGACGAAGGGTGTGAACGTGGCGCGCTTGAGCCAGGCCATCATGAGCCAGATGGCCACGATGGCGGAGAGGAAGGCCAGGAAACCGGCGATCAGCATGGATCGCGACAGCTCGACATCACTGGCTTCGTAAACATCCAGTCCCTTGAGCAGAGTAGCCGCGGAGATCAGCGGGATGGAGAGCAGGAGCGAGAACCTCGCAGCCGCGTCGCGTTCGAAGCCCATGAAGCGTGCTGCGGTCATCGTGATGCCTGATCGGCTGGTGCCCGGGATCAAGGAGAGGATCTGAGCAAGCCCGATCATGATGGCCGCGGTCCAGGTCATGTGCTCGAGCCGCCGCAGCGTCATGCCGAAGAGATCCGCCACCAGAAGAAGCAAGCCGAAGCCGAGCGTGGCCCAGGCGATCACCGCGGGATCGCGGAACATGTTTTCGTCGATCGCGTGGAGCGCATAGCCGGCAGCGCCGGCCGGAATGGTGGCGACGACGATCATGCCGGCCAGCGGCCGTGTGCTCGCACTGCCGCTTTCGGTGAGTCCACCCAGGATCCGTATGATGTCGCGCCAGAAGTAGACGATGACGGCAAGCAGCGTGCCGGCATGGACCGCCACGTCGACGGCGAGACCCTGGTCGGGCCAGTCGAGAACCTGGGAGGTCAGGATGAGATGGCCGGAGGAACTGATGGGCAGAAACTCGGTGATGCCCTGAACCAGGGCCAGTACGGCCAGCTGCAACAGCGTCACGTGAACGATACTCCGGCGTGGTGTCGTGATATTACCACGGTCATCCGGTTAGCCCTTGCTAAATTTAGCCAAATTTAGGTCAAAAAAGCTTACATTGTTTTCCGTGACACACCGTCTGCAGACGCATGAATGATCGGTCTCAAAGCAACTTGATTCAAGATTGATCATGAATACTGACCTTTCGTGTCGATTTCGCTCGCCCTCACCGGGCCTTTCGGCTATGGGTCCTGCCCCCGCATGTGCGAGGTGGGTGGGAAACAGTCATGACAGCGAATCTTCTGACCTTCGTTGATGTGCCTCAGCGTCGTCCCGAGAAGCGGGCGGCTGACATGCGCAGTCAGGACTTCGAAGAGATTTTCAACGAGTACATCGCCGACCATGCGCGCGAGCAGGCCTCGCGCTGTTCGCAGTGCGGCATTCCGTTCTGCCAAGTCCATTGTCCGCTCCACAACAACATCCCGGATTGGCTGAAGCTGACGGCCGAAGGCCGCATGCAAGAGGCCTACGAACTCTCGTCGGCGACCAACACGTTCCCGGAAATCTGCGGGCGTATCTGTCCACAGGACCGGCTCTGCGAAGGCAACTGCGTGATCGAGAAGGGGTTCGAGTCCGTCACGATCGGGGCGGTCGAGCGCTACATCACCGAGACGGCATTCGAGAACGGCTGGGTCACCGGACCCAACCCGGCGATCGAACGGTCCCAGTCGATCGGCATCGTCGGCGGTGGACCGGCCGGCCTTGCGGCCGCCGATCTGCTGCGGCGCTACGGCTACAAGATTGAGGTCTATGACCGGCACGATCGGATCGGCGGTCTGTTGATCTACGGCATTCCCGGTTTCAAGCTCAAGAAGAGCATCGTCGAGCGGCGCTCCGAGCTCATGGTCGAGAGCGGTGTGGTCTTCCACACGTCGACGGACGTCGGTCGCGACATCTCCTTCGCGGACCTGCGTGCACGCCACGACGCCGTCCTGATTGCGACGGGCGTCTACGGAGTGCGTGACATTAAGGTGCCGGGCGTCGGCCTCGACGGCATCGTCCCCGCGCTCGATTACCTCATCGCCAGCAACCGCCACGGTCTCGGCGACCAGGTTCCCGCCTTTGAGTCCGGCGAACTCAATGCACACGACAAGCACGTCGTCGTGTTGGGCGGCGGTGACACGGCCATGGACTGCGTCCGCACCGCTGTGCGTCAGGGCGCGAAGGCCGTGACCTGCCTCTATCGCCGCGACCGCAACAACATGCCGGGTAGTCAACGTGAGGTCTCCTATGCCATGGAAGAGGGTGCCCGCTTCGAGTTCCTGTTGGCGCCCAAGGCGTTCCTCGGCGACGACCGTGTCGAGGCCGTCCGTTCGGTAAAGATGCGTCTCGGGGAACCTGATGGAACCGGCCGCCTGACGCCGCAGGTCGTGCCCGGCTCCGAGCACCGCATCAAGGCTGATCTCGTGCTCAAGGCGCTCGGCTTCGATCCCGAGCCGATTGCCGAGCACTTCGCGCTGTCCGACATCGCCATGACGCGCTGGGGCACGCTCAAGGCCGACATGCTGACCGGTCGCACCAACCTGCCCGGCATCTACGCAGCAGGCGACATCGTGCGCGGCGCATCGCTTGTCGTCTGGGCCATCCGTGATGGGCGCGACGCGGCCGAGGCGATCCACCGTGAGCTGGAAATCGGGGCGGTCGAACCGCTGCGGGCTGTGAGCTGAGGAGGGGACGATGACCGCACAGGACCTCCGCAACCGCATTGTCGACGCCCGCCGGCTCGACCGTGACGGTATGTACGATCCGGCCTTCGAGCACGATGCCTGCGGCGTCGGTCTTGTCGCTGCGCTCGATGGCCGTCCGCGCCGCGAGGTGGTTGTCGCCGGCGTCGATGCGCTGAAGGCGGTCTGGCACCGCGGCGCCGTCGATGCCGATGGCAAGACCGGTGACGGTGCGGGCATCCAGGTTCAGATTCCGCAGGACTTCTTCAAAAAGCACGTCGAGCGCACCGGCCACGAGCCGGACAGGGGGCGGCTGGCCGTGGGCATGATCTTCCTGCCGAAGACCGATCTCGGTGCGGCTGAGGTCTGCCGTGCGATCGTCGAGTCCGAGATCCTGAACTTCGGCTACAGAATCTTCGGCTGGCGCCAGGTGCCGATCGACAGCTCGATCATCGGCGAGAAGGCGAACGCGACCCGGCCCGAGATCGAGCAGATCATGATCGCCGACGAGCGCTCGGCCGACGAGCGCTTCGAATGCGATCTCTACATCATCCGACGCAAGATCGAGGCGCGGGTGCGAGAGGCCCAGGTCGCGGACTTCTTCATCTGCTCTCTGAGCTGCCGTTCGATCGTCTACAAGGGCATGTTTCTCGCAGAGCAGCTCTCGGCGTTCTATCCTGATCTGCTCGACGAGCGTTTCGTCTCGAGCTTCGCGATCTTCCATCAGCGTTATTCGACCAACACCTTCCCGACCTGGAAGCTGGCCCAGCCGTTCCGCATGCTCGCCCACAACGGCGAGATCAACACTGTGCGCGGCAACACGAACTGGATGAAAAGCCACGAGGCGCGCATCGACCACGATGCCTTTGCCGACCACCTCGACGTCATCAAGCCTGTTATTCCCTCGGGCAGTTCGGATTCGGCGGCGCTCGATGCGGTGTTCGAACTGCTCGTTCAGGGCAATCGTTCGGTGCCGCTGGTCAAGTGCATGCTGATCCCCGAGGCTTGGGGCGGCAATGCCGACCTCTCCGAGGAGGTGCGCGCGCTCTATCTCTATTGCAACACGGTGATGGAGCCGTGGGACGGGCCGGCCGCCATCGCGGCGTCCGACGGACGCTGGGTGCTCGCTGGTATGGACCGCAACGGCCTTCGCCCCATGCGCTACTCGGAGACCCGCGACGGCCTGCTCTTCGTTGGCTCGGAGACGGGCATGGTGCCCCTGTCCGAACAGAATCTGCGTCACAGCGGGCGGCTTGGTCCGGGCGAGATGATCGCCGTCGATCTCGCCGAGGGCCGTCTCTACAAGGACGTTGAGATCAAGGAGATGCTGGCCGCCGAACAGCCCTACAGCAACTGGGTCGGTAACATCACCCATCTCGACGATCTGGTCGAAGCGAACGACGGGGCCGACCGCATGTTCGAGCTCGCTGCGCTCAAGACGGCGCAGCGTGCCGCGAGCTATTCGATCGAGGACCTCGAACTGATCCTCCAGCCAATGGTCGAGGAGGCCAAGGAAGCGATCGGTTCGATGGGCGACGACACGCCGCTTGCCGTGCTGTCGAACCACTATCGCGGCCTGCATCACTTCTTCCGGCAGAACTTCAGCCAAGTCACGAACCCGCCGATCGACTCGCTGCGTGAGCGGCGGGTGATGACGCTCGCCACGCGCCTGGGCAACCTCTCGAACATTCTCGATCAGGACGAGAGCCAGACGCGCATTCTGCAGCTCCAGTCACCGGTGCTGACCAACGCCCAGTACGCCGCGATGCGGCGCTACCTCGGCACATCGGCAACCGAGATCGATTGCACCTATGCGGCGTCCGGTGCCGGTCCTGACGCCCTGAACGAGGCGATCACCCGGGTCAGGTGCGAGACCGAGGACGCTGTGCGTGGCGGCTGTGAGCACATCATCCTGACCGACGAGTCCCAGGGTCGGGGGCGTGTCGCGATCCCCATGATTCTGGCGGTCGGCGCGGTGCACAGCCATCTCGTGCGGCAGTCCCTGCGCACCTTCATCTCGCTCCATGCACGCACGGCCGAGTGCCTGGACGTGCACTTTTTCGCCGTTCTGGTCGGTGTCGGCGCAACGGCGATCAACGCCTATCTCGCCGAGGAGAGCATCGCCGAACGCCACCACAAGGGCCTGTTCGGCGACCGCCCGCTCACCGAATGTGTGGCGCGCTACAAGAAGGCAGTCGACGACGGCCTGCTCAAGATCATGTCCAAGATGGGCATCTCGGTGATCTCTTCCTATCGCGGCGGCTACAATTTCGAGACCATCGGACTCTCCCGCACGCTCGTCGCCGAGTTCTTCCCCGGGATGCCGTCGCGTATCTCAGGCATCGGCCTCACGGGTATCCAGCGCCGTTCGCTGAGTCTCCATGCCGAGGCCTTTGCCAAGGAGGTCATCGCGCTGCCGATCGGCGGCATCTACCGCTATCGCCGAGGCGGCGAGTCCCATGCCTACGAGGCGGGCCTGATCCATACGCTCCAGACCGCTGTGGCAACCGACAGCTATCAGCTCTACAAGCGGTACGCTCAGGGCATGGACAGGCGGCCGCCGTTCGACCTGCGCGATCTGCTCGACTTCACGCCACGCCACGAGCCCGTCGGCATCGACGAAGTCGAATCGATCACGGAGATCCGCAAGCGCTTCGTGACGCCGGGCATGTCGATGGGCGCACTCTCCCCCGAGGCTCATGAGACACTGACCATCGCCATGAACCGGATCGGCGCACTGTCGGATTCCGGCGAGGGCGGCGAGGACCCCGAGCGGTTCCAGCCCCGACCCAACGGCGATAATCCGAACTCGCCGATCAAGCAGGTCGCCTCGGGCCGCTTCGGCGTCACGGCGCAGTACCTGACCAACTGCCGCGAACTCGAGATCAAGATCGCCCAAGGCGCCAAGCCGGGCGAGGGCGGTCAGCTGCCGGGCTTCAAGGTGACCGAGATGATCGCGAAGCTACGCCACGCCACGCCGGGTGTGATGCTGATCTCGCCGCCGCCGCACCACGACATCTATTCCATTGAGGACCTGGCGCAGCTGATTTACGACCTCAAGCAGATCAATCCGACGGCGCGTGTCTGCGTCAAGCTGGTCAGCCAGGCCGGCGTCGGCACCGTGGCGGCTGGTGTCGCCAAGGCCAAGGCCGATGTGATCCTGATCTCCGGCCATGTCGGCGGCACGGGCGCCAGTCCGCAGACCAGCATCAAGTTCGCCGGGTCGCCGTGGGAGATGGGGCTCGCCGAAGCCAATCAGGTGCTCACGCTCAACCGCCTCCGCCATACCGTCCGTCTGCGCACCGACGGCGGCATCCGCACCGGTCGCGATGTCGTCATCGCCGCCATGATGGGTGCCGAGGAGTTCGGCGTCGGCACGGCCTCGCTGGTCGCGATGGGCTGCATCCTGGTGCGGCAGTGCCACTCCAACACCTGTCCGGTCGGGATTTGCACGCAGAAGGATTCGCTGCGCGCGAAGTTCGACGGCACGCCCGAGAAGGTCGTGAACCTGTTCTCCTTCATCGCCGAAGAGGTGCGCGAAATTCTGGCCTCGCTCGGCGTGCGTTCACTCAACGAGATCATCGGGCGCACCGACCTCCTGACCCAGATCAGTCGCGGCAGTGACGACCTCGACGATCTTGATCTCAACCCTTTGCTCGTCCAGGCCGATTCCGGGGATGCGCCGCGTTACTGCATCACCGAGGGGCGCAACGAGGTGCCCGATACGCTCGATGCCCGGATGATCGCCGATGCGCGTGCCGCGCTGGACGAGCGCGAGAAGATGCAGCTCGCCTACAACGTCCGGAACACGCACCGGGCTGTGGGCACACGGCTCTCGTCGGAGATCACCCGGCGTTTCGGCATGAAGGGGTTGGCGCCCGGTCACATCACGGTGCGTCTGCGCGGCTCGGCCGGACAGTCACTTGGTGCCTTCGCGGTTCAGGGCCTGAAACTCGAGGTCTTCGGTGACGCTAACGACTATGTCGGCAAGGGGCTCTCGGGCGGCTCCATCGTGATCCGTCCGCCAGCCTCGAGCGAACGCCAGTCGCAGCACAACACGATCATCGGCAACACTGTCCTTTACGGTGCGACGGCCGGGCAGCTCTTCGCCGCTGGTCAGGCAGGCGAGCGCTTCGCCGTGCGCAACTCGGGCGCCGACGTCGTTGTCGAGGGCTGCGGTTCCAACGGTTGCGAATACATGACCGGCGGCACTGCGGTGATCCTGGGCGGTGTCGGGGCGAACTTTGGTGCCGGCATGACTGGCGGCATGGCCTTCGTCATCGATCCCGATAACCTCCTGCCGGGTTACATCAACGCCGACAGCGTGATCCATCAGCGGCTCGCGAGCGCCTATTGGGAGAGTGTGGTGAACTCGCTGGTGGCGCTTCATGCACGCGAGACGCAATCGGCCTACGCCGCGCGCATTTTGCGCGAATGGGACCTGCAGGTCGGTCACGTCTGGCAGGTCTGCCCGAAGGAGATGATCGAGCGCCTGGCACACCCGCTCGACGACGGTCAGAGCCGAAAAACCGCCTGAGACCCGCCGTGTCGGCGATTCCGGCGCTCCCACCCGCGGAGTTGTCCCGCACCGTGCTGACCGTCACGTGCTTTGTTGTCCACATGCGATCATCTGGCCACGTCGAGCGCTGTGTCGCGCCCGGGACCTGGGCATAGGCGATCGCAGTGTTGAACTTGAGGACCGATTGCGTGGATGGTCCAGTTTCGCCGTGACGCTGACCAGGTCCGAACCCGACGAGCGCCTGAAGATGGTCGAGCTACCGGTGCGCGCCCGGCGGACCGTCATCGCCGATATGGCGCGGTGATCGTCTGTCATCGCGCTGAGCGATGCCGGCCACGACTTCGTTCTGCGGGACGAGTCCGGTGCCGCGGTGCCCTGCACCGTTGCACTCGGCGTCGGTGTCGATCGTGCCAGGGGGCACCCAGCGTCTGCGCCTCGACGTCGACCATATGGACCTCAAGGCGGTGCCGGCGGCCCACGACCGAGACACGCTCTGCATCGCCTTGGGGTCATGGCGTGAGGATTCGTGCATCCCGGATAAGGCCGTATGCGGTTCCATTCGGGTACGATCCGCTCTAAACGCGTCCCATGCGCGAGCTCTATCACGTCCCTCTCTCTCCCTTCTGTCGCAAGGTTCGCATCGTCCTCAAGGAGAAGGGGCTGCCCTTCGCGTTGACAGTCGAGAACGTGTGGGAGCGGCGTGAGGAGTTCCTGGCGATCAATCCGGCCGGAACTGTGCCGGTGCTGATCGAGGCCGACGGCACAGAGCTCGCCGACAGCCGCGCGATTGTTGAATATCTGCAGGAGATTCAGCCGCAGCCTGACTTGCTGGGCGGCACGCCCGCGCAGCGTGCGGAGACCCGTCGCCTGATGGCCTGGTTCGACGAGAAGATGTACCGCGAGGCGACGGTCAACATCTTCGGCGAGAAGGTTCGGAAGCGTTTCCTGGGCCTCGGCGAACCGGACTCGGCAACGGTGCGAGCGGGCCTCGCGAACGTCCGCGTTCACCTGAACTACATTGCCTGGCTTGTGGAACGGCGAACCTGGCTCGCCGGTGACCGCTTCGGCCTCGCCGACATCGCGGCGGCAGCGCAGTTCTCCTGCATCGACTACATTGGCGACGTACCCTGGTCCCACCAGGAGGGTGCGCGCGACTGGTACGCCCGGGTCAAGTCCCGGCCATCTTTCCAATCCATCCTGGACGACCGCTTGCCGGGCCTGCGCCCGGTCAGGCTCTACGACGACCTCGACTTCTGATCAACCGACGCAGACACCTACGGCAGCGGCTGGGGTTACGTCGGTGCGCAGTGTGCTGTCACCGACTCTGAATTCATTGTATTGAGATCGTTGACGACTGCCTCGTCGCTCCGCTTGCGGACCTCCTCGCAAGGCTCCGGCAGTGTGCTCTCGTCGCGGTCGACCCGGGAGAAAATCAGCCAGAGTGTGGAGCAGTCGCGGGCAACCTCCGGGGGCAGGCCGACGACGACCAAGCCTTGCGGATTCTTCGGTCCGAACCCGTCGGAACGGTCGATCTGACCGCAGGCGCAGGCCGACAGGACGAGGCAGGTCATGACAAGGCCTGTGATCCTGCGCAAGAGTGGCGACATGAGGGCTCCAACCGGCACATCCAACGCTTCTCATGACGGCGCGGCGACGTGACATCCACAACGCATACGAGCCCGCACCGAGAAGCTCTCACGTCCAATGGTCTCCATCAGAAGGCTGAGGAACTCGGCCTTTCGGCGCTTGGAGTCGTTTCGGCCGAGACCGATCCGGTGCTGCGGGCCCGTCTGGACCAATTCCTCGCCGCGGAGTTTCAGGGCGACATGGGCTGGCTCGCCGATCGTGTCGCGGCGCGCAGCAGCCCCAAGGACCTGTGGCCGGATGCGCGAAGCGCGATCGTCGCCGGAATGAGCTATGGCCCCGCGCACGATCCGCTCGACGATCTTGCACGATCCGACTGCGGCACGATCTCGGTCTACGCACGCGGCCGCGATTACCACGATGTCTTCAAGAAGCGCCTCAAGCAGCTGGCCCGCTGGCTGGTCGAGACCGCAAGCGGTGAGATGAAGGTCTTTGTCGACACCGCGCCTGTGATGGAAAAGCCGCTGGCCCAGCGTGCCGGGATCGGCTGGCAGGGGAAACACACCAACCTGGTGTCGCGTGACCACGGCTCCTGGCTCTTTCTCGGTGTGATCTACACCACGCTCGATCTGGAACCGTCCACGGCCGAGGTCGACCACTGTGGTTCCTGCCGGGCGTGCCAGGACATCTGCCCCACCGACGCGTTCCCGGAGTCCTACAGGCTCGATCCCCGGCGCTGCATCTCCTACCTCACGATCGAGCACAAGGGTCATATCGATCGCACGTTCCGGGTGCCGATGGGCAACCGCATCTACGGCTGCGACGATTGCCTCGCCGTCTGCCCGTGGAACAAGTTCGCCGCGGTAACGCGGGAAACCGCCTTTCTCCCGCGCGCTGAACTGACAGCCCCCCGCCTCGCCAACCTGGCTGAACTGGACGACGCGGCGTTCCGATCCTTCTTCAGCGGCAGCCCGATCAAGCGGACCGGGCGCGACCGCTTCGTCCGCAACGTCATGATCGCGCTCGGCAATAGCCATGGTGAGGTGGCACGCGAGGCCGTCGTCGCGCGTCTCGACGACACCTCGGCGCTTGTGCGCGCCATGGCGGTCTGGGCGCTTGACCGGCTGGTCGACGAATCGACCTTTGCGGCGCACCGTGCGAGGCATTATGACGGGGAAACCGACGCCGCCGTGCGGCGCGAATGGGACCGGGAGGCTGCGTGACGAGGTTGTTTTGTTTTGGACTGGGCTTCAGCGCGTTGGCGCTGGCCAGAACGCTCCAGAGCGAAGGCTGGGATGTCAGGGGCACGGTGCGCTCCGCCGACAAGGCCGACGCACTCCGCAAGGACGGCATACATACCGTCGTGTTCGATGGTGCGCAGGCCGGCGCCGAGGTTGCTGCCGCTCTTGATGGCGTGACCCATGTGATGGATTCGATCCCACCGCGCGATGAGAGCATCTGCCCGCCGCTCGACCATTTTGCCAGCGTTCTGTCGCGCTCCGAGAATCTGGAATGGGCCGGTTATCTTTCCACCACCGGCGTCTACGGCGATCACGGCGGTGCCTGGATCGACGAGTCGACACCGCTGGTGCCCAACCTGGAACGCAGCGCTCGCCGCGTGGCGGCCGAAGAGGCCTGGCTGGTCATGCACGAACGCTACGGCCTGCCGATCCACATCTTCCGCCTGGCAGGCATTTACGGACCCGGTCGTGGCGTGCTGGAGCAGGTGCGCGAGGGCCGCGCCCGGCGCATCGTCAAGCCGGGCCAGGTTTTCTCGCGTATCCATGTCGACGACATCGTCCAGGTCCTGCGCGCCTCGATGGACCGGCCCAATCCCGGTGCCGCCTACAACCTCTGCGACGACGAACCCGAAGCGCCCGACAAGGTGGTCGGTTATGCCTGCGAGCTGCTGGGTGTGAAACCGCCCGAGCCGATCCCGTTCGAGGAGGCCGAGCTGTCAGACATGGCGAAGAGCTTCTATGCCGACAGCAAGCGGGTGCGGAACGACCGCATCAAGGACGAGCTGGGCGTGGTGCTGAGGCATCCGAGCTACCGCTTGGGCATGGCCGCTGACCTGGCCGCTCAGGATTCTTGACGGTCGAGCGTTTCCGCGATCGTCCGTCCCAGCCGCGCCAGATCCTCATCCCTCGACAGACGGTGGTCGCCGTCCTTGACTAGATCGACGACGACATCGTCGGTCGTCAGGCAGCGGGCGATTGTGAGAGCGGTCTCCCACGGCACGGCGTCGTCCCGCATGCCCTGGAGCAGGCGGACAGGGGAATCGAGGGCGAGCGGGCCCTGCAGGCGCAGGTGGTCGCGGCCGTCCTCGAAGAAGGCGCGGCTGAAGCCGTAGTTGCTGCCGCCCTCATCGAGCGTGATTCCGCCCTCGCGCATGACGGTCTCACGCTGTTCGTCGCTGAGATTCCACCAGATACCCTGGCTGAAATCAGGGGCCGCGGCGATCCCGACCAGACCCGCGATACGCTCGGGCCGCTTCAGCGCCAGATTGAGCATGATCCATCCGCCCATGCTGGAGCCGACCAGCACCTGCGGCCCTTCGGTCATGGCATCGAACACGGCCAGTGCATCATCGGACCAGGCACCGATGGTGCCATCCTCGAAGGTGCCGTCGGACTGGCCGTGGCCGCGGTAGTCGAAACGCAGATAGGGGCAGCCGCGCTCCCGGCACCACTGATCGAGGAAGGTCGCCTTGGTGCCGGTCATGTCCGAGGCATAGCCGCCCAGAAATACCACGCCCGTTCCGCTGCCCGGAACGACATTGCAGGCGAGCCGGTAGCCCGAGGGGTGGTCGAACCATTGTGCGGTCGTGTCGGCCTGAGACATGGAGTATAGGGTCCATGAAGGTGGAAGGATGAACCTCTCATACCATGAATGACGAAGCGGAAGTCCGCGGTCCTGCGATCCTCCAGGTGATCCCACGTCTCGAGATGGGCGGTGCCGAACGCGCGGTGATCGATGTGTCACGTGCGATCATCGCTGCCGGCGGCCGCGCCCTTGCGGTTTCCGAGGGCGGCGATCTGGAACCGGAGTTGCTGCGCACCAAGGCGACCCACATTCCGATGGGTGTGGCCTCGAAGTCCCCGCTGACGATCCAACGCAACGCCAGTCGCCTCGCCGACATCATCCGGGACCAGGGCGTCGATCTGATCCATGTCCGCTCGCGCGCGCCCGCATGGTCGGCACTGAAGGCCGCGCGGCGCACCGGCATTCCCTTCGTCACGACCTTCCACGCGCCCTACAACATCTCGAACGGCATCAAGAAGGCCTACAACGCGGTCATGGCCAAGGGCGATCGTGTCATCGCGATCTCCGACTACGTCGCGACCCATGTGCGAGAGAACTATGGTATCGGCGACGATCGCCTGCGTCGCATCCATCGTGGCATTGATGTCGTGACCTTCAACCCCGCCGCGGTCAGTTCCGAGCGCATCGCGAGTCTCGCGGCGCGCTGGAACCTGCCCGACGGCGTGCCGATCGTCATGCTGCCGGGCCGTCTGGCACGCTGGAAGGGCCAGCACGTCATGATCGAGGCGATGGCGCTGCTGGAACGGGATGCGATCTGCCTTCTGGTGGGCGTCGGTGCCGGGCGCAAAGGCCTCCGGCGCCAGCTTGAGAAGGCGATCACCGAACGCGGGCTTGAGGGCCGTGTCGTCCTGATCGACGGCGCCCAGGACATGCCGGCGGCCTATCGTCTCGCAGATGTCGTCGTCTCCGCCTCGATCGAACCGGAGGGGTTCGGGCGCACCGTCGTCGAGGCCCAGGCCATGGGCGTTCCGGTGGTTGCGACCAATCACGGCGGTGCACAGGAAACCGTGGAGCCGGGCGCGACCGGCTGGCTCGTCCGGCCCAACGATCCCTCCGCACTCGCCCAGGCGGTTGCGGCCGGTCTCGATCTCGACGAGGAGGCCCGCGTCAAGCTGGCGGCCGTGGCGCGCGCCCGCGCGGTCGAACGCTTCAGCCGGACCGCCATGTGCGCGGCAACTCTCGATGTCTATCGGGAGTTGGTTGCCTGGCGATGATCGCCCGGGTGCTCGTGATCCGGCTCGGTGCGCTGGGCGACGTCGTCCTGTCCTCGGGCCCGTTTCGGGCGATCCGCGAGCACCACGGGGATGCCCATATCGTCCTCCTGACCACGGCACCCTATGAGAGCCTGGCGCGGGCGGGAGGTTGGTTCGATGAGATCTGGCTCGACGAGAAGCCGGGCTGGTGGCAGGTCGGCGCCGTTCGGGAGCTCGGCCGGCGGCTCAACGAGGGCCGCTTCGATCGCGTCTACGACCTGCAGACCTCGGACCGTTCATGCGCCTACCACCGCCTCTTCAAGCGGCCGCGACCGCAGTGGTCGGGCATCGCGCGGGGCTGTTCCCACCCCCAGGCCAACCCGAAGCGCGATGCCATGCACACGGTCGAGCGGCAGGCCGATCAGCTCCGCATGGCAGGCATCGATGACGTCCCGCCGCCCGATCTCTCGATGGTGACGGCCGATGTCTCCGGTTTCGACCTGCCGCAGGACCATGCGCTGGTCGTCCCCGGCAGCGCGCCGCACAGGACGGAAAAACGCTGGCCTGCCGAACGCTACGGCGAGTTGTGCCATCGCCTGAAGGGGCTGGGCCTTCGATCGGTCGTGATCGGAGGCCCCGCCGAGCGCGAGGTGGTCGAGGTGATCAAGACAATCTGCGGCGATGTCGTCGATCTCTGCGGCCAGACCGGCTTCGAGCAGATTGCGGAGCTCGCCCGGGGCGCGCGACTGGCCGTGGGTAATGACACCGGACCGATGCACCTCGCCGCCACGGCGGGATGTCCGTCGGTGGTGCTGTTCTCCCGCGTGTCCGACCCGGCGCTGAGCGCGCCTCGTGGTCGATCGGTCGCGGTGCTGCAACGTCACGACCTTGGCGACCTCAGCGTGGATGAGGTGGCACATGCCACACGGCAGGCGCTGGCTTGACACCGGACCACGCCTCACTAGGTTGCGCGCGCCCGAGACGGGCCTCTATCCAAACCCGACCCCAAACTGGAGTTGACCGATCATGAGCGCCGAAGCGCAAGCCGCCACTGTGGCGATCACACTGCCCGATGGCTCCGTGCGTGTGTTTCACGCCACGACCACCGGTGCGGATGTGGCTGCCTCGATCGGTGCCGGGCTCGCCAAGGCCGCGCTCGCGGTCAAGGTCGACGGCGAATTGTGGGATCTCGATCGCGAGATCGAACACGACGCCAACCTCGAAATCATCACGGCAAGGTCGGATGAAGCGCTGGAGCTCGTCCGGCACGATGCCGCCCATGTCCTGGCCCAGGCCACCAAGGAACTCTTTCCCGACGTTGAGATCACGATCGGCCCGGTAATCGAGGACGGCTTCTATTACGATTTCTCGCGTTCCAAGCCGTTCACGCCCGATGACCTCGAGGCTATGGAAAAGCGCATGGCCGAGATCGTCCAGCGCGACGAGCCGATCACGCGCGAGGTCTGGGACCGCGACGAGGCTGCAGCCTTCTTCGAGAGCATCGGCGAGCACTACAAGGCCGAGATCATCCGCGATCTGCCGGCGGGCGAGACGATCACGCTCTATCGCCAGGGCGACTGGATCGACCTCTGCCGCGGACCGCACCTGCCGTCCACGGGCAAGCTGCCTCAGGCCTTCAAACTCATGAAGCTGGCCGGTGCCTACTGGCGCGGCGACAGCCGCAACGAGATGCTGCAACGCGTCTACGGCACGGCCTGGCTCGACAAGAAGCAGTTGCAGGCCCACCTGACGCGGCTGGAGGAGGCCGAGAAGCGCGACCACCGCCGGCTCGGCCGCGAGATGGACCTGTTCCATTTCCAGGACGAGGCCGTCGGCTCGACGTTTTGGCACCCAAACGGCTGGCGTCTCTACCAGACGGTACAGAATTACATGCGCCGCCGGCTTGATGCGGCGGACTACAAGGAGGTCAACACGCCTCAGATGGTCGACCGCAGCCTTTGGGAGGCCTCGGGCCACTGGGAGAAGTTCCGCGAGAACATGTTTACGGCCCAGACCGAGGACGAGCGCATCTGGGCGATGAAGCCGATGAACTGTCCCTGCCACGTGCAGATCTTCCGGCAGGGTATCAAGAGCTACCGCGACCTGCCGCTACGCATGGCCGAGTTCGGTTCGTGCCTGCGCTACGAGCCCTCGGGCGCGCTCCACGGCCTGATGCGCGTGCGCTCGTTCACGCAGGACGATGCCCACATCTTCTGCACCGAGGAACAGATCACGTCGGAGACGATTCGTTTCTGCGAGCTTCTGGCCTCAATCTATCGCGATCTCGGTTTCGACGACTTTGTCGTGAAGTTTTCCGACCGGCCCGAGGTGCGCGCCGGCGACGATTCGGTTTGGGATCAGTCCGAAGGCGCACTCAAGGCGGCGGCCGATGCTGCGGGTCTCAATCTCGAGCTCAATCCGGGTGAGGGCGCCTTCTACGGGCCGAAGCTGGAGTTCGTACTGCGCGACGCGATCGGTCGTGACTGGCAGTGCGGCACCCTGCAGGTCGACTTCGTGCTGCCTGAGCGACTCGATGCGAGCTACGTCGCCGAGAGCGGCGACAGGAAGCGCCCGGTCATGCTGCATCGCGCGATCCTCGGCTCGTTCGAGCGGTTTCTGGCGGTGCTGATCGAGCATTACGCCGGAAACTTCCCGCTCTGGCTGGCACCGGTGCAGTTCGCCGTGGCGACGGTCACGAACGAGGCCGACGCCTATGCCACCGAAGTCCATGCAAAGCTGGCCAAGGCCGGATTGCATGGTGTCCTTGACACGAGCGCCGACAAGATTGGCTACAAGGTGCGTCTGCACTCGATGGCGAAGGTCCCCGTGATCATCGCCGTAGGGAAGAGAGAGGCCGAGGAAGAGACGGTGTCGATTCGCCGCCTCGGCAGCAAGGAACAGCAATCCCTTGCACTTGACGACGCCATTCATAGACTCGCAACCGAATCGCAGCCGCCGGCGTGATACGTCTCGGCTGCCAGCAAAAGGAGGTCAGTACATAGCCCGTCCAAGACAAAGCATGGCGCCGCCCGAGAAGACCGGGCCGCGCGCCAACGAGGACATCCATGTACCGCAGGTGCGCCTGATCGGCGCCGACGGTTCGCAGGTCGGAGTTGTCAACATCCAGGCCGCACTTCGCGCGGCCGAGGATTCGGGTCTCGATCTGGTCGAGGTCTCGCCCAACGCCGACCCGCCGGTCTGCAAGCTGCTTGATTACGGCAAGTACAAGTACGAGGCGCAGAAGAAGGCGAACGAGGCGCGCAAGCGCCAGAAGACCTTCGACGTCAAGGAGGTCAAGATGCGGCCGAGCATCGACGATCACGACTACGACGTGAAAATGCGTGCGATGAACAAGTTTCTGGGTGAGGGCGACAAGGTGAAGGTCACGATCCGCTTCCGCGGGCGCGAACTGGCCCATCCCGAGATAGGCCGGCGGCTCCTGGAGCGTATCCGGGACGATTCTGATGAGATCGCCAAGGTCGAATCGATGCCCAAGATGGAAGGCCGTCAGATGATCATGGTGATGGCACCGAAGTAGCCATGTCCGGTCGTACGCCCCCTTGCATAGCGGCCCTTGCATAACGGTTGGGGCACGGATATAACGCACGCCCTGTTCCGGGCGGTGACGCCCGGTGCCCATTCCTGGTGCCGATTTTTGTCAACAATGACGTTCGGATGGATCCATGCCGAAGCTGAAATCAAAGAGTTCGGTGAAGAAGCGCTTTTCCTTCACCGGCAGCGGCAAGCTGAAGCGCAACCATGCCGGCAAGCGCCACTTCATGCGCCGCCGCACCAAGCGTTTCATCCGCGGCACCCGTGGTACGACCACGGTGGCGGCAGTGGATACCCCGATGATCAAGCGTCTGCTGCCGAACGGCTGACGCCCCAAACGTGAGTTGAAACGATGGCGCGAGTGAAACGCGGGACCACGTCTCGAGCCCGTCACAAGAAGGTGCTGAAGCTGGCCAAGGGTTACCGCGGCCGTGCCAACAGCTGCTACACGATCGCCCTGGAGCGGGTCGAGAAGGCGCTTCAGTACGCCTATCGCGATCGCCGCACCCGCAAGCGCGACTTCCGCAGCCTGTGGATCCAGAGGATCAATGCCGGTGCACGCCTGAACGGCCTCACCTACTCCCAGTTCATGCATGGGATGAAGCTCGCGGAGGTTGGGCTCGATCGCAAGATCCTCGCGGATCTCGCGGCGCGCGAGCCCGCCACATTTGCGCAGCTTTGCGACCAGGCCCGCTCGGCTGTCGAGAAGGCTGCGTAAGACGTTTCCGTCGCGCCGCTGATCTCGACCGACTTTAAGACCGACGAGGGGGGCCTTGAGCCCCCCTTTGTCATGTTTGGACCCCTG
Organism: Rhodospirillales bacterium; assembly: GCA_014323865.1. Classification (NCBI taxonomy): domain Bacteria; kingdom Pseudomonadati; phylum Pseudomonadota; class Alphaproteobacteria; order Rhodospirillales; species Rhodospirillales bacterium. Next base: position 742,076 of record JACONG010000016.1, on the reverse strand, counting down.
AGATGCAGGAACAGATCAACACCATCAAGAACGACACGCTGGCCGCCGTGGCTGGCGCTGCCAACCTCGAGAGCCTCGACGACATCCGTGTCGGCGCGCTCGGCAAGAAGGGCGCGATCACCGGGCTGATGAAGCAGCTCGGCGGGCTCGATCCCGACCAGCGCCGCGACGTCGGTCAGAAACTCAACCTTGTGAAGGATGCCGTGCAGGCCGCGATCGAGGCGCGCAAGACGGACCTCGAACGCGCCGAGATGGAGCGCCGGCTTGAGGCGGAGCGGATCGATATCTCGCTGCCGCCGAGGCCTGAGATGCAGGGCACCGTGCATCCGGTCAGCCAGGTCATGGACGAGATCATCGCTGTCTTCTGCGAGATGGGCTTCGCCGTGGCCGAGGGGCCCGACATCGAGGACGACTGGTACAACTTCGGCGCTCTCAACATTCCCGACGAGCACCCGGCGCGCCAGGAGCATGACACCTTCTACCTGCCGGCCACGCGTGAGCAGAGCGGGCGACCGGTGCTGCGCACGCACACCTCGCCGGTGCAGATACGCCACATGCTGGATTCGGAACCGCCGCTGCGCATCATCGCACCGGGCCGAACCTATCGCTCCGACAGCGACATGACACATACGCCCATGTTCCATCAGGTCGAGGGCCTGGTGATCGACGAGACGACACACCTCGGCCACCTCAAGGGTTGCCTGCGCGACTTTGTCGAGGCCTTCTTCCAGGTCGACAACGTGCCGATGCGCTTCCGGCCGAGCTACTTCCCGTTCACGTCGCCGTCGATGGAGGTCGATATCGGCTGCTCCTTCGAAGGCGGTGAGCTGAAGATCGGTGCCGGCGACGAGTGGCTCGAGATTCTCGGCAGCGGCATGGTTCATCCCAATGTGCTCAGGAACGGCGGCATCGATCCCGACAGGTACCAGGGCTTCGCATTCGGTCTCGGTATCGACCGGGTCGCCATGCTGAAGTACGGCATCCCCGATCTCCGCAGCTTCTTCGACGCCGACCTGCGCTGGCTGCGTCACTACGGATTCCGCGCGCTTGATGTGCCGACGCTCTACGGAGGGCTGGCGCGATGAAGATCACGCTCGATTGGCTCAAGCGCCATCTGGAGACCGAGGCCTCACTCGGTGAGATCGTCGATGCGCTTAACCGTATCGGTCTCGAGGTCGAGGAGGTCGAGGACCGAAGCGAGGAGCTCGCGCCCTTCACGGTCGGCTACGTCGTGAAGGCCGAACAGCATCCCAATGCCGACCGCCTGCGCGTCTGCATGGTCGAGACCGGCTCCGGCGAGGTGCAGGTTGTCTGTGGTGCCCCCAACGCGCGGACCGGCATGAAGGGCGTCTTCGCACCGTCCGGAAGCCACATCCCGGGCACCGGGGTCGATCTCAAGGAGAGCGAGATTCGCGGCGTCGCCAGCCGCGGCATGCTCTGTTCCGAGCGTGAGATGGGTCTCTCCGACGATCATGAAGGCATCATCGACCTGCCCGCGGATGCTGAAGTCGGTTCGTCCTACGCCGCTCTGGCGGGGCTCGACGATCCCGTGCTCGATATGGGTATCACGCCCGATCGCGGGGACTGTTTCAGTATCCGTGGCATCGCGCGCGACCTTGCCGCGGCCGGTCTCGGCACGCTCAAGCCGCTTGACACGTCGCCTGTCAAGGGTGGCCACGAGAGCCCGATCACCATCGAGTTGCGCTTCGACGAGGCGCACGGGAATGCCTGTCCGGCGTTTCTCGGCCGCCACTTCAAGGGCCTCAGGAACGGTCCGAGCCCCGTCTGGATGCAACAGAAGCTGAAGGCGGTGGGCCTGCGGCCGATCTCGGCGCTGGTCGACATCACCAACTGGCTGACCATGGATCTCGGCCGTCCGGCGCACATCTATGACGCCGACAAGGTCAAGGGCACGATCGGTGCACGCATCGCCGAACCCGGCGAGACCTTCGATGCACTCAACGACAAGACCTACGAAACCGACGGCGAGATGACGGTTATCTTCGATGACTCCGGTATGCTGGGTCTGGGCGGCGTGATCGGCGGCGAGTCCACGGGTGCTGACGAGGGGACGACGAACGGTTTCCTCGAAATCGCGCTGTTCGATCCCATTCGCACCGCAGCCACGGGCCGCAAGCTGGAGCTTGTCACCGATGCGCGGCAGCGCTTCGAGCGCGGCATCGACAACGCCTTCGCACCCGAAGGCATGGAGATCGCCACTCGCCTGGTGCTGGAGATCTGCGGCGGTGAGGCGAGCGATGTCGTCGGCGACGGCGAGATCCCGACCGAGCGTCAGACCATGGCGGTGCGCCCCTCGCGAGTCGAGAGCCTCGGCGGCATTGCGATCGGGAAGGTGCGCGCCGAGGCCATTCTCGCCGACCTCGGTTACGAAACGTCGGACGCCGGTGACGACAGCTGGACCGTCACGGTGCCGACATGGCGCCACGACATGCAGTGCGAGGCTGACGTCATCGAGGAGGTCCTGCGCATCCACGGCTTCGACGCGGTGTCGATGGTTTCGTTGCCGCGCGAGATCGCGGTCACGCGCCCCGTCCTGACCACGCGGCAGAAGCGGTCGCGCTGGGCTCGTCGTACCCTGGCGGCGCGCGGTCTGAACGAAGCGGTCACGTACTCGTTCATTTCATCGGACGCCGCATGGGATTTCGGTGGCGGCAATCAGGGCCTCACGCTTGTCAATCCGATCTCGTCGGACATGGACATGATGCGTCCCTCGGGCCTTCCGTCACTGCTGCAGGCCGCTGCGCGCAACCAAGCGCGTGACATGGCCGACTTCGGACTGTTCGAGATCGGCCCGGTCTACGGCGGCATTGGGTCAGAGGACCAGAAGACGTCGGTTGCCGGGTTGCGGGTCGGCCGTTCCGGTCCGCGTCACTGGAACCAGGCAGACCGTCCGGCCGATGTCTTCGACGCCAAGGCCGATGCCCTGGCCGTGCTGGAAGCGATCGGAGCGCCGATCGACAACCTGCAGGCATTGCCGGATGCGCCGGGCTGGTACCACCCCGGCCGTTCGGGTGTTCTGTGTCTCGGGCCAAAGGTGCTCGCTACCTTCGGCGAACTGCACCCCCAGGTCGTCGCCGACATGGAAGCCCGGGGGCCGGTGGCGGCTTTCGAGATCCTGTTCGAGGACGTGCCTGAACCCAAGGCGAAGACCGTCGCGCGTCCGCGACTCGATGTCTCGCCCTACCAGCCGGTCCACCGCGATTTCGCCTTCGTGCTCGACGCCGATGTGCCTGCCGGGAAGCTGGTGCGCGCCGTGAAGGGTGCCGACAAGGCGCTGATCCGCGAGGTCAGCGTCTTCGACCTCTATGAAGGTGCCAACCTTGGCGAGAACCGCAAGTCGCTCGCCGTTGCGGTGACGTTGCAGCCGACCAGGGCGACCATGACCGACGAAGAACTCGAGGCTGTCTCCGCCAGGATCGTTGCCGCGGTCACGAAGCAGACGGGCGGCGAGCTCCGGGGCTGACCGCAAGTCATTGCTTGCAGGGGGCGCTCTCCATTAGGGTCCGGGTCCTGCTCCGAGAGGACCTGTTGACCGAGCCATGATCGCTCTTGATCACATTCGCAACGTCGCCATCGTTGCCCATATCGACCACGGCAAGTCGACCCTGGCCGACCGGCTGATCGAGCTGTGCGGCGGGCTCGATCAGCGCGAGATGCGCGGCCAGGTGCTCGATGCCATGGATATCGAGCGCGAGCGCGGCATCACGATCAAGGCGCAGACCGTGCGTCTGAACTTCATGGCCGGGGACGGTGAGACCTATCTGATCAACATCATCGACACGCCCGGCCATGTCGACTTCACCTACGAGGTCAGCCGCAGCCTGCGCGCCTGCGAGGGGTCGCTGCTGATTGTCGATGCGACCCAGGGTGTCGAGGCGCAAACCGTGGCCAACGCCTATCTCGCGGTCGAGGCCGATCACGAGATCCTGCCGGTGCTCAACAAGATCGATCTGGTCGCTGCCGAGGCCGACAAGGCGCGCGAGGACATTGAGGAATCGGTCGGCATCGATGCGACTGAGGCCATCGGCGTCTCCGCCAAGACCGGCGAGAATGTTCCGGCCGTGCTGCAGGGCATCGTTGACCTGCTGCCGCCGCCCGAGAGCAAGGGCGACGACGCACCGCTCAAGGCGCTACTCGTCGATTCCTGGTACGACCCCTATCTCGGTGTCGTGATTCTGATGCGTGTCATCGACGGGCGGATCCGCAAGGGCCAGCGCGTGCGCATGATGGGCACGGGCGCGGTGCGCGAGATCGACCGGGTCGGCATCATGACACCCAAGGCCGTGCTGGTGGACGAGCTGGGGCCGGGCGAGATCGGCTTCTTCACCGGCGCCATCAAGGACATTGCCGAGTGCCGTGTCGGCGACACGATCACCGATGACCGCAACCGCACTGAAGACGTGATGCCGGGCTTCAAGCCCAGCGTGCCAGTGGTCTTCTGTGGCCTCTATCCGACCGATGCGGCCGACTACAACGATCTGCGCGAGAGCCTCGGCAAGCTGCGCCTGAACGACGCCAGCTTCCACTTCGAGCCCGAGAACTCGGTAGCGCTGGGCCTCGGTTTCCGCTGCGGTTTCCTCGGTCTGCTGCATCTCGAGATCATCCAGGAGCGGCTCGAACGTGAGTTCAACCTCGATCTCCTGGCGACCGCACCCAGCGTGGTCTATCGCATCACGAAGAAGGGCGGCGAGCCATTCGAGCTCCACAATCCCGCCGATCTGCCCGATCCCAGCCAGATCGAGACGATCGAGGAGCCGTGGATCCGCGCGACCATCCTGGTGCCCGGCGAATATCTCGGCGCTGTGCTGCAGCTCTGTACCGACAAGCGCGGTGCGCAGATCGAGCTGACCTATGTCGGCGGGCGTGCCATGGTGGTCTACCGCCTGCCCCTTGCCGAGGTGGTGTTCGACTTTTATGACCGCCTGAAATCGGCCACCCGCGGCTACGCCAGCTTCGACTACCAGATGGATGGCTTCATGGCCGGCGATCTGGTGCGCCTCGACATCCTCGTGAACGCCGAGATGGTCGACGGCCTCAGCCTGATCGTCGAACGTTCGTTCTCCGAAAGCCGGGGCCGGGCGGTGTGCGAGAAGCTCAAGGATGCAATCCCGCGCCAGCTCTTCAAGATTCCGATCCAGGCCGCGATCGGCGGCAAGATCGTCGCCCGCGAGACGCTCTCGGCCCTGCGCAAGGACGTGCTCGCCAAGTGCTATGGCGGCGACGTCAGCCGCAAGCGCAAGCTGCTCGACAAGCAGAAGAAGGGCAAGAAACGCATGCGCCAGTTCGGCAATGTCGAGATTCCGCAGGACGCGTTTCTGGCCGCGCTGAAGCTTGGCGACTGACGCGGGCAAGGTTGCTTCCGTGCGATCCCGCCGTTAGGGTCTCGCCCTTCCGGAGGGATGGCCGAGCGGTTTAAGGCGCACGCTTGGAAAGCGTGTTGGGTGCAAGCCCTCGCGGGTTCGAATCCCGCTCCCTCCGCCATTCCGTTGTCCATCATTGTCTGGAGTTGTCCAGGAATCCCCTATGCTGTGAGAATTGTGCGCACGGTATTGTCCTCTGAGGCGCACTGTCATCCAGCACCATCCCGACTGTTTTGTGTGATGAATTGAGGGATGGCATGAAACCGCGCAACCAACGCCCCGATCAGGCGCTTTCGGCGGTCAAGGGCCGGAATCTCAAGAAGCCAGACCGATATACTGACGACAACGGGCTCCATCTCGTCGTCAATTCGTCCGGAGCAAGGCGCCGGGTGCTCAGAAGGGTCGTTCGGGGCAGGCACCGAGACACGGGGCTTGGCAGTGTAAAACTCGTCTCACTTGCAGACGCGCGGGAAAAGGCGGCGTCCGACCGGCGTGTTGCGCACAACGGTGGCGACCCTTTGGCGCAGCGTCGTGCCAAGCAGGCAAGGCCGACGTTTCGAGAAGCGGCCGAGCGCGTTCATGCAGGACACGGCAAGGGCTGGCGTTGTTCGTTCACTGGGAGCGGCTCGTTTCCGAACTGGAGTCAAAATGACCATCAGGACATCCTCGACTGACCCACTCCAGATTGCAGAGGTTCGGGCCTCTCCGTCCCATGGGAGAATCGGGATAACCTTCTGCCCGGGCAAGCATGACGACCACGCCTTGACTGGGGCATGGCATCGAGATCTTGCCATCGATCTTGATGCCATTTCCGATTGGGGTGCCTCGGCGGTCGTAACCCTCGTCGAACAGCATGAACTGGTAACCCTGCGGGTCGAGTCCCTTGGGGCGGAAGTGGCCCGACAGGGCATGACATGGTTCCACCTCCCGATCGTCGATGGCTCGGTGCCAGACGAGCGTTTCGAGGCCGAATGGCGATCGTCGGGCAGCACGTTGCACGCGATGTTGCATAACGGGAAGGACATCGTCGTCCACTGCAGGGGCGGCCTCGGCCGCGCCGGTATGATTGGAGCCCGACTCCTGATCGAACTCGGCACGGTTCCTGAAACCGCGATACGACAAGTGCGAGAGGCTCGAAGGAACGCGATCGAGACGATGGAGCAGGAGGAATACCTCCTCTCCATGACCGTCGGGCGGGGCTGAAGGGGGAGAATGTCATGGACTGGTTTGAACGGCTCACGGGGTTCCAGGAGACGACTTACGAGGCGACCCGCGCCAGGCTGGAGGTCTCTGGCAATCGCCTGTGCTCACGCGTGAACGGTGCGTCCTACGGAATAGGAACACTCGAACTGGTTTCGCTGTCGGAGTTGCGCGCCCGAGCCATGGAACAACCGGTTCCTTCCGGCCAGTTGCGCCTTGGCGTCGTATCGGGCGACGTCGGACAGATGCATCGGGATGTGGCAAACGCCGGCGCCATCTTCCAGGTCGCATCGCAGTTCAACCTGCTCGAGATGACATCGGACAGCATAACACCCGAGGACGGCGTGGCCCGTTACCAGTGGGATCACACAACAGAGTCCGGCCTGTGCCATCGCGGCGGGCACGGCGACGATCTACCGCAACCACTTTGCCGAGGTGAACGGCCAAACGGGACAGACCGCCACGTCCCAGCTGGACGGCCTTCGCGATCTCGGAACCGCATTGAGCAAGGCTCTCGACATGCAGGTCGGGGAACTCTGGTCAATGCGGAATGGCTACGCGATGTGCAGCCAGGCTGGTCTCGATGCCATATCGCGACACCTCAACGGCTTGCCGGAAGGGCAGGTTGACGCTCTTCGGGCACAGCTTCGCATCGGATTGCACTGGGACGTCGAGGTCACGCAAGCAGAGGAAGGCCAACGTCCGCATGTCTCTCAGGCGTTCTGTTCCGCGCTCCCCGTAAGCTACGTCCACGACGTTGCTCGTGATAGCTGGCAGGCGTTTGCAAGGCTCGTGCTGGAGGCTGCCTACGAGGCCACGCTCTGGGCGGCAGCGATCAACGCGCCGCGCGGCACCTCGAACCTGGTTTTTCTCACACTGCCGGGTGGTGGTGCTTTCGGCAACCGAGGCGATTGGATCCTAGATGCCTTGCGTCGAGCCCTGACGATCACATCCAGTTCCGATTTGGATGTTCGTGTTGTCAGCTACGGTGCCCCATCCAGAGGCCTTCTTGAACTCGCAGATTGCTGCAAGCAGATAGCCTTGGCGGCCAGCAGGTGAATTGTCGACTTTTCGCGCAAAGCCCGAGTTATTGACGATAAGAACTGGCTGAATTAGCATCAAATGATGACCCTATGTCGATTGCGAGACTTGTTTGATGCGACAATATCTTCATCAACGAGGAGATTGCCATGCACACCCCGATCAAATCTGACCCGATCAATCCTGAAACGCTCCAAACCCTGCGCAAGCGGCGCCGCCTTACCCAGCAGCAGCTCGCAGACCGTATCCGGTGCAGGAAAGACACCGTCAGCCGCTGGGAGCGCGGCGAAAGCGGCAACGTGCGGAGCCACCTTCGAGAGCCATTGGCCAGGGCACTCGGCGTTTCCTGGGACGACCTGACCCGACCGATGTCGGGGGACCCTGCACCCAGGGATCCTGGGACGACCAGGCTCAACGAACGCGTTTCGTCATCCACCAAGAACAATCTCGACCTTGTTTGCCAGCGATTTGATGTGGAGCGCTCTCAGGTCCTGGATATGGCACCGCTCCTGTTTTGGCTGCTTGCTGAAACAAGCTTGGCATCGCGGCAACGGCAGCTTGACAAGTTCGAAGAGGCGTTCGATCAGGCTGAGCAGACCGCCAGTTCTCAGCTCTCACATCTTGAGGTTGGGCTGAAGGTGATAGACTCCGACGGCGATCCACTGGTATGCGAATATGACTCCCTGGAGAAGCGCGACGTGTTCGGCCGGCTTCTGCCTGCAACGTATGCCGATCTCCCTGGTCCGTTTGTCACCTGGCTTCGCGAGTTCTGCATTCAGCTGCCCAAAGAACGAAGGCCAGCTTTGGCTGATTTTGGTCCCGGCGAGGTCTCCTATAGCCTGCCTGACGCCGCGCTCTGCGAGTTGACGGGGCTTGAGGAAGGGCACGATGCAATCAAGTGGATCCAGTCTGGCGATATCGACTTGGAGGAGTGTTGCCGAAAGCGCCGTGAACACGATGAGCCGACTTACAAAGCGTGGCTCTCGGATCGAGCCGCTGAGGTGATGCGCCTAGCTCGTATGGAGCTTGACCAGCTGCTTGGGCTTGGAGGCGATGATGATGGGGAGATCGACTGATGTCCAATCTCACCATCACCAATCACGCCTCCAGGCGACTGCAGCAGCGAGGCATGAAGCAGGCGGATATCGACTTCATTCTCACGCAAGGCACAGAGGTGGATGCCGAGAAGATCATGCTGACAGACCGGGACGCACGACGGGTGATCAAGGGACTCAAGGAGCCGCGCGCCGGGCTGGGGATCAAGAAACGCAAGCTCATGATCGCCACGGCCGAACGGCTGAGGGGCAAGGCGATCATCATTGCAGACGGGCGGGTCATTACCGCCTATCACAACACGAGGAGGCGTCCGATACGGCACCAGAGGTCGAGATAGACCAAAGGCGAAGGTCAAGTAACTGGCCCCCGTTCGGTTGCTGACCTGTGTGGTCCTACAGCCCAAGCAGTGCCAACGTGTTCAATCTGGAAGTCAATCATGGCCAACAAATCGAGCCTTAGCCGAGTCTTTGAACGGGCGGATCCCTGAGATCAATTGGGACGGCCCATCAAACTCCATCCCTGACTCAGTGTGGTACAAAATGTGGGATGAAAAATGTGTCGATCGGTGTTTCTAAATCTTGAAGCATCCAGTTGATATTCTTTGGCGACGGACGCTCACTCCGCCATCATTCCACCGATGCGCCTTGCAGCTTCACCCCGCCTTCCGTGCCGCATGTGTCCCGGGCGCAGTTCACGGTTGTCGATGACGGCGAGAAGCTGGCGCCAGTTTTCACGGTGTTTGTCAGTGGCGTCGGCGCCCGCGAGCGCGCGGAGATGGCGGCCCGGCGCTGATCGGCGTCGGCCACGGTCAGGGCGCTCCCGTGTCGGTGCGGACGGCGGACTCCAGGGTGACGAGGGCGTCGAGCAGGCCGCCGATGAGGCTGGTGGGGTGGCCGCGCAGGGCGGGGTCGGCGGGCGGCGCGATCGGTGCGGCGGCTGTGCCGGGGGTGAGGTCGTCGCCGGGGTCGCGGGCCATGTGGCGCTGGAGGTCGGTGAGGCGGGCACCGGCGCGCAGGGCGAGTGAGATCAGGACGGCGGCATCGTCGAGCATTCCGTCGCGGTCGGAGTTGGGCTTGCCGGAGCGGGCGAAGCACTCGCAGGCGCGACCGGTGCGCGGGTCGAAATTCAGCGTGGCGTAGATCGGCACCGGCTCGGCGCTGAGCGGCAGCGGGACCATGACGCGCTCGGTGATGCCGGGCCGACGGGTCGGCAGGCGGGCGGTCACTCCATCGCCTCGATCTGGTCGGCGGGCGGCGGGGTGAAGAGGTCGTGGCAGGCGGCGCGGGCGCGGGTGCGGGCGAGGATGCCGGCGCGGCGCATGGGTGCGTCGTAGCGGTTGTGGCAGCGCTGGCACAGCGCGGCCAGATTGTCGTCGCCGCAGTGCTCCGGCGTGTGGTCGAGATGGGCGACGGTGAGGACGACGCGCGAGCCGGTGACGGGGTGGGGCTCGCCATGGGCTGCGCCGCAGTGCTCGCAGCGACCGGCGGCGCGCTCGAAACGGATGCGGCGCGAGATGGCGGGCCAGTCGGGCGGGTAGCGGTGGCGGTTCTCGGGGCGGATCGGCATGGCGGGGCTGCTCGGGGGGGCGGGTCAGAACAGGCCGAAGCGGAGGCTGCGGCCGTCGGTCGTGAGCGATAGTCCGTCCTCGTCCTTTTCACCGGTCATGGTGAACTCGGAGCCCTGCGGGGCGCGGGTCCCCTTGCCGTTTTCGTAGACCCAAGTCGGCAAATGAGTTGTTTCCCCATCGGGCCAGGTGATCATGGCGCCGCCGGGGATGACGGGCGTGGGCTCGACGCCGTCGAACACCGGGGGGAGCTCGACGGTGAGGTCCAGATAGGTTTTGCCAGGCGGGTAGGCACCCTGCCAGATGAGCGTCAGGAGCCGGAGAAGGTCGGCGGGATCGTGGCCAGGGTCCTGAACCACGATGCTGCAATCGTCGAGGACGAAGGGTTCGGGTTCGGCCCGGCTGGCTTCCTTGTTGAGCCATGGCACGGCGCGGTGGTCGCCGGAGAAGGTTCCGGCGACATCGTCCCAGACGATGGACCTGAACGTGTCGTCCTGCGTGCTGGGCAGCATGATGGTGTGTGTGGCCATGTCAGGGATCGTAGCGGAACAGGACGCCGAGGACCAGATTGAGCATCTCCGGGTCCTTGCGGACGAGGGTGGCGATGTCGAGGGTTTTGTTCTTCAGTAGCCTGACGGACAGGATCGACACGACGACCGCAGGCGGGCGGCTGGTGTTTCACATCATGGGGGCGCTGGCCGGGTTCGAGCGCGACCTGATCCAGGAACGGACCAAGGCAGGTCTGCGCGCCGCGAGGAAGCGCGGTAAACGCCTGGGCAGGCCCCTTCCCTTGCCCTCACTGACGCCCAGATCGCTCATGCGAGGACCGACATCGAGGCTAAGCGCGAGACAGTTTCCGGTATGGCCGAAATCCCGGGTGTGAACCGCACCACGCTCCAGCGGGCGATGAATCGGAAAGCCGGAGTTTCGATCTGATGCCGGAAGCGATGCCGATCACGCCAGAAGTCATGACATGGGCGCGGGAGCATGCCGGGTTTTCCATCGATACTGCGGCAGCCGACTTCCCCAAGATCGCGCAGTGGGAAGCAGGTAAGGTCTTTCCCAGCTATCCCCAGCTCGAAAAAATGGCGAAGACATTCAAGGTTCCGGTTGCCGTGTTTTTCTTTCCGGAACCGGCTGACCTCCCCCATCGAAAAAACCTTCCGCACGCCTGGACCCGAACAGATCGCGGAGATACCGCCGCGCATACGCTTGGTTGCCGTCTTGCGGGAGTGGGCGAAGGGTCAACGCGCTCTGTTTCCAATGCCGAATGCGGTCGAGGGAGATTTTGTCAGACAGAGCCGCTCGACATGCCCGACCGCAGCCATGACGCCATGGTGTCGTCGGGCGTCTTCACCTGCGGCCATATCGGTCGCGAGCCCTTCGACGAGCTTGTCCGTGTGCCTCGGCCCAACGGGTTCTTCTCGTTCCCGATCCACGTTGACATCCGGGAGGCCCGGGGGTTTGAAGGCAGCTCTTGATCGTCTGCTCGAACACGGTCAGCCTGTACCGGTCGAAAAGGAGCGCGACAGGTTCTTCGAGCCGCTGGAACCCAGCGGCTGATTTCTCGTCTATCGCTGGATCCAGGAGGTCATCATCATGCAAGCCAACATGCGCGGCGCGCCCGGTCGCTACAACGCACCCTATCAGGGAGTACCGACCTTCCTGCGGCAGGACTATTGCGACGACATCTCCACCATGGATGCCGATATCGCGATCCTGGGCGTGCCGACAGACGAGGGTTCACCCTTCATGGGAGGGTCCCGCTTCGCACCGCGTTCGATCCGCGAGCACTCGCTGCGATTCGGCTCCGAGGGTTACTACAACGTCCGGACCGACAAGGATTACCTGAGGTGGGAGACCGCCAACCGGCGCATCGTGGATGTCGGTGACTCGGATGTGCTGGGTACGGGAATCGAGCAGACCTTCGGGAACATCACCGACGATGTCGCGGCCATCCTCGAGCGCGGTGCCATGCCCGTGACCATCGGCGGCGATCACGCCATCACCTATCCCGTCGTGCGCGCCTTCAGGGAGCCTATTCATGTGCTGCATTTCGATGCACACATGGACTATCAGCCCTTCGTCCACGGCCTGCAGTACACCAACGGCCACCCGTTCCGGCAGATCAAGCCGCTGGAGCATGTTCTGTCGCTGACCCAGATCGGCATCCGCAGCCTGAGGAGCGGAGCGCAGGAGTTCAGCGATGCGCGCGCCGATGGCAGCCGGATCGTCACCATGGGCGAGCTCGACCGGCTGGGCCCCGAAGGATTCGTGTTCGATACACTGCCCAGGGGCGAAAAGGCGTATGTGTCGATCGACGTCGATGTCTACGACATGACGCTGGTTCCGGGCTGTGTCTCGGCCGAACCCGGCGGGGTGACCTACCAGCAACTCCGCGACATGCTGCAAGCCGTCAGCCGGCACATGGAGATCGTGGGCTTCGACTTCGTCGAGGTGAACCCGCAGCTCGATGTCGGTACTGGCGTCACCAGCTACCTGGGCGCCCACACCGTCGTGGAGTTCCTCGGCGCGATCTGCGAACAACCCTGGTGGCACAAGCGCACAGGCCGGGGCTGACGCTCAACGGCCACAGGTCTCAACGGCCATGGGGCACGGCGGGTCTCACGCTCTCCATGTGCACTCCGGAAACGCCACGGGAGACAGGATATGCATACGCTCTACGGATAGTCGCGGCGCGGCCAGCTTCGTGCCGCATTGCCTGCTTGAGCAAGCCGGGGGCGACTACGAGATTCGTCGAGATCCTCATCGACTCCGGTGCAGACGATACCGCGTACCGCAAGCTGAATCCCCGTGGTCGCGTGCCGCCCCTGGTCATAGACGGTCGACCGATGTTCGAGTCCGTCGCCATATGCCTGCACCTTCTTGAGACCCATTCCGACATCGATCTTGCACCGGTGCCGGGCAATCCGGCACCGCCGGACTTTGCACGCGCCCAAGCCACAGGCGGCACAGTCGTAACACTTGAGGGCGGACCTCCCATCTGACACCAGCTTGTGCGTTAACTGTCTATTAGAACAAACTATGAACAAAAATCAGAAACAGGGTTCCCAAAGCCGCTGTGACGGATTATGACATGTTGTCAATAACAGACACAGAGCAGGGGCAGGCAGATGAACGCACATCCACGGACAGAATTTGCGGAACTGATGGAACGGGCCGGACTCGACATCAACACGGCAGCCGAGCTTTTGGACGTGAGTACCCGAACTGTCCGGCGCAACATGAAGGGCGAAGGGAAGCGGGTCGACCAGCTCCGGCTTGAGAAGCTGCGCGAGGCGGCCGATGCCCGCTGCACCGTCAAGCGACCCGACGGATTCCGCTTCATTGACCTCTTCGCAGGGATTGGCGGGCTTCGCCTGCCGTTCGAGGCCATCGGCGGGCAATGCGTGTTCACGGCCGAGTGGGACCGGTTCAGCCGGGAGACCTACAGCGCCAACTTTCCCGAGCCTGCCGATAGCGATCACGTCTTCGCCGAGGACGTGCGGCCCTACGCAGAAGCACCAGTGACGATCCCACCCCATGATCTGCTGCTGGCCGGGTTTCCCTGCCAGCCATTCTCGATTGCGGGGGTGAGCAAGAAGAACGCCCTTGGCCGCCCCCACGGTTTCCTGTGCAACACGCAGGGAACGCTCTTTTATGATCTGGCCAGGATCATCGACCATCACCGGCCCCCCGCCTTTCTGCTGGAGAACGTGAAAAACCTTGAGCGCCATGACGGCGGTAAGACATTCGTCACGATCATGCACGTTCTTGAAAACAAGCTAGGCTACCGGGTCTTCCACAGGGTCATTAGCTCGACACCTTGGGTGCCGCAGAAGCGCGAGCGCATCTTCATCGTTGGTTTCAAGGACCACAGCATGGAGTTCGACTTTGACCAACTCGCCGTGCCGGAGGGTGATGGCCCTGTCCTTGGCGCGATCCTCGATACCGAGGTCGATCCGAAGTACACGCTTACCGACCACATGTGGACCTATCTGAAGGGCTACAAGGAGAAGCACCGCAGCGCCGGGAACGGGTTCGGCTATTCGCTGTTCGGTCCCGGTGACGTGGCCCGAACCCTGTCCGCGCGCTATTACAAAGACGGTTCTGAAATCCTGATCGAGCAGAAGGGCAATCGCCCCCGCCGCCTGACGCCACGCGAATGCGCCCGGCTCATGGGGTTTGAGAAGCCCGGGCGGACCGACTGGAAAATTCCCGTCTCTGATACGCAGGCCTATCGCCAGTTCGGCAACGCCGTTGTCGTGCCGGTCGTGAAAGCGGTCGCGCGGCTCATGCAGATGCGGATCGCCGAGGCGATGGAGCTGGATGGCCGGGAGGTTTCTGCCGCTATCCAGCCGCAACTGCCACTGGACGAAAGACGCGCCTGCGCCACCAGAGAAATGCCCGCCGAATACCTTGAAATTCCGGAGACGGCACTAGCAGGAGCATAATGCCCGACGACATCGTTTCCGCCAGCATCCGAAGCCGGATGATGGCGGGCATCAGAGGCAAGAACACCGGACCCGAGATGGCAATCCGATCCGCGCTTCACAGGCGCGGATTCCGGTTTCGGCTTCATCGCAAAGACCTCCCCGGAAAGCCCGACCTCGTGTTCCCCGGTCGCAACGCCGTCCTCTTTGTGCATGGCTGCTTCTGGCACGGCCATGACTGCCATCTGTTCCGCTGGCCGAAAAGCCGCGAGGCCTTCTGGTGCGAGAAGATCGGCGCGAACACCGAGCGCGACCGGCAGCAACGCGCGGCACTGGCAGAGGCTGGCTGGCGTATCGGCACGGTCTGGGAATGCGCCCTGAAGGGCAAGACCCGCCTGCCCTTCGAGAGCGTTGTCGATCGGTGCGCCATATGGTTGAAATCGGACATAAAAACACTGGAGGTGAGCGGAGATGAAGCGCGGGCAACTGTCTGACTATTTCGAGGGTGTCGGGGTGAAACGCTTGTCAGCCGTAGATGCCGAACCAGAAACGTCGAACCAACACGAGGTCGGCACAACCGTGAAGATGCGCAAGGACTTCCTTGGTAAGACGCATCAGCAGAAGTTCTCCGCGATCTACATCTGGCTTGGCGGAGAACAGGAAGGCTTTATTGAGGAAGGCTGGGCTACGCACTACGACGCCCGGATCAACAAGCCTCGCGCTTCCGAATGGCGGCTCTACTATCCCTCGAACTCCGTCACTGAAGCCATGAAAGCCGGGGATACGCTGTTCCTTGCCAAAGACCGGGAGGATGTCCTGTGGTTCATCGTGGCACCTGAAGGATCGACCAGCGAGCAGCAGCTGTTCTGGCTGTTTGGCCTGCAGCCCAAGGGCAAATCCTTCGTGTCCCGCGAGTTCTCCGACGAGGAGCCGGAGCTGGATTTTGCAGCCCGCTTCATTCTGGACGAAATCGGCATAGAGTTCGAGGAGCCGGACGCCGACAAGCTGGACAGCATCATTGAGATATTCGGCACTACATTTCCGAAGACGGCCGAGTTCTCTGATCTGACTCGCCTCACCCTCCCCGAGGTTCGCGCCGAGGACGATCCCGACGCCGCGCTTATTGCATGGCTGGACCACGAAGAGGCCCTTTTCCGGCGGCTTGAGCGCCGGATCGTATCTTCGCGGATCGAAGCCGGGTTCACCAATGAGGAGGGCACGGACGTGGACGGGTTCATCAGCTTTGCCCTGAGCGTTCTGAACCGACGCAAGTCACGCATGGGGCATTCACTGGAAAACCACCTGGCCGCCGTTCTAAGGGCGCACAATATCCGACACGTCCGGGGAGCCGTGACCGAGCATAACCAAAGGCCCGATTTCCTCTTTCCCGATCTGGAAACCTACCGGGCAGCTCCGGCCGAAGGGGATTCGCGCCTGACGATGCTGGGGGTGAAGTCCACCTGCAAGGATCGCTGGCGGCAGGTTCTGGCAGAAGCCGGGAAGATCAACGATAAGCACCTTCTGACGCTCGAACCGGGGATTTCGGAGCCGCAGACGGACCAGATGGAAGCTTCCAGCCTTCAGCTCGTGGTGCCCTCTCCTGTTCACGGCAGCTACACCGCTGCGCAACGCGGCTGGCTCTGGTCTGTCGGCGATTTCATCGGAGACGTGCGCAGACGCCAAGGATAGTCGCGGCGTCGCGGGTATTGCTGTCTTCGGCGGTTTCGGTCTATGAGCGCCGCCAGGGTCGGCCCGCGATCGCGAGCGCCAGCCCGGGAACCAGCGGCACGAGCCATGCGGGCCACTGCAACGCCGGCAGGATGACGTCGACCCAGAGACCGGGATCGACCTGCTTCTCGATCAGCGCGCCGAAGCCGACAAGACTGTTGGGATGCAACGAGCGCCAGACCTCTCCGGCGACCTCGCCGGGCCGGAACACGGCCAGACCGAGCGCCGCCACCAAGAGCAGACCACCCAGCACAAGGACTGTCTTGCGCATCGCATATCTCCCGCCCCACATCTGTGGCGCAGGATAACGCGTTCGGGCCGCCGGGCAAGCCTCGATGGCGAACCCGCGATTGCCCACGGTTGCTTCCGATTCGGCGCCCACGGCCCTGGAACCGGTGTGAAAGAACCGGGAACCGTGTCATGGTGCCGCGCGATCCTCGTACGGTCGACAGCATGGGAAGGGTTCAGGCGGAGGCCTCTTCCAGAAGCCAGTCGTGCACGGCCCTGAGGTCGGGATCGCGCAGCGCACCGCGCGGAAAGATCAGATAGTACGCCCGCTGCGAGGGCACCGCGAGATCGAACGGCTGGACCAGTCGCCCCGACAGAAGGCCGTCCCCGATGAAGGGGACGTGGCCCAGCGCGACGCCCTGACCGGCTATTGCCGATTGCAGCAGCACGTTCGAGTCCTCGATCACCGTGCCGTGGCGAATCCCGGGGGCCGTCACGCCGGCTGCCCTGAACCAGTCGACCCAGGACTGATGGTCGCGCTGATGCAGCAGGCGCATCGACAGAAGATCGGACGGGCTCGTGAAAGGGCCGTGTTCGTTGGCCAGTTCCGGGCTCAGGACCGGTGTGGTGCCGATCGCGAGGAGGTGATTGGCCTCGATGTCGGGCCAGTCGCCGAACCCCCATGCGATTCCGAGATCGATGGCGGAGGTACGGAAATCGACCGCGAACGAGGTGTGATGCAGCCTGAGGTCGATATCGGGAAAGCGCGACCAGAAGGCGGGCAGGCGCGGTGAGAGCCAGCGGGCACCGACCAGCGGTCCCAGTCCGATGGTCACGGCGGTCCGCCCGTCGCCGTCGCGGCAACGGGCGACCGCATCGAGAATCGTCCCGAAGGCGTTGTGGCATGCATCGAACAGCATGTGGCCCGTTTCGGTCAGCCGGACCTCCCGGGTCGTCCGGGTGAAGAGCGCACGCCCGAGGTCCTGTTCCAGCAGCTTGATCTGATGGCTGACGGCCGCGGGAGTCACGAACAATTCCTCGGCCGCACGCTTGAAGCTCTCGTGGCGCGCGGCGGCCTCAAAGGCGCGCAAGGCAATCGGGGAGGGCAAGCAGGGCTGTCTCGACATGTTGGCAGCTGACGCCTTGAGGAAGCAGGAAGATGAATGCAGTTTGATAATCACTGCAAGCAAAGATGGTTGCCCAGGCTACGTGACTGGATGCAGGATTGCCTGTCGAGAAACTGCCCTGGAGCATATCCCGTTCAGATTGAATCACCCTGAGCGGGTGACGATGCTCCAGGTTTTCGGATGCAGAGCGGATTCACGCACCCGGTTGGAACCGCAGGCGGTTCCCAGCCAGGTACGATCCGCTCCAGGCCTGCGTTTTGGAGATCACCATGCAGAATGCCGCCGAGTATGACGCCCGCTGCGACCTTGCGGCCGCACACCGCCTTGCGGTCCGTGACGGCCTGAACGAGGGCGTGTGGAACCACCTCTCGCTGGTTTCACCCGACGATCCCGAGGTCATGCTGATCACACCGGGTTACACCCACTGGTCGATGGTGAACGCCACGAACCTGGCGGCGGTCGGTCGTGACGGGATCTCCACCGTTGACGGCGGCACCGAGCCGACGGTCGCCGGGTTCATCATCCATGCTCCCGTGCATCAGGCGATACCGGGCGCCATGTGCCTGATGCACGTCCATGCGCCTTACATTACCGCGCTGTCGATGCGTCAGGACGTCCGGCTCGACACGTGCTCGTCGCAGCAGGCCGCCCAGTTCCACGACGATATTGCCTATTACGATGTCTACGACGGCTTGCTCGACAGCGAGGACGAGGGTCGGCACATGGCCGAGGTGATGGGTGAGAAGCGCGTCCTGATGATGCGCAACCACGGCGCGATGGTGGCCGGTGAGACGGTCGGGCAGGCCTATATCGACCTCTACCAGCTCGAACGCGCCTGCATGTATCAGGTGCTTGCCACGGGTGAAGACTGCACGCTCAACCGGATTCCCACGCCGATCGCGGCCGATATGGCTGCCGGCGCGCGCGGCAGCCAGAGCGCCGACATGTTCTTCCGCGCGCTGCGCGACCTGCTCGACCGGGACGAGCCCGACTACATCACCTAGAGCGGAATCACTTTCATCGGGACGATATCCTGCGGCGAGGAAGGCGCTCGTGCCGTGGCGTGAAGGTCTCGATGAAGCCCTTCCGGATCGTCGATCAGGGCCTTCGGGTGGATTTTCTCCCGGATGAACGAGAGCGTGGAACCTTGACGACGACATGCTTCACACACAGCTTCTTGGCCACCTTTTGCAACCTCTCGGGCAGTGAACTTTCCGTGACAAGGACAGCAGTCACGCTTGGGCTTTTGCCCTGCGGAACCCAATGCAACTCTTCATCTCTCTCTATGTCTCTGGCCTCAATCCACGACTCCAGAAGGGCACGATATTTCACGCACTGATAGATGCCTCGCCGGAGGTCATGATAATCGGAAATGGATGACTTGACCTCAATGACCACCGGTTTCTTCGGATCGATGTAGACGACATCTGCCTTATCGAGAGAGGGAAACTGATACTCGGCAATCCGGGCCGGACGGTTGTTAATCCGGGCCCGGTAGTTGTACTGTTTGAGGAGGGATTTCAAATGCTTCGGATATTTAAGAACATATTTTTTGAGGGCTTCATGCTCCGGGCCTTCCCCACCACCTCCATAGTTCCCTGCGGAATTGCGGTCCTTATCGTATTTCAGGGGAATGTTGCGTGGGATTGATTTTCCGGTTTGATTCTCATAGTATTCAGACAGAACATTGTCCCAATCAGGATAATTATAGACCTTCGGCCAGATGGGTTGCTCATTAAATAGCTCCTTCCTCTCCTTCCAAGTCAACTCTGCGTATTCACATTCTTTCTGAAAATGTTTCTTGATATAGCGCCTGATACCCACAGCCTCATCACTTGGGACACCTTCTTTTTTTCTCACGACAAGAGAATTCAACGGCGGCAGTTTCTTTCCGTACTGTGCATGCAGAGCTTCCATGAGTGTTCCGAGCGCATTTCCGATATTGTAGAATGCGCTAGGCCGCTTGTCCACGAGACCGAGCTGGAACACCGCTTCGGCGGCATCCCCGTAGGTGATTCGTTGCCGATCCTTGGCACATTGCAGAAGGATCGGAGCCAGGGCAACGGCTATTTCAGGGATGGTGCTCATGCTGTCTCTCGTCCGATCAAGCTATTCTTCATCATCAAAAGTCTCCGGGAGCGGTCTCGAAGGCATTTTGTATACATCCGATCAGGCGGCGAGGCAAGGGATATGGGTTCGACCGGTTGCGCGAGGGTCCCGAGTCATCGGGATCGAGCCTGACAGGGAAACCGGCACGGTGGCAGGCAGGGCCGTGGAGGAACGGGCAACCATACGGTTGTCATCCCATCGGTGCGCGATTGCGCGCCGCCGCGCCAGCATTTTTGCCGGCATTTTTGTTGTCGGCGGACTCGCATACGGTGCCGGTGTCTGGAACACTCCGGGCAGGCGGCCACAGGCAGGCAGGAATGGGCGCGTTCGACTATCCCGACTGGGAAACCTTCATGAAGACCAGCTTCGCGGCACGGCGGGAGTTCCCGCTGATCGCACCGGAGACCCCGAGTTTCATGTCGCAGCCCGTGGCCGGGACGGCGGCCGATCTCGAGGGTGCCGATGTCGTCATCATCGGCGCACCTTATGTCGCGGCCGAGGACGGCAGCTATGCCGGCGTGCCGATGGAGGACTGGATTGCGGCGCCCAAGCGCGTGCGTCAGCAGTCGGCCCGCTACCCTTCAGGCTATATCCAAGACTTCGACATGGACCTCTTCGAACATATCCGGATGGTCGACTATGGCGATGCCGACATTCCGCCCGAGGTCATGCACAACCAGTCGCCCGAACTGATTCTTCAGGCCCAGGCCGCGGTCGAGGCCAGGTGCAACGACGCGATCAAGGCGGGTGCGGTGCCCGTGGTGATCGGCCAGAACAGTCCCTGCGGCAGCTTCGCCATCGCCAAGGCGTGCTCGGAGAATGTCGACGGCATGGTCGGCTGTGTCAGCCTCGACACCCACTGGGACGCCCGGCCGCTCGATCCGCTGACCAACGATCCGCGCATCGCCGGCGCATCGTCGTGGAAGCACAAGATGTACGAGTTCCTCGACAACATGCACCCGCGCCACCTGGTCGAAATCGGCGAGCGCGGCATGCTTGAGGACAGGGACATCATCCGCCGCTACCTCAACGACGGCGCGCGCTTCATCAGCTCCTGGGAGCTGCGCTCCGGCCTCGGTATCGAGGGCCTCGTCAGGGAACTCGACCGCGCATGGGACGGCACCGAGGGGGTCTACGCCCATTTCGACATGGACGTGATGGGCGGCGCCGGGCCGGCACCGGGCGATATTCTGGGCGAACTGGTCGAACCGATCGCCATGACCGACTACGAGTGCATCCGCATTGCGCATGAGATCGGACGCCGCGGGCTGACCGGCTTCAGCTTCATCTGCATCCCGCCGGGCTCGGCCGCGGTCTACCGGGTGATCGTCTCGATCATCGTCTACATGGCGGCGGGCCTTGCCATGCGGAAGATCGGCAAGGGTCACGGATGACGGAGAACCGGGAGGGCTGGACCGGCACCGAAGCCGCGCTGACCCGCTTCCAGCGCGCGATCCTGGACCGGCGTGCCCAAGGCCGGGACCGGCCTCAGGACTGCGGCGGAGTAACCAAAACATGGAGTAGCCGAAACATGTTTACCGCCGGTTCGGGCACACCGCCGCGCATGACCGACGCATCGCTCTCCATCGCCATCGAAAACCCCGACACGCCCGAGACGCGCGCCATGCTTGAGGCGTCCGACGCCTACATGGCCGAGCGTTATCCGCCCGCGAACAACTACATGCTTGACGTCAGCGCGCTGCAGGGCCGCGACATCACCTTCCTTGTCGCCCGCAAGGACGGTGCGGCGATCGGCTGCGGCGCGATCGTGCGCAAGGCGGGCTATGCCGAGATCAAGCGCATGTGGGTCGCACCCGAAGCCCGCGGCCTGAAGCTCGGTCGCCGCCTGCTCGACGAACTCGAGGCGGTCGCCCGTGCCGAAGCGATTCCCGCACTCATGCTGGAAGCGGGCGACGAACAGCCCGAAGCCATGGGTCTCTACGCCGCCGCAGGGTTTACCCGGCGCGGCGCCTTCGGCGACTATCCCGAAGGCCCACCCAGCGTCTTCATGGAAAAACGGCTGGGGTGAACCGCCCATGACGTGTCATCGTCCCGATGTGTCATCCCGGCCGACCAACGGGAGAGCCGGAACCCCAGGAGAGTTGCGATGTCCTGTCGGGGTCCCGAATCGGCGGCCTTGTCCGGGACACACGAAGGCAGCATCGGGTCAGAGCCTCATCCCCAGCTCGCGGGCTTCGAAGAAGGCCATGCTCGCCGTGCGGGCGGCGACGGTGTCGCCGATGCTGTAGACCTCAAGGTCATCGTCGGCCAGTTCGCGGGTCAGGCGGTCGTTCACGGTGTTGGTCGTCGCGGTGACCAGCGTGTCGAAGACCCGCTCCCCGGTGTCGCCGGTATAGAGGTTCATGATCGTGGCCTTGCCGTTCTGCCAGTCGGTCAGGGCATGGCCGCAGATCACCTCAACCCCCATCTTCCAGAAGCGTTCGCGGGTGGTGTCGCCGGTGACCGAGAAGTCGAGCTGGGCGGCCGGTTTCTCGGCGGCGGTCACGACAGTCACCATGTGGCGCTGTTCGGCGAGGTGGAGCGCGGTGCCCGAGGCGGGCCACCAGCCGTTGATGTCGTCGAGCAGCAGCACGTTGGTGCCGGGCACGACCGAGCCATCGAGAACGTCATGCACGGTGCAAACGTTCTCGGCGTCGACACCGGGCAGCGCGGGCACATGCGGGAAGGCACGCTGGAACCCGGTGCGGCTGGGAACCGACCCCGTGGTCAGAACGATGACGTCGGCATCCGACGCGCGAATCCCGTCAGCCGATATCTCGGTGCGAAGCCGGACGCGGACCTGCAGCTTTTCGAGCTGTGTCCGGTACCAGGTCAGCAGTTCGCCGATCTCCCCGCGCTCGGGCTGACCGGCGGCGAGGCGGAACTGGCCGCCGAGTTCGTCGGTCTTCTCGACCAGCGTCACCCGGTGGCCGCGCTCGGCAGCAACACGGGCGGTTTCGAGCCCGGCCGGCCCGCCGCCCACGACCAGGACATGGCGCGGCCGTTCGGAGGCCGCGGGACGGTCGCCGTCCCACGGGTGTTCACGCCCGACCGAGGGATTGACCAGGCACGAGATGTGATAGTCGCGCATGCGCCGGCCGATGCAGAGCTGGTTGCACGAGATGCAGGGCCGGATGTCCCCGGCCCTGTTCTCACGCGCCTTGTTGGCGAGATGCGGATCGGCGATCTGGCCGCGCACGATCGAAACGAGATCGCACGTGCCGTCCGCCAGGGCGGCCTCGGCGCGCGCCGGTGTCTTCACCCGCGCTTCTGCGGTGACCAGCGCGTGTTTGACGACCTTCCTGATCTCCGCCGCGTCGGGCGTGCCGAGCGGCGTGCCGAAATGCATGCTCGGCACGATCCTGGAGAAGTTGTTGAGGTAGCTGCCGGTGCCGCAACTCATGTAGTCGGCCAGGCCGCGCTCATCAAGCAGCGCAAAGATCTCCTGCTTGTCGGCCATGGTCAGGCCGCCCGGGCAGGGTTCGGCACCGGAGACCGTCATGCCGACGATGAAATCGGGCCCGCAGGCCTTGCGGATGCCCTCGACGATCTCGGTTACGAAGCGCAGCCGGTTGTCAAGGCTGCCGCCCCACTTGTCGGTGCGGTGGTTGGCGAGCGGCGACCAGAACTGATCGATCAGGCAGGAGTAGCCGGCAAAGAGGTCGACCCCGTCGAACCCGCCCTTCCGGTCGCGCACCGCTTGCTCGACGAAGGCACCGACAAGCTCCTCGATCTCGCCCTCGGTCATGGCGTGGCTGCCCCAGGGGTCGTGGTAGCTGACCTGGCCCGAGGGCGACCAGTAGGGCGTCCAGGAGTTGTCCTGATCGCCATGCGCGCCGACGTGATAGATCTGATGGCACATGACCGTGCCGTGGCTGTGGCACTCGTCGGTGATCCGTTTCCAGTAGGGAATGACGCTGTCGTCGTGGCGCAGGTTGCCGCGTGTCAGGATCGCGGTGTCGTGCGGCGGCGTCGGCTCGCAGACGATCATGCCCGCGCCGCCCCGGGCCCGCTCCCGGTAGTAGCCGAAGTGGCGCTCGGTCGGCAGGCCGTCCGCCGACATGTTGGGCGTGTGTGCGCCGAAGACGATGCGGCACCTGAGCGCGTGGCCGCGCAACTTCACCGGCGAAAAGAGATGCGGAAACGGATGGTCGGTCATGGCAACAGCCCTTCTTTCCCGACGAGTCTACAACGTGTTATCCCGGCCGACCATCGGGCGCGAAGGCGCCAACCTGGCCAGACCGGGGGAGGAACTGCGCATGAAACAGTGATGAACCGTACGGTCCGCAATGATGGCATTCCAAGGAACCCGGGCGCAGGATATCCTTGAGGGAACCTGGTACGATGCCCCGGTTTGTCGTGGGTTTGTCGTGGACCATGCTGGCAGCCGTGTCTTTTCGGTCGAGGCCACCGAGGCCGATGAGGCGCGCCGAGAGGTCGTCGGCGTGGCTGGCGTCGTCGGGATCGTCGAAGCGGGATGATGACAGGGCCGGCGTCCTCTCTACAATGACACCATGGCACATCGGATGCGGTCATGACGCGCGGCGGCCGGGACATCCGAGGAGGCAGGCAGCCGATGCCGATGTCCGAGGCCACGCCCGGGGAAGCGGAGACGCTGGCGACCGCGCCGCCGGCCGGTGAGGCCGAGCGGATCACGCTACGCGCGATCGCGACCGTGTTCTGCGCGACGCTGTGCACGGCGATGTACGCGTTCACCTGGAACTCGGTCTCGGTCGCGCTGCCCTATATGCAGGGCACGTTCTCGGCTACCACCGACCAGATCGCCTGGGTCATCATCGCCTATGTCATCGGCGCGTCGGTCGTCACCGGTTGTTCGGGCTGGCTCTCGGCGCGGTTCGGGCGCAAGCAGGTTTTCCTGTTCGCCATCGCCGGCTTCATCGTCACGCTGGTCGGCTGCGCCCAGGCGACGACGCTCTGGGAAGAGGTCTTCTGGCGCTTCGCCCAGGGCATGATGGCCGCACCCATGCTGCCGCTCGGTCAGTCGATCGCGGTCGCCGCCTTCCCCCGCTCGCGCTACGGCCAGGCGACCAGCCTGTGGGCCCTGGGCTTCGTCTCGGCGAATGTCGTCTCGCCGGTGATCGGCGGCATCCTGATCGAGAACTGGGGCTGGCAGTACATCTTCCATTTCTCGATCCCGTTCGGCGTTCTGGGTTTCGTCATGGCCTGGTTCCTGGTGCCCTGGACCCCGGCCGAGAAGACCCGGCTCGAATGGCTCGGGTTCACCAGCCTGGTGGTCGGCGTCGGCGTGCTGCAATTGATGCTGGCGCGCGGCGAGCGGCTGGAGTGGTTCGCCTCGGGTGAAGTCCTGATCGAGACGGCGATCGCCGCTGTCGCGCTCTACATCTTCATCTTCCACACGATCACCGGCAGGAACACCTTCATCGACGGTAGCCTGTTCCTGAACCGGAACTTCGCGATGGGCCAGATCATGATCTTCCTGATCGGCTCGGTGATGTTCCTGCCGCTCATCCTGTTGCCGCTGCAGCTGCAGCAGATCGGCGGTTACCCGGCGATCGAGACCGGCTATCTCATGCTGCCGCGCGGCCTCGGCTCAATCGTCGGGCTGACGCTGATGGCCTACCTGCGCGACCGGGTCGATCCCCGGCCGCTCCTGATCATCGGCATCGTCTTCATCGCCTGGCCGGCCTGGGAGATGGGTCACTGGACGCCCGATATCAGGCCCCGGGACGTCACCTGGACGACCTTCATCCAGGGCCTGGCGGCCGGCTTCATCTGGGCACCGCTCAACACGCTGACGCTGAGCCGCCTGGACCGCCGCGTTCAGGACCAGGGTTTTGCGCTCTTCTATCTGCTGTTCGATGTCGGCAGCGCAATCGGCACCGCGGTCGTGATCGGTCTGCTGGCCCACTACAGCCAGATCAACCACGAAGAACTCAACGCCTTCATCCACCCGTTCAACGAACTGCTGCGCTACCCCGGCCTCGAGTCCGTCTGGGACACGTCGACCACCACGGGCCTCGCCATCCTGCAGGAGCAGATCGGTCGGCAGGCGCTGATGATCGGCTACAACAACGCCTTCATGGTCGTCGGCGGTATCATGGCCATCTGCCTCCCCCTGGTCTTCGTGTTCCGCAACCCGCGCGACGACGACGCGCTGCGACGGCGGCAAGGCGGGTGACCTTCCCGGCTCCGCTCAGCCGCAACGCCCTTGCGGAAAGCTCAATCCAGGTCTTCACCTGGTCGGGCCACGACGAACCTGCGCGCAAAGGCGGGCAAGCGGGCGGGTAAGGCTGGCGCGGCGGTGGAAGCGCAGGACACCCGGAACCTTCGCGTGTCATCCCCGCCGGAGCGCAGAGGGCCGAGAGCCGGGACCTCGACCGGTCGGCACATGTCTCCCGAACTCCCGGACAGCCGCTCGGCAGCTTCCCGGATGACACTCCGAGGGAATCAGCCGATCCCCAATCCACCACCACCCGGCAGTTCGAGAATCAGCCGATCCCCGGCGGGCACGATCTGTTTGCCCTTGCCCTTCAGCGTCTTGCCGCTGGCCAGCCGGATGGCACCCGGTGCCGCGGTGCCACCGCCGTCGCGGCCGCGCGCCGGATGGTCGATGCGGTCGAACAACGCGAGGATGGCGAACGGTGCGCCCTCGCCGTGCTCGAGTTCGATGACCTGACCGTCGCCGCCGGCATAAGTGCCGGAGCCGCCCGAGTCCGGACGCAGTTCCTTGCGGGTAAAGATGACCGGCGCGATCGACTCGGTGATCTCGACCGGCGTGTTCCTCACGCCCGACGGGAAGGCTGTGGCCGAGAGCCCCGGCTTGCCCGGCCGCGCGCCGGTGCCGCCGGAGTGGAAGATGGTGACCGAGAACGGCGTGGCGTCACCATAGTCGTGATCCCCGGTGACGCCGTGACCGCCGAGCAGCGAGGGGTTCCAGAGGCTGGAGCTGCCCTCAGCCGGCACACTGCCCGGCACCGCCTGACCGAGACAACCGAGCACGACGTCGGGCAGCATCTGACCGATGACATGGCGCACGGTGACCGCGGCAGGCCGCAGAGCATTGAGGATCGAGCCCTCGGGTGCCGTCACCCGGACCGGCCCGAGCGAACCGGTGTTGTTCGGCACCTCGCGGCCGACAATGCCACGCACGCCGAAGCTGGCATAGGCCTGGGTGTAGGTCAGCGGCACGTTGATGCCGAAGGGCGAGACGCCGGAGGTGCCGGTGAAGTCGATGTCGATACCGTCGTCGCCCACGGTCAACGTGGCCTTGAGCGTGACGGCGCGGTCATAGCCGTCGCACGCCATCTCCTGCTGCCAGGCGCCGCGCGGCAGCCGGCGAATCTCCTCCAGCATGGCCTGTCGCGAGGTGTCGATGATATGGTCGGCGATCTCGTCGAGCCCGTTCATGCCGAACGCGTCCATCAGTTCGAGCAAGCGGCGACAGCCGACGTCGTTGGATGTCGTCAGCGAATAGAGATCGCCGACGACCTGCACGGGCTCGCGCACATTGGCCTTCACGATGTCGAAGACGCTCTCGTTCGCCTCACCGCCGTCGAACAGCCGCATGATCGGGATGCAGAGACCTTCCTCGTAGACCTGCCCGGCGTCGGGCCCGAAGCCGGGTCCGCCGATATCGACAACATGCACGGTCGAGGCGAAGAGCCCGATCGGCGCGCCCTTGCGGAAACAGGGCGTGACGACCGTGAAGTCGAACAGGTGGCCCGTACCGAGCCAGGGATCGTTGGTGACGTAGACGTCTCCTTCCTTCATCGAGGCGGGGTCGTACTTCTCCATGAAGAAGTTGACCGAGGCAGCCATGGCATTGACGTGGCCCGGTGTGCCCGTGACCGCCTGGGCCAGCATGCGGCCTTTCATGTCGAAGACCCCGGCCGAGAGGTCGCCCGCCTCGCGCACCGTGGTCGAAAACGCCGTGCGGATGATGGCCTGGGCCTGCTCCTCGACGATCGCGATCAACCGGTCCCACAGCACCTGATGGCGCAGCCCGGCGGCGAGATCGTCCACCGCTTCCACGGCCCCGGCCTCGCGGATCAGCGTGAGGTTGCCGTCGCCGTCGATAGCGCCACGCCAGCCGGGCGGCACGATGGTGGTGGTCTGCTTCTCGGCGATCGCGGCAGGACCCTGCAGGCGCTCGCCCGCATCGAGCCCGTCGCGCTGATGGATCGACGCGGCGCGCATATTGGCGTGGCCGGGGAAGACAATCGCGCGCTGGGTGTCACTGGCGACATCCCGTGTCGTGGGCGACACGGCGTTGTCCGGGGCGGCGTCCTCGCGCTCGGCGCAGGCGGTGACCGACCAGGTCAGCACCTCGACCTCGAGCCCCGGCACCGAACGGCCGAACTGCTGACGGTAGGCGGTCTCGAAGGCCTCGGCGATCCAGGCCGCATCGTCGCCGGCAAGCGCGCGGTCGGGCAGGTCGATCTTCACCTCGTGGCCCTGTCCGATGTAGCGGGCATAGGCGTGGCGACGTTCGATAACCGGTGCGCCGGGCGCTCCGAGTGCCACGACCTCGCGCGCTTCGGCACGCATCTCCGCGAACAGCGCGTTGAGGCCCCCGGCATCGAAAGCCGACAGGCGGACATAGCGACTGCGCACGATCTCGTAGGCCACCGGGGCCAACAGGAAGCCGACGGCCGAGCCGACGCCGGCGTTCGCCGGGATGACGATCTTGTCGATCTCCAGCTTCTCGGCCAGCCGGGCCGCGTGCAACGGCGCGGCACCGCCGAAGGCGATCATGGTGCGGCGGCGAATCTCCTTGCCGCGCTCGACGGCATGGACCCGGGCGGCCGAGGCCATGTTCTCGTCGACGATCTCGATCACGCCGAGCGCAGCCGCATCGGCATCAAGCGACAGGGGCGTGCCGACGTGGTTCGTGAGTGCTGCTTTCGCCGCGTCCGTGTCGAGCGAGAGGGCGCCACCGGCAAACGCGTTGGGGTCGAGACGGCCGAGCATCAGGTTGGCATCGGTCACCGCCGGCTTCGTGCCGCCCTGGCCGTAGCAGGCCGGTCCGGGGTCGGCACCGGCGCTTTCGGGTCCGACGTGAATGCGCTCCAGATGATCGACCGAGGCGAGCGAACCGCCACCCGCACCGATCTCGACCATCTCGACCACCGGAATCTTCAGCGGCATGCCGCTGCCCTTCATGAAGCGGTGGGCGCGGTCGACCTCGAAGACGCGGCCGAGCAGGGGTTCGCCCCGGTCGATCAGGCAGATCTTCGCCGTCGTCCCGCCCATGTCGAAGCTGACGACCTCGTCTTCGCCCAGCCGCTTGGCGAGATGGCCGGCGAGGATCGCACCGCCGGCGGGACCGGACTCGATCAGCCGCACCGGGAACGCGCGCGCCGTGGCGATCGTGACGAGGCTGCCGCCCGAGGTCATCAGCAGGCAGGGACAACCGAAGCCGGTGTCGGCCAGGCGCTGTTCCACATCGGTCAGGTAACGGCCCATGATCGGCTTCACATAGGCGTTGGCGACCGTCGTGGTCTGGCGTTCGTATTCGCGGATCTCCGGGCAGACATCGGACGAGAGCGAGATCGCGATGTCGGGGAACCGCTCACGCACCATCGCACCGATACGACGCTCGTGGTCCGGATTGGCATAGGCATGCAGCAGGCCGACGGCCACGCTGCCGACCTCCATGCCCTCCAGCCTGTCGAGCCAGGCCGTGACGGCGTCTTCGTCGAGCGCGGTCAACACCTCGCCGCGTGCATTGACCCGCTCGGCCACCGGCAGGCGCAGGTCGCGCGGCACCAGCACGGCCGTGCGATCGGCCATGATGTCGTACTGATCGAAGCGGTTCTCATAGGCGATCTCGATGGAGTCGCGATGACCCTCGGTGACAAAGAGCGCGATCACCGCGCCCTTGCGCTCAATCAGCGCATTGGTCGCGAGCGTCGTGCCGTGAAGAATGAGATCGACGTCACCGGGTGCGGTGCCCGAGCGTTCCATGACCTCCATGACACCCGCCATGAAACCGTCGGCCGGCGCACTCGGCGTGGTCAGCACCTTGCCGGTGAACTCGTCACCGTTCCGGTCGAGCACGATGTCGGTGAAGGTGCCGCCGATGTCGACGGCGAGACGGACGGTCATGACCACTCCAATCGGAAGTCGAACCCGGCTTCCAGCCTGGCCTTGAGCGCACGGCCCTTGTCGTCGGGCAGGGCGTCGAGCGGCGGACGCACGGTCTTCCATCGGGCATCGCCCGAGGCATCGGCCAGCAGCCACTTCATGGCCGGGATCGGCGCATAGGGCTGGACGGCGAGGCGGAAGGCTTTCACGTGGGCCTGACGTTCGTCGGCGTCGTCGGCCTGCCAGCTCGTGAAGATGTCGTGGATCGCCACGGCGTTGATATTGGCCGTGGCGGTGATGCAACCCGAGGCACCGATACGCAGCGCCTCCAGCAACGGCACCTCCGAACCCGGGAAGGTGTGGAGCGCCGGCACGCCGTCGAGGATTGCCCTGGTGTTGTCCCAGTCGCCGGAGCTGTCCTTCAGCCCCACGACATGCTCGGGGAAGTCGGCCTGCAGCCGCTTGATCAGGGCGAGGCCGAAACCGACCACCGCCACCGGCGGAATGTGATAGAGGTAGATGCGGATGTCGGGCACCGCCTCGATCAACGCCGTGAAGTAGGCGTGGATGCCGTCGTCACTGACTCCCTTGAAGTAGAACGGCGGCAGGACCATCACACCAATGCAGCCGAGCGCCATGGCGTGGCGCGAAAGCTCGGCCGTATCAGGCAGGTTGGTCAGGCCCGTGCCGACCATCAGCCGGTCGGCGGGGATGCCGTTCTCGACCAGCAGTTCCAGCAGGTGTTTGCGTTCGTTCATGCCGACCGAGAGCGCCTCGCCCGTTGTGCCGAAGGGCGTGATCGCTGCGCAGCCGTGGTCGAGCAGCCAGCGCGCGTGGCGCAGATAGAGGTCCTCGGCGACCGAGAGGTCGTCGTTGAACGGTGTCAGGTTGGGCGAAACGATGCCCCGGAGCTTGTCGGTCATGGCGCACTTTCGTGTCGGATGAAGGTCGCGATTTGTGGACCATTGCACCGGTCTCGTCCAGTCTTGGGCAACCATAATCGGATCAGGCTGGATTCAATGGGATGTTTCTCCGTCGGGCCAGGCGATCAGGGCACCGCAGGGGATGACGGGTGTGGGTTCGATGCCGTCGAGAAAGTCGAGAAACGGGGCCGAATGCTGTTCGTTTCTGGCGGCATCGCATGTGCCACGCCTTCAGAATCGTCTTTTGGCCAGAATGCCGCTCGATTTACAGTTTTTCCTTTGACATGAAGCGGTCTTTCCTGATCTATAGGCTATCTTCGATCAACCACGGGAACATGAACATGTCCGATGAAGCTCTCAACGTCACGAACAATGACCTGAACACGGCCGGACCCAGCAAGCGAAAAAAGTTCGTCAAACTTGCCGAAAGCCGCACCGTGAATGCGCTCAAGGCCATCCGGGTGATCGGCAAGTTGAGCAACCGCAACTCCTACGAATACGGAGATGGGGATGTCAACAAGATCGTGAAGGCGTTGAGCGATGAAGTTGAAAAACTGAAAAGCCGCATGAAGTCGACGGACTCATCGGATGGCATTGACTTCAAGCTGTAAATCGCCATCACCTGTCCAGGTGTTCTGGAAGCTGCCGGGCCGGCTTCCTGAACCCGACCTGACCTGACTTGACCTGACAGAGGCCAACGGGAAAACGGCCGGCTGTCCGATCAAATCAGGCTACGGCAAGCGAACCCACGACAGATCAGGATCGAGCGACATGGAATTACCCCAACCGACGCACCGGAACTACACCACACTGATCAGCAACATCGAGGAAGGCGAGATCAAAATCCCTCAATTTCAGAGGGATTTCGTTTGGACGCTTCAGCGTTCAGCCGAGCTTCTCGATAGTGTAGTCAAAGGCTACCCAATCGGTACATTTATCTTCTGGCTTACACGCGAACGCCTTCACAGTGTGAGGGAGCTTGGAAACGCAGAGCTTCCTCCTGCGAAGGAAGGGGAGACCGTTTCCTACGTGCTGGACGGACAGCAACGGCTTACCAGTCTGTTCGCCGCGATGAGGGGCTTGCCGGATGTCTATGTAGACAGGCAAAGCACGGATTTCTCTGAAATCTACATTGACCTCAATGCTGGCAAGTCGGATACAATCGTCACCCCGAACATCGAAGGGAGGCCCGAGAAAACGGTCATCAAGCTTACTGCACTTCTCTATGGTGATTTGGAGACCCTCACCGCATTTCCCAAAGAATACCACAAAAAGATCGATGAATACAAACGTCGGATCCAAGCCTATGACTTTCCAATCATTGAGGTGCGCGACACACCAATCGACATTGCGACTGAAATTTTCACGCGGATCAATGTCGGTGGCAAGTCGCTAACTGTGTTCGAGATCATGGTCGCCAAGACTTACGATGAAAAACGAGACTTCGATCTATCCGTAAAATATTCAGAACTGATCGAATGCCTGGATCCAATCGGATATGATACGATTTCCGATCAGACGATCCTTCAACTCATCGCCCTGATACTCAAGAAGGATTGCAAGCGCCAAACAATCCTGAAGCTAGAAAAGGACGATTTCATCGAAACTTGGCAAAAGGCCGTTTATAGTGTCAAGGGAGCGGTCGAGTATTTCCGAAACGTGATGCGGATACCCGTTTCACAGCTCTTGCCATATCTGACTTTGATCGTGCCTTTCGCTTATTTCTTCTATCACAACGACAACAAGAAGCCATCGTCATCACAAAAGGCCGAGCTCGACAATTTCTTCTGGCGCTGTTCTCTCGGTGACCGTTACTCGTCCGCCGTTGAAAGCAAGCTCGCACAAGATGTTAATCGTATCGAACTTATCTGGAACGACAAGTCGCCAGATTATGACTGGGACGTCGATATTTCGTCAAAATCCCTGATTGAGAACGGTTCATTTAACACTGGTCGAGCCTTCATAAAAGCAATCTTGTGCATCATGGCATATCAGGGTCCGCTGTCTTTCAATAATGGTGCGGATGTCAATATCAGCAATAACTGGCTGCAGCGGGCCAACAGCAAAAACTATCACCACTTCTTCCCGCGCAAGTTTCTGGAAAACAATGGTTTCTCCAAAGATAAAGCCAACAATGTCTTCAACATCACAATCGTGGACGATTATCTGAACAAGCGGTTGATCGGTACAAAGCCTCCTTCGAAGTATATGGAGACGTTCAAAGACGATAATCCTGACCTCGTCGAAACAATGAAAACCCATCTGATCGGGGATCTGGATACGTTCGGCATCTGGGAAGACGACTACGAAACCTTCATCCGTGAACGCTCGAAAGCCATAAGTAAAAAACTGAAAAAGCGTATCATCAGACATTAAAGGTGTATCATCGATCGGCGTACTGATCGGGTCTCCGTTTCACCGGATCTTTTGGCCAGATCAACCGTAACAACAGTGTCGTTCTATTTCGTGCCGCCGATGCCCGGCGCATGGTCCCCTGTCGGTGGTGTCGGCCGTGGCCTGCGCCGTCCGCCGAACCAGCGGCGGCGCGGGCGCGTCCTGCCGGCAGGCTCTGGCCCGCGACGCTTGTGCCACCAGCCCTGCACGTTCTCGCGCAGCATCAGCGCGCTCGGCGTGACGATCAGGGTCAGCATGGTGGCAAAGGCCAAGCCGAAGACGATGGCGCTGGAAAGCTGAACCCACCACTGGGTTGAGGGAGCGCCAACCGCGACATGGCGGCTGAAGAAGTCGATGTTGACCTGCATGACCATCGGCATCAGGCCCAGGATCGTTGTGATCGTGGTCAGCATCACCGGCCGGAGACGCTGGGCACCCGTTCGCAGGATCGCCTCCATCGGATCCCTGATGGTTTGACGCAGGCGATCATAGGTGTCGATCAGCACAATGTTGTTGTTCACCACGATGCCAGCGAGCGCGATCACGCCGATGCCCGACATGACGATACTGAAGGGCTGGCCGGTGACCAGAAGGCCGATCATCACACCGATGGTCGACATGATGACCGCCGACAGGATCAGAAAGGCGAAATAGAAGCTGTTGAACTGGGTGACCAGGATGATCGTCATCAAGAAGAGTGCAACGCCGAACGCTTTCATGAGGAACTGGGCGGCTTCCGCCTGATCTTCGTTCTCACCGCGGAACTCCACGTTGACGCGCGGGTCAAGGCCTGCGGTCTCGATCCAGGCAGAGAGCTCCTGAACCATGGCGTCTGCCAGAACGCCCTCTTCGATGTCGGACTTGATTGTCATCACCCGAACACCGTCGGTGCGGTTGATCGTGTCGACCTGGGGTGCGGCAGAGCGCGTCACGAAATTCGCCAGCGGGACATGCCCTATGGGCGTCTGTATACGCAGATTGTCGAGCTGGTCGAGGGTACGCCAGCTGTCGGAAAAACGAGCGCGGACTTCGATCTCGTCCTTGGAGTCGTCGGGCCGAATGGTCGAGATCAGAAGGCCGTTGGTGACGAGCTGCACCATGCCGCCGACCGAGGAGACATCGGTGCCAAACTTGGCGGCCTGGGCACGGTCGACCTCGATCTCCCACTGAATGCCGGGCAGCGGACGGCTGTCCTCAATGTCGCGCAGGCCCTCGACCGTGTCCATGTGCTCGCGGATCGTCGCGACCGCGTCCTCGATCAGGTCCGGATCGATCGCCAAGACTTTAATCTCGATCGGCTTGCCCTCGGCGGGGCCACGCTGCTGGCCCGTGGGTTCGACGATGATGCCGGCAAGATCGGAGGTGCGTTCCAGCACCTCGGCAAAAATCTGTTCGGCCGGACGGCGGTACTCCCAGTCGATCAACTCGACGGAGATCGAACCGATCACGTCTTCGGCGACATCCTGTCCGCCGCCGCCCTCATCACCGCCGACCGTGGCGTAGATTGTCTCGAACTCCCTCATGTCGAGGATGCGGTCCTCGACCTCGCGCACGAGCGTGTCCTTCTCCCAGACCGAGAGGTTGCCGCGCGCGTGAATCTGGAAGAGCGCCTGCTCTGGCTCGATGTTGGGGAAGAACTCGACGCCCTTTCCGAAGGTGCCGTAGGCCATCATCACGCCGATCAGGACCGCCACCGCAAGACCTAGGACCTTCGCAGGATGACGCAGCGCGCGATGGAGAACGCCGAGATAGACGCCGGTGAAGCCGGGCACGTCGTTGACATTGCCCTCGGCGCCCGCCGCCAGAGCCCTGGCGCGCTCCGGATCGGCCGCACCGGATTTGCCGACTAGCGAGCCGAGCGTCGGGACAAAAACGAGCGCCATTGTGAGCGAGGCCAAGAGCGTTGCGATCAGCGTGAGCGGCAGGAACTTCATGAACTCGCCGACGACACCGGGCCAGAACATCAGCGGCAGGAAGGCGGCCAGCGTGGTCATGGTCGAGGCCGTGATCGGCCAGGCCATGCGCGTGGCAGCCGAGAGATAGGCGTCGCCCCGGTGCAGGCCTTCGGCCATCTTCCGGTCGGCGTATTCGGTGACCACGATGGCGCCGTCGACCAGCATGCCGACCGCCAGGATCAGGCTGAACAAAACGACAATGTTCATGGTGAGCCCAGCTGCCCAGAGAACCAGAATGCCGGTCAGGAACGAACCGGGGATCGCCACGCCCACGAGCGCCGCCGTACGCCAGCCGAGGGCCCAGACGATAACGATCATGACCAGCAGAATGGCCGAGAGCACATTGTTCTGCAGATCGGTCAGCATGTTGCGGATGTCGTTCGACTGGTCATGGGAAAATGCGATCTCGACGCCGGCCGGCCAGTCCACGCTGACCCGGTCGACCACCGCGCGCACGTTCTCGATCGTCGCGATGATGTTCTCGCCCGTCCGCTTGGAGACCTCAATGGCGAGCGCCGGGTCGCCCGAGACCCGGGCGAAGCTCTCGGGATCCTTGAAGGTGCGGCGCACCTCGGCGATGTCGGAGACGGCGGTGATCGCATCGCCCTCGACCTTGACCGGAAGCGCCAGAAGGTCTGCGGCGCCCTCCAGCAATCCGGGCACCTTGACGCTGAAGCGGCCGGCACCGGTGTCAAGCGAACCCGCCGCGACAAGACGGTTGGAGCGACCGACGAAGTCGATCAGTTCGGCGGCTTCGAGCCCGTAGCTTTCGACCAGCATGGGATCGATCACGATCTCGACCAGCTCGTCACGCTCGCCCTGGATGTTGGCCTCCAGGACCTCGGAGAGCCCTTCGATCTCATCCTGCAGATCGCGCGCCAGACGCAGCAGGGTGCGCTCGGGGACGTCGCCCGAAAGCGTGACCACCAGAATCGGGAACAGCGAGAGGTTGACCTCGTGCACCGAGGGTTCGTCGGTCTCCTCGGGAAGCTCGGGCTTGGCCAGATCGACTTTGGCGCGCACGTCGTCGATCGCGATGTCGGGATCGAAGCCGGCGTCAAACTCCAGCGTCACGTTGGCGCCGCCTTCATAGGCTTTCGACGTGATCTCCTTGACCCCGTCGATGCCGCGCAGCTCCTGCTCCATCGGTCGCACCAACAGCCGCTCGGCGTCGCCGGGCGAAATGCCCTCATGCGTCATCAAGACATAGATGATGGGGATGTCGATGTCGGGGTCCGACTCCTTCGGAATCGTCATATAGGAGTAGGTCCCCGCGATCAGGATCAGCGCGAGCAGAAGCAGGACCGTGCGCGGACGCGAGAACGCCGCGTTGATGATCCCGATCATGAGGCCCCGGAAAAGGCCGAGCCTTCGACGCGAACGGGCTCGACGACCTCACCCGCCGCGACAAAATCGTGGCCCACGGTGATCAACGTGACCTCATCGGGCAGACCTGTGATCCAGAGCCCGCCGTCACTGTTGGCCACGACCTGGACCGGCACGAATCGCACGATGTTGTCGGGATCCACGACCTTGACACCGAGGTCCCCGTTGTCGGCAAGCGACAGTGCCGAAGGCGAGATGAAGTGGCTTGGAATCGTCAGGAGCGGAAGGATCACTTGGGTCGTCAAGCCCGCCGCGATTCTGAGATCGGGATTCGGCACTTCAAGCTCGATGCGAAAGGTGCGGGTCTCCGGCTCGGCGACCTGTCCAATATAGCGCAGCACGCCGCTGACAGTCTCGCCGGTGATGAGATGCGCCTCACCGACATCGCCGACCGTGAGCAGGCCGACGTCGCGTTCGCTGACCGCGGCAACCACAATGAACGGGTCAAGATCGAAGATATGACCGATGGCATCGCTCTCGCCGAAGCCCTCCTCCACGACCTCGCCCACCTCAATGCCTATGGCGTCGAGAACGCCCCGAAACGGCGCGGTGATTTCGGTGCGTTCGATATCGAGCATGATGGCGGCGAGTTCGGCCTGGGCGCCGCGCAGATTGGCAAGAGCCTCGGCGTTGGCAGTCTCTGCCCGCCAGCCGCTTGCGGCGAGTTCGGCCGAGGCATTGAAGGCGATGCGGAACTGCTCGACCAGCGCCTCGGCACGCGACAGGCGCTGGCTCCGGTCGTCCATCGCGATGCGGGTAATGACCTGGCCCTCTTCGACGACCTCGCCTTCCTCGGCCTCGATCGTCTCAATCCGGCCCGAGGTCTGCACGCGCAGGCTGATGTCACGGTTGGCCTCGGTCCGACCGGTCACCGAAAGGGTCAGGACATAGGGTTGGGCCGTGCTGGTCGCAACCCGCACCTTTGTCGGCGCGCGGGCATCAACGTGCGCCTGGTGCGATTCCGCCGCGGAAACCGGTGCATCTTCAGTCGACGCCCCCTCGCCGCCAAAATGTCCGGACATAACCCAGACAATGGCGCCAACCGCAAGCGCGATCGCGAGGACATGGGACGACTTCATCGGTCTGCGTTCCGTTTTGTGGACGGTGATTGGACAAACGTCCGACGCGCGGACGTACCTCTACACCACCCTTATACCATATATGCGCGGCGGAAAGAGTAACCCGACGCGTCAGCGGGACGATACACAGACTTGAGACAGGTGCGGCGATCCGCTCTAGTGGGCGTTCCACATGCGCGACCGGTAGATCGGATCGTTGATAACGGTGACGCGCTCGAGGTTGATATCACGCAGCTGACGCGACGACAGCATGCCGAGCTCTTGGCGAGCAATCGCACGTGTGTGGACCTTCTTCAGGCTCGAAAGAATTCTGGACATCGGGGCACCTCCGCCTTCATGGCGTCGGCGGTCCGTTTGCGGGCCGTCGGCGCGTGGTTGACAAAGAGCATATGCGCCTTCCGGGGCCCCGTCACAAGCGATGCCGCTGCATTCCTGATATTCGGGAATCGCATGGGCTCAGGGCTGCAAACGACAAGGAAAAGGGGAGGCGGCCGAACCGAAACGGGCCGCCTCCCCGAAGGGGCAAGCCGTGCCGGAAAAGGCTAGGAGCCGCCCCCTCCCTTCTTCTGCCTGGTCATGTGTTGCCTGCACTTCTCCTCGGCCTCGTTCTCGGCCTTGATCGAGACGATGATCGTGCCGATGCAGAGAAGCACCGCAATGATGAAGAAGATGTAGACCCAGGAGGTGCCGGCGTAGCTGTAGACGACGCTCGCGCCCTCCCAGGTTTCGATGGGACTTGATCCGAACATGATTTCAGTTCCTTTCCAACATGTCGTTTGGGTTCGGGGTTCAGACCGGCGTCAGCCGTGCCAGTGCATCCTGGAGGTGATTTCCTCGGGATAGGCCGGCGAGGGAATCTCCATGTCCATGCCAAGCTCCTGGAGCTCGTCGCTGGCGCGGAGAATGCCGAACATCTTGAGGATCCACGACACCACGTAGCCGGGCAGGAAGCCAAGCAGGAACATGACGACGCAACCGATCGCCTGGCCCTGGATCGTGATGCCCGGAATGCTCTCGCTGACCGGCGGATAGCCGTGCAGGAGAACGCCGCAGGCCATGACGCCCAGGATGCCGCAGAAGCCGTGCACCGAAACGGCGCCGACCGCATCGTCAATGCCGCGGCTTTCCAGGAAGCGCTGACCATAGGGGATGATCACACCACCCAGGAAGCCGAGACCGAAGGCCACCGGCGGGTAGTAGAGATCGAGACCGGCAGCAGCGGCGAAGATGCCGCCCAGCGCACCCGACATCATCCAGAACGGATCACGGGTCACCGCATAGGCACCGATGATGCCGCCGGCAAAGCCCATGAGCGTGTTGAATGCAAACGACGAAAGCGTTGTGGGACCGCCATAGATGTTCACCCACTGGCCCGTGCCGTTGTAGAGCAGGCAGGCGCCGAGGAAGCCGAAGAAACCGATGATGATCACCATCAGGCCGGCGATGGTCATCGGCGTGCTGTGGCCCTGCAGATTGTTGATCTCGCCGTTGGGTCCGAACTTGCCGATGCGCGGACCGAGATTGATCAGCACACCGAGCGCGAAGAAGCCGGAGATCATGTGGACCACGCCGGCCGCGCCGACGTCGTGATAACCGAAGCCCGTGACGAGCCAGCCTTCCGGGTGCCAGCCCCAGGAGGCCGCGACCAGCCAGACGAACGATCCCAGGACCACCGCGAGGATGATGAAGGCGCCCATCCGGATGCGCTCGATCACCGCGCCCGACATGATCGAGGCGGTCGTCGCCGAGAACAGGGTGAAGGCCGCCCAGAACACACCGCTGGCGTTGTCGCCCAGGTTCGGGCCCATGGCCT
Organism: Rhodospirillales bacterium; assembly: GCA_014323865.1. Taxonomy (NCBI): domain Bacteria; kingdom Pseudomonadati; phylum Pseudomonadota; class Alphaproteobacteria; order Rhodospirillales; species Rhodospirillales bacterium. The sequence continues at coordinate 702,591 of JACONG010000016.1, read as the reverse complement.
CGTTCCACGGCTCACCATAGAGGCCGTACTCGAGGTTGGGGATGATGCCGAACGGGAAGGCGAGATAGACCCACCAACCGAACATGAACATCGTCGGAATGATGAAGGCGAAGGCAAGGATGTTCTTGCAGCCCGACGCCAGCGTGTTCTTCACGCGTGACGCGCCCATCTCGTACATCAGGAAACCCGCGTGGATCGCAATCATCAGACCGACGGCCCACCAGTAGTAGATTTCCAGGTTGATTCGCGTCGACCATTCTATGGCCGATTGCAGCTCTTCAGGTGTCATCGTGAACTAGCCTCCAATTCAGCTTTAGGCGTTGGTTGATCCCGGTGTTTGTTGTGTTGTCCGGGCTGACGAAAAGGCGGGAACGATACCGCCTCAGAAGAACTTCAGATAGCGTGCACGCTCCCAGTCGCTCACATGATTGAGGTAACACAGCCATTCGTCCCGCTTGTAGGCGAGCCAGGCCTCGAACATGTCCGCGCCGAACGTGGCGCGGGCAAGATCGCTTGCCGCAAAGGCGTCGAGCGCCTCGCCCAGCGTGCGCGGCAGCATGGTGACGCCCAGCGCGCGCAGTTCCTCGTCGGATTTGATGTAGAGGTTTTCGGTGTGCGGCGCACCCGGGTCGCGCTCCTGCTCGATGCCCTCGAGCCCTGCGGCCAGAACCATCGCGGCCCCGAGATAGGGATTGCATGACGAATCGGCGAGCCGCAGCTCGACCCTGCCGCCGCCCAGCGGGATGCGCACTGTGTTGGTGCGGTTGTTGTCGCCGTAGCTGCAGAACACCGGTGCCCAGGTGAAGCCGGAGTTGCTGCCCTTCAGGATCAGGCGCTTGTAGCTGTTGACCGTGGGCGCGACGACCGCCGAGATGGTCGGCATGTGGTGCAACAGGCCGGCGATGAACCTGTAGCCCAGCGCCGAAAGGCCGCAGCCGCGCGGATCGTTGTTGTCCTCGAACAGATTGGTGCCACGCGCAGCATCGAAGAGAGATATGTTGTAGTGTGCGCCGCTGCCTGCGTAATGGCCCATGGGTTTGGGCATGAAGCTCGCATAACCGCCGTGCTTGCGGGCGATCTCATTGGCCAGGCGGCGGAAGAAGACGAACCGGTCGGCCGTGGTCAGGACATCGGAATAGGAGAAATCGATCTCGAACTGGCCGATGCCGTCCTCATGGTCGAAGGAATAGACGTCCCAGCCGAGATCGTTCATGGCCGTGACGAGCTCGCCGATCCATGGCGCGTTGTCGAGCAGGCGCGCGGCGTCGTAGGCCGGCTTGTCGAGATTGTGCCGCGGACTCATGGGCTGGCAGCCGTCGGTCCCGGGATCGTCCCGAAAGACAAAAAACTCGGCTTCGACGCCGAGATTCATGCCGAAGCCATGACCGTTCGCGCTTGCGATCACACGGTTCAGGATGTTGCGGCTGCAGGCCTCGAAGGGTTTGCCCTTGCAATGAAGGTCGCTCGCGAACCACGCGACCTCCGGCATCCAGGGCTGGATCGTGCAGGACCCGGGATCGGGATGGGCTGCGACTTCGTCGTCATGAATCGACTGCGGGACGCCGTCAAGCGCCGCGCCGGTGCAGAGTTCCGAACCCGCCATGGCGCGATCAAAGTGCTCGATCGGTACCATCTTCGATTTCGAGACGCCGTGCATATCGACGTATGACGGCAACAGGAAGCGCACGCCGCCGGAGATCAGACTCTCCCTGAGCGCCGCGAGATCAGACCTGATCGACGGGTTCCCGGTCTTCCTCATACCCCCAGACACCTTTCCGCCCCGGCAACGACACAAACCCACTTCGCGTACCGCGCTCTCTGGCGCATTCACCGGAATGAACGATCATTCATCAGAATGAACGATGTCGTCAACCATGTCGTCGCGAGCGGACGTGTGTCAACAAGGATGACGTAACGTCATGGGTTACGCCATGGGATATGGATGCGACGTGCTTTCAGGCCGAGGCGTCAAAGACACATCCGGTCAGCCGCTCGAAGGCCTCGACATAGCGGGCGCGGGTCCTGGCGACGATCTCGTCCGGCAATGCCGGGCCGGGTGGCGTCTTGTCCCAGTCGGGCAGGGTTTCGAGCCAATCGCGGACGAACTGCTTGTCGAAGCTGGGCGGCGACATGCCGACCGCATACTGAGCGGCCGGCCAGTAGCGCGAGCTGTCGGATGTCAGGCATTCGTCAACCAGGATCAGCGCACCGTCGACCAGCCCCAGCTCGAACTTGGTGTCGGCCAGGATGATGCCGCGTTCGGCGGCATAGGTGGCGGCTTCCGTATAGAGCGCCAGGGTCACGTCGCGTGCCCGTTCGGCGTGCGCCACGCCGACCGTGTCGATCATCCGGTCGAAGGTGATGGTCTCGTCGTGGTCGCACCGCTCCGCCTTGGTCGAGGGCGTGAAGATCGGTTCGGGCAGCCTTTCGGCCAGCCGGAGGCCTTCGGGCAGCGTGATGCCCGAGATCGCACCGGTCGCCTGATACTCCTTCCAGCCGCTGCCGATGACATAGCCGCGCACGATGCACTCGACCGGCATCACGGTCGCCTTCTTCACGATCACGGCGCGACCCTCAAGCCAGGCCCGTTCGTCGGGCTCGAGATCAAGGCCGGAGAGGTCGGTCGTCAGGATATGGTTGGGGGCGATATGACCCAGCATATCGAACCAGAAGAGCGAAAGCTGGTTCAACAGCCGTCCCTTGTCGGGAATCGGTGTGGGCATCACCACGTCGAACGCGCTGATGCGGTCGGACGCGATCAGAAGCAGGCAGTCGCCGAGATCGTAGACGTCGCGGACCTTGCCGCGCGCCGCCAACGGGATGGTCTTGAGAAGCGGGGTGTCCATGGCCGCGCTCTGTGGCGGGCCATGGCCCCCGTTGTCAATGGTTCAGGAGCGGCCGTGGCGCTCGTTGAAGAGCTTCCGGCTCGTCCGGACGGGCTTGCCGAACGGCGGCAGACCGATGTCGGCCCGCAGATGCGGGTCCAGGTGGCTCAGCTCGCGCTCGGTGCGAACACGGCGGTGCCAGGCGCGGATATCGTCGATCAGATTCGTCAGCATTGTTCCATACCTTCGTCTTGGTGTTGTCCTGGCGATCCCGGTCTGCCCGATTCAAGTCGGCGCGCGAACGCATGGCGCGGCACATCCGGCAGGGGGCGTGGGAATACAAACCAGGGTGTCGGAGGCGCCAAGGCGGCGTGGCTGTCGCGCGATGCGCGTACAGGGGGCTCCAGAGCCGTCGTCGTCAAGGGAGGAGGCGACAGCGCCTCCGACACGGATTGATTTGGTGGCGGGCGCTGCCGTGAACAATTGACATGCCTGCATCTGAGCCCTGCACAGATTGCATGGCTTGCGCGATCAACAGCTTCTTGCCAGTGTCCCGCATCGTCTCGTCGGAGAGCGCCATGGCCCGTATCCTGACCCTTGAGTTCTGGCCCACCTGCCACCTGGGCGAAATCGCCAGGACCTTCGACGCGCGCGGCGCCTTTGCCGACTATCGCCGCATTGAGGAGGGCGATCAGATCCCCGACAGCACCGACGGCTGGGACGGGCTGGTCATGCTGGGCGGCCCCCAGTATGCCGAGGACGACGCCGGCTACCCCTATCTCGCCGCCGCCGTGACGCTCGCCCGTGCGTTTCACGACTTGGGCAAGCCGGTTCTGGGCGTCTGCCTGGGCAGCCAGATTCTGGCCCGCGCGCTTGACGCCCGGGTCCGCAAGCAGGGCTGGACCGAGCTGGGCTTCATTGAGCTCAGCCCGACCGAAGCCGCCGCAACCGATCCCGTGCTCGCGGGCATCGCGCCGACCAGGCTGGTGCAGTTCCACGAAGACACTTTCGACATTCCGCCCGGTGCCGTTCACCTGATGACCGGCACCGATTGTGCCAACCAGGCCTATCGCATGGGCGCGAGCTACGGCTTTCAGTGCCACATCGAGTGTTCGACCGAACTCTGGAAGGAATGGCTGACCAACATCGACCAGTACCTCTACGACACCTCGCCCGAGTATCACGCCAACTGGCCCAGGGATTTCGCCGAGAACGAAGCGGGCTCGCTGGAGTTCTGCGCAACCATCTCGGGCCGTTGGCTGGACCTGGTCGAGGCCCGGCGCCTGAGGCTGACGAACCGAACAACTGACGCCTTCGGCATCAGTCTGGCCGGATGATGTCCCTGTGGTCGAGGTCGAAGAGCGCGTCGTCGAGATCGGTGCCATAGATGATGTCGACCAGGGTGACGCGGGTGACATGGCTCTGCGCGTCGCGCACGAACCAGTGGCGCAGGTTCATCGGGTCTTCCTCGAAGGCCAGCGTCAGAAGACCGGCACCCGGTTCGTCCGACGGCACCAGCGTGATCATGAGGTAATCCTTGTCGCGCCGGATATCGACGACGTTGGCGGCCTCCTCGAGTTTGATGTCGGGATGCAGCAGGACACTCGCCGGCGATGCGCTGACGGGCCCCTCGTAGAACTGACCAATTTCCGCATCCCAGAAGAGATACTTCTGGCCGCGGGCGATCAGCACCGTCTCGGGCTCGTCATAGGCAATGCGCGCAAAGTGCGGTCGCTTCATCTGGAAGGTGCCCGAAGAGCTGGTGCCATCGGGATTGAGCTGCACGAAATGCGAATCCATCGTCGTGATGCCGTTGAGGTAGTTCTCGACCTGAGCGATCACGACCGCCCGGTCCTCGATCAGCGCATGAGCCACGACCGGCAGCAGGGCTGCGGCAGCCGACGAGAGGCCGAAGGTGCGACGGGTGAGCGTCATTCGCTCTCTCCTCGATAACGTCGAAGAACATATGGTGCCGCACTGCGGCTATGGCGACATTCTCCGCGTTTCTGCACCATCATCCCGGCTTGCGGAAGAGCAGCGCGATGACGAAGAACGCGCCGCAGGAAGCGGTGATGATGCCGACAGGGAGTTCCTGGGGGGTGAGCAGGAGGCGGCTGGCGAGATCGCTGCCGAGCAGGAGACAGGCGCCGACGAGTGCGCTGGCAGCCATCAGGATGCCGTGGCGCACGCCAACGACCGCGCGCGCCATATGGGGCACCATGAGCCCGACAAAGCCGATCACACCGGCCAGCGCGACGAAGCTGGCGGTGGCGAAGGCTGCGACCAGGAAGATCTCACGGCGCATGCGCTCGGCGTCCACGCCCAGGCTGAAGGCGGTCTCCTCGCCGGCGAGCAGGGCATCGAGCTGGCGGTGGCGCAGCATGACGAAGAGAGCGAGCACGACGAGACCGCCGAGTGCGAAGGGCAGGTTCTCCCAGCTGGCGAGACCGAGGCCGCCGAGCGACCAGAAGAGGATCGTATGAGCGGCGCGCTGGTCGCCGGCGAAGACCATGGAGTTCGTCGCCGCCGCGAAAAGGAACGAGACGGCAAGTCCTGCCAGCACCAGCTTCTCCGGCCCCTGCCCCCCGTTGCGCGAGACCAGTATCAGCACCGTGACAGCGGAAATCAGACCGCCGCAGAATGCCGCGATCGGCAGGGTCCAGACGCCGAGCTGGTTGCCGAGCGTGGTAATCACCAGCACCGCACCCGCCGCGGCACCTGAGGAGAGGCCGAAGAGAAAGGGATCGGCGAGGTCGTTGCGCGTGGCGCTTTGCAGCAGCACACCGACCATGGCGAGCCCCGCACCGACCATGATGGCAAGCAGCGTGCGCGGCAGCCGCAGGTCGACCACAATCCAGTGCACCGGCGTGGCGACGGCATCCCCGTCCGGTGCGCCGAACACCGCCTGAAGAAGTGCGGTGCCGACCTGATCGATGGTGAGGACGGTCGCACCGTACGCGATCGAGGCGGCCGACAGCACCAGAACGAGAACCGTTCCGATGCCGCCGACCAGCCATCGACCCGTTGTCGACACCGCACCTAGAAGGCGTCAGGATACATCGCGCGGGCCAGCTTCTCGATCGCTTCGACGTTGGCCGGTCCGGGTGTCAGTTCGGCATAACGCAGCGGCACGAAGCGCTCGTTGATCACCGCCCGGGTCTGACTCATGGCCGGATGCTGCTTGAGGAAGTCGAGCCGGGCCAGATAGCCGGCGTCGTCCTCGTAATCCAGCAGGATCAGGAATTCGGGATCGCGCACGGCTACGGTCTCCCACGAGGTGCGGCCCCAGCTGGTGTCCATGTCGGCCATCACGTTCACGCCGCCGGCGGCCCCGATCATGGCGTTGGGAATGGCATAGCGGCCCGAGGTGAAGGGGCGTTCCTCGCCGGAGTCGTAGAGGAACACGCGAAGGGGCTCGCGGCCCGCCGTGGCCTCGGCAATCGCGTCGATGCGGCGGCGCCAGTCGGCGACCAGCGCTTCGGCCTCATCGCTGCGGTCGAAGATCAGGCCCAGCGCGATCATGTCGTCATAGAGCAGGTCCATCGATGCCACGGGCCGGTCGTCGTCGACGTGGATGCAACTCTCGGTGAGCACAAACGTCGTCACCCCGTAGGGTTCCAACGTGTCGGGTGTCACCTCGCCACCGGGCTCCATGCCGTAGTACCAGCCGCTCATGAAGAAATCGGGTTCGGCTGCCAGCAGGTTCTCGAGCGAGGGATACTTCGGCGCGAGCTCGGGAATGTCGCCCAGCTCGTCCATGAACTCCGGGCTCACCTTGTACCAGCCCGTGAGACCGGTGACGCCGACCATGCTGGGCTGCAGGCCGAGCGCGAAGGCCATCTCGGTCATGTTGAGATCGGCAATGACCGCACGCTCGGGCGGCGCGTCGAACACCAGCTCCCGGCCGCAGTTCTCGATGGTGACCGGCTCGGCCATGGCCTGGCAGCAGGCAAACACGGCAAGACACAAACAGGCAGGCAGACGCATGGAATGAAACTCCGTCAGATCATGGAGTGCCGGGATACCGCTGAGCTTTCGGGCACCCCGCTTTCGGGACGCTCGAAGACCAGCACGTCGCGCTTGTGCGTGGGGTGCACACAACGCACGACATCAAGCCGGAAGACATCGTGGATCACGGCAGGCGCGAGCGCTCTATCGGGCGTGCCAAAGGTCACGACGCGGCTCTGGTGCATGACGGCGACCCGGTCGGCGAAGGGCGCGACGAGGGGCAGGTCGTGCAGCACCGCAACCACCGTGGCACCGCACTCCCCGACGATGTCCAGAACATCGGCACGGGCACGAGGGTCGAGATGATTTGTCGGCTCGTCGAGCAGGAGCAGGCGGGGCTCCTGCGCGAGCGCACGGGCCACCGCGGCTCGCTGACGCTCGCCGCCCGAGAGCGATCCCAACGTACGGGACCCGAAACCGGTCAAGCCAACCGCATCGATGGCATCGGCAACGGCGTCAGCGTGCGCGTGGCGACCGACCCGGCCATGGTGGGGGATCCGGCCGAGCGCGACATACTGGGCAACGGCCAGCCGATGGTCGGGCAAGTCGGTCTGGGAAAGGACCGCCACCTCGCGCGCCAGATCCACCGGGGTCATGGAAGCGGTCGGTCGGCCGTCGAGAAGGACTCGTCCCTTGCACGGCCGGTGACGTCCGCCGATCAGCCGAAGCAGGGAGGACTTGCCGGCACCGTTGGGGCCGATGATCGCCAGCCGTGCGCCCGGTTCGAGTACCAGCGTTGCTTCCAGCACCAGATTGCCGGTGTCGCGCGGGCCCCAGCTTACGTCTTCGACATCGATGCGCAGCCCGTCCGTCATCGCCGGGCCCACAGGCCCGAGACCCTGCGGACAACAGGCCCGCCATGCGCATACCGATCCTGAACAACCGAGCGACTGGACACCGAGACTCCTAACCATGGCCAACCGGCCCACGGTCAACCGGAACACCCCGTCCGGTCGGGTGATGAAAGGATGGCAGGTCTCCTGGCTCGCAGGTCGTTGCCGGAACGCCTCGCCTTCCCGGTTTCCCAGTGGCGCAGATCGACGTTCGGCTCGCCGCTCACAGTTGCGGGGCGCAGCCAGGGCTCGGGATCCCCGTCAGGGTCGATCCGTTCCCTGTTCCCTCTTCAATCCCCGGGCTCTCCAGTCCAGCCCGTGCGGGGAACCATCGCGGCGAAGCTATGAGTCATGCGCCAGAACTGTCAAGAGGCGGTCGTGTCTCGGTTTGAATTTTCGGGATTGGCGCGCTTCTTGCGAGGAGCCACGCTTTTTCGGCGCGGGCGCACGGGTGCCGATCAGGCGCGCTGGTTCCCGCCGCGCAGCAGCGAGAGCCGCAGCACATCGGGCATGGCGATCTGTCGGTCGTCGACCACCTCGCGCAGGGCGTCGAGCGCCTCGCCGCCGTTCTTCAGCACGGCCAGGACCCAGCGATCCGCCTCCGGCAGGTTTGCGGGATCGGCGGCCGGGACACCGCGCACCTCGTGGCTTTCGCCCAGAGGATTGCAGACCGCAACGACCTCGATCCCGGTCGAGAGCGCACTGAGGATACCCATCTCAAGCATCTCGTCGTCGCCGCACAGAACGATGCGCCTGACCCCGTTCTCCTCGAGATCGGCATAAAGCCGGTCGAAGCTGGAGAGGCCCCGGCGCAGGGCGCCGAAGCTGTCACGCAGATACCGGGCCGTCAGCCGGCTCTTCTCGGCGAAACCCCGGGGTGTCAGGTAGTACTTGTAGCGTCGCCGGGGGGCCTGCTGGATCTTGATCAGGCCCGTGCGCACGCAGCGTTTCATGTAGGCATTGACCATGCCGAGCGCGCCGCCGAGTTCGTCGGCCAGGTCGCGCTGGCTGATCTCGTCGTCTTCCTCGATCCGGTCCAGAATCTGGCGAATCACCTGCTCTTCGGTGGCTTCGCGCCGGGTCGACACCGTATGTCTCCTGAGCGATGCGGTGTTTGTTCACATTTCGAACGCCGGTGTCAAGAGTCCGCCGCGGCGGCATCGGGTGCGCGGCAGGTCGGCACGATAGTGCGGATCATGTCGGGCGTCGCGGCGGCATCGCCGGCGCGGGCGTGCGCGACCAGCGCGGCGAGCTGTTCGACCAGATCGGGCGACGGCGCTTCGCGCCCGCGCGCCACCCGGATGCCATCGCGCGCCGTGGGCGTCAGGGCCTCGCCGCCGTAGACCAGTTCCTCGTGCATCTTCTCGCCCGGCCGGATGCCGGTGAAGACAACCTCGATCTCCTCATCGGGCACCTTGCCGGCGAGGCGGATCATCTGGCGCGCCAGGTCCTGGATGCGCACGGGTTCGCCCATGTCGAGCACGAAGAGATCACCGGATTCGCCGCCCAGCGCGCTTGCCTGCAGCACCAGCTCGACCGCCTCGCGCACGGTCATCATGAAGCGCGTCATGTCGGGATGGGTCACGGTCAGCGGCCCGCCCTCGGCGAGCTGCTTCTGGAAGAGCGGCACGACCGATCCGGTCGAACCCAGCACGTTGCCGAAGCGCACGGCCGCGAAGCGGGTACCGTTGCCGACCGTGCCAAGCGCCTGGATGTAGAGCTCGGCCAGGCGCTTGGTCGCGCCCATCACGCCGGAGGGGTGAACCGCCTTGTCGGTCGAGATCAGCACCATGGCCTCGACACTGGCGGCGCGGCAGGCGCCGGCCAGATTCATGGTGCCGCCGACATTGGTCAGGACACATTCGTTGGGGTTTGCCTCGGCCAGCGGCACATGCTTGAGCGCGGCGGCATGGAAGACGATGTCGGGCCGTTCCTGCTCGAACGCGCGGTCGAGCCGGTTGCGATCGCGGATGTCGCGCAGCATGGCGCGCCGCGAGACACCGGGAAAACGCCGCTGCATCTCCATGTCGATCTCGTAGAGCGCGACCTCGGAGAGTTCAACGAGCGTCAGGTGGGCCGGTTCCAACGCCGCGATCTGACGCACGAGCTCACCGCCGATCGTGCCACCCGCACCCGTCACCAGGATGCGCTGGCCCGCCACCAGCGCCGAGATGGAGTCCCGGTCCACGGACGCCTGGGCGCGCCCGAGCAAGTCCTCGACCGCGACGGGACGGACATCGCCGGCACCGGCGACACCGTCGCTGAAATCGGTCAGACGGCCTATACGCGAGAGCGTCATGCCGTGGTGTTCGACCGCCTTGAGTGCCTCGCGAACCCGGTCGGGCAGGGTGTTGTCGCTGGTCAGCACGAGGCGGTGGGGCCGGGGGCCGCTGCGGCGGATCGCATCGAGCGGGCGATCGAGACCGTCGGAGCCGTCATGAACCGGAACGCTGCGGATGTGCTGGCCGGTGCGGCGGCCCGTGGGATCGATCATGCCGACCACCGCATAGGGCGCATCGCGGTCGCGGATCATCGCGCGCGCGAACTGCTCGGCCTCGTCGTCGGCACCCAGGATTGCGACCGGAATGGCCTTGGGATTGGCGCGCTCCAGGACGTGCATGAGCCCGCCGTCCTTGACGATGCGGTAGAGCATCCGTGGGCCGCCGACGAGCGCCATCAGCGTGAACCAGTTGATGACCAGCGACGAGCGGGGATAGTCCTGAACGCGCGACCACAGGAAGATCACGGCCAGGAACACGAGCACCGTCAGCGCCGAGGCGCGTGCGAGCGCAAAGACATCGGGCAGCGACGCATAACGCCAGACGCCGCGATAGACGCCCGAGCGCAGGAACACCATGCCCGCAATCAGGGCGAAGATGACCGCACCTTCGAAGAGATAACCCGACGCCTGCGTCCAGACGCTGCTGCCCAGTCGCAGGTAAAGTGCCAGGACGAACGACAGCGCCGCCATGACGACGTCATGCAACGCGGTGAGGTGCGATCGCGACATCCGCGACATCAGGAAGAACCGTCCTGCCTGCCCAGCCCGGACCGAAGGTACCACAAGAGCAGCCCCGTCAGGACCGCACCGGCACCGAGCGCCAGCCAGACGGGGACAAGGTCCACCAGTGCCAGAAGGGCAAGAGCGACCAGCCCTGCGTTCACGGCCGCGATCACGCAAGAGACCGTGTCATGACGAGCGCCCGCCTGAACCGCGGCCTGGTAGGCATGGCTGCGATGGGCGCGCCAGATCCTGTCGCCCTTCGCGGTGCGCCACAGAAGCGTCGTGGTGGCGTCGGCCCAATACGTTAGCGGCAGCAGCAGCGCCAGCCACCACAGGCCCCGGACACAGGCCGTCCAGACCAGCAGCCAGCCGAGGAGATAGCCCAGCGGCACGCTGCCGACGTCACCCAGGAAGAGCCGCGCCGGATGCCAGTTCAGCACCAGGAACCCTGCTGCGGCCCCGGCCATGACGGCTGCCAGCGGTGCACGCGACCAGTCGCCGCCAGCGCCGGCGACAACGATCACGATGGCAACGGCCAGTCCGCCCGCGATGGTGATCGTCTCGACGCCTGTGATGCCGTCGATACCGTCCATGAAGTTGAAGAGATTGATGAACCATAGCCACGCGAGGCCGACAACGATCCTGTCGGCCCAGAGCGGGAGCATACCGTCGAACAGCAGGGCGTTGTCAGGCAGCAGCAAAAGGCCTAGGACAACCGCTGCGACATGGGCCGCGAACCGGGGCATCGCAGGGAGGTTGCGCAGATCGTCGACGAAGGACAGCACCGCCAGAACGGTGGCCGCCGCAATCACCGGCCAGACCTGGCCGAAGGTGTGGGTCAGCACGGCCAGGAAGAGCCAGCTCGGGATCACCATGCCCATCAGGGCGATGCCGCCGCCACGCGGCACCGGCCGGTCGTGGCTGGAGCGTTCGTTGGGCCGGTCCATGACATTACCCGAAACCAGCAGCTCCAGAACCATGCGCGAGAGCGCCCAGGTGGCGAAGCCCGTCAGGGGTGCGGCGACCAGCGTGACCATCAGCATGGCGCGCTTATAGAGCGGAATGGGCCATGGCGGCCACAACCCGGGGATTCCCGGCACCCCATGTCCGGCCCGGCACCGTGGACTCGCCGGGGGCAGAGCGGTTCCGGTGGAGCACGATATGGGTTAAGCCACGGCAATGGCGGGAACGATGATGGCAGGAAATGGACGGAACGATACGGCGCACGGACGCCACTGGCGCGGCAACGCCGCGGTCGCGGGTGCGGTCGCCCTCGGTGTGGCGGTCCCGCTGATCGTGGCCGGGCGGGCGACCCTGGCCGTCGTCGCCGTTCTGGCCCTTGCCGGCCTTGCCTTCGCCCTGCCTCGCGCCCGGCTGATCGGCGGCATCAACGGCGCCTTCAGGACCAGCCTGGGCCGTGCGGTGTGGCTGACCCTTGCCATCTGGCTCGTCGCGGTCTTCGCGTCACCCGACATCGCGGAATCGGCAAGGATCTGGCTGCGCATGGTCGCGCTTCTGATGCTGGCCACGGTCTTCGGCGTCATTCTGCGGGAACGACCCGATCTCAACCGGCTGGTCCATCGCGCTCTGGTGGCCGGGGGCTGTGTCTGCGTGGCGCTGGGCCTCGTCGCCGTCCTGGTCACGCCCGAGCTCTTTGCCTCCCTGCGCGGCTATGGCGACGACCTCCACGTGCACAACATTGCCGCAGGGGTTCTGAAGCATTACGGCACGGCGGTGGCCTGCATGATGCCGGTGGTGCTGTGGGCCGGCTGGCGCGAAGGCGTTCCCCGGGGTGGTCCCTGGCGTCTGGCCGCGATCGTCTTCCAGGTCCTTGCGGTCGCGCTGCTCTTCACGCTCAACAATCGCTCGGGCCTCGGTGCCGGCGGCCTGGGCCTCGGCGTCATGGGCGCCTGGCTTGCCTGGCGCCAGCTCGGGCTCAAGGGGCTCCTGGCAGTCGCCTGCATACCCGCGGTGCTGATTGTCGCGGTCATGCTCGACAGCGTCCGGAACAACCAGATCGAGCCCGTGCTCGGCCTGCCGCTCTGGCTGATCGACGCCCACCGCCAGGCGATCTGGGCCTTCGCGCTGTCGCAGTTCGGTGACAACCCGCTGTTCGGCCTCGGCATCAACATGCTGCCCACCGTCGACGGCGCGACACAGATCGTTGAAGGGTCCACCGCCGAGATCCTGCCGTCCCACCCCCACAATGCCGCGATCGAGGTTCTTGTCGAGACCGGCGCTGTCGGATTCGCGGCGATGGCGGCCACGCTTGTTCTGCTGCTGGCGGGCGGGCTGCGGGCGCTCCGACGCCAGGACGCAGCCGGTGCCGCGCTGCTGGGCCTTTCGGTCGCGTTCTGGTTTGCCTCCCTTTTGAGTTATTCCTTTTGGTCGCTGTGGTGGCAGGCGACCTATGTCCTGTTGCTGCCGCCAGTGATCGCGGCATTGCCGCCCGGACTCGTATCGTCGGTCCTGCGGGAGCCGAAGACATCATGAGCGCGATGCGCAAGGAACCGCTGGCCGCCGCACGCGAGGTTCTGCGCGACGGCGCGGACTGCCTGTCACGGGCGGCAGGCGGTCTGGGCGACGATTTTCTCGCAACCGCTGCAGCCCTCGCCGAGCCCGGAAGCCGCACGGTCGTGATCGGTGTCGGCAAGTCCGGACATATCGGCACCAAGTTTGTCGCGAGCCTGGTCTCGACCGGACACCGCGCCACCTTCATGCATCCGCAGGAAGCGCTTCACGGCGATCTCGGCCAGGCCCACGACGCCACGCTTGCGGTGTTGCTGTCACACTCGGGCAGCACCGACGAACTGCGCATTCTGGCACCCACCCTGCGCGATTTCGGGGCGAAGATCGTCACGATCACCGCATTCCGCGACTGTCTTCTTGCCGGTGCGAGCGACTGGGTGATCGAGACCCTGGTCGAAGCCGAGGCCGGCCTGCACCAGCTTGCGCCGACCTCATCGTCGACCACCACGCTCTCGATCTGCGATGCGCTGATGATCGCCAGCCTCAACATCCGTGGCTTCTCGCCGGAGGAGTTCCGCCTGTTCCACCCCAGCGGACTCCTGGGGCGCAAGCTGATGAAGGTGAGCGAGGTCATGACTCCGGCCGGCCGCCTGCCCTGGCTGAAACCGACCGATTCGATCTGGACGGTGATCGAGGCGATCACCGCCGGTGCCCGCGGCTTCGCGCTTGTGTCCGATGACGAACCCGGCCATGGCGTCGCGATCGACAGGGTCGGCGCGATCTCCGAAGGCGACATCCGACGCGCGCTTGCCGATCGCGAGGGTTTCGCGGATCAGACCGCCGGTCAGATGATGACGGCCCATCCGAAGGCCATCGCCGCCGATGCCCTGATGCTCGACGCCCTGCGCCTGATGGAAGCCAATCGCTTCACCTTCCTGCTGTGCAGCGACGACGCGGGCGGTTTCGCGGGCGCGGTTCACATGCACGAAATCCTCGCGCGCGATCTCGATGTCGCGGTGCGCAGCGACCGCCTGCCCGACGGGACCGCCTGAACCCGGTGCCATGAAACGCTGGTACGTCGTCCAGACCATATCCCGGGACGAGGCCCACGTCGCGATTCTGTTGTCCCTGATGGATCGCACCGTCCGTGTCCAGGTGGGCGCGGACCGTGTCGAAGCGCTCTAGTGCGTGAATCCGCTCCGCATCCAAAGACTCGGAGCATCGTCACCCGTTCAGATTGATTCAATCTGAACAGGATAGGCTGAACGGGATAGGTCCTAGGTCGCCGGTACGGCCTCGGCGCCACCCTCGGCCGGGGTGCGCCGGGCGTGGCTGCGGTAGAGCGTGACAAAGTCGACCGGCTCGAGCATGAGCGGCGGAAAACCGCCGTCACGCACGGTATCGGCGATGATGCGGCGGGCGAACGGGAAGATGTTGCGCGGACCTTCGATCAGCAGCACCTGCGAGAGAACCGTCTCATCGGCGCCGGTGAGCGAGAAGACGCCGCGATAGTCGAGTTCGACGAGGAAGCAGGCCTCGTTCTCATGCGTCGCGTTCGCCGTGATTTTGAGCGAAACCTCGTGGAGCGTCTCGCCCAGCTTGCGCGAGTCGACGTTCAGGTTGACCTGAACCTGGGGTTTGATATCGGCGCGCGAGAAGCTCTTGGCACCCTGCGGGTTCTCGAACGACAGGTCCTGAAGGAACTGGCTGTGCAGCATCAGCTTGGGCTGGACCGCTGCGCCGGCCGCAGGTGCTGCGGGAGCCGCTGCGTCCGGGATCTCGTCGGCCATGGTGTCTACTCCACGAAGGGCGGAAATTCCGACGTTGGCTAGCATGGGAGCGGGGCGGGAACAACCGCACCCAGGGACTTGCAATGGCGTATGATCGCCATGGCGTCGGCGTCGCCGATCGGGTTCACGCGCCCGGACCGCGCAGACGGGGATCGTTGCGGGGTTGGGCCGGGTCGTTCACGACCTCCCACTCGCCGTCCATCACCGGCCCGCCGGGACCGGCCCGCATCCTGACCTCGACAGTCTCGACATGGCGTGCCGCAAAGTGCCGCAACATGTGCCGAACCGGCGGCATCAGGAGCAGCAATCCGCCCGTATCCGTGAAGAAGCCGGGGGTCAGAAGCATCATGCCGGCGGCGAGAATGCAGATGCCGTCGAAGGCCTCGACCGCGGGCATGCGGCCCGCGCGCATGGCCTCCTGCGCGCTTATCGTCACGGCACGACCCTGATGGCGCACCAGTGCCGCACCGGTCACCGCGGTCGCGACGCACAACAGCACGGTCCAGAGCGCGCCGATGAGGCTGCCGAGCTCAATGAAGAGGTAGACCTCGATGAGGGGTACGCCGAGAAACAGCGAAAGAAGCAGAATGGGCATGGTTGATGGCACCGCAGAAGATGCCATCTCTATATTGGCACGGTACCGGCACCGTGCCAGCGATTCCCTCCGGACCGAAACTGCTCTAGGCTCATCCGGTAGCGGTTCGGGAACGTGGATCCAGAGCCTCTCCGGCCCAACTGAACGCAGGATTGAAAGCGGCCTCCGTGAGCATTGAAACCCTCTTCTTCGCCGTTCTTGCAGGCGTTATCTTCTTCAAGCTCTTCAATGTGCTGGGCCGTCGTACCGGCCATGAGCAGCCGCCTAGCTCTCCTCTGCCGGATTCCGGTGCCGACGCCGCCGATGATGAGAAGGTCGTGCCGCTGCGACCCGGCGACGAGTCGGAGGACCTTGTGGCTGGCCTCGACGCCCCGCTCAAGGCAGGCGTCACCCAGATTCAGCTGGCCGACCGCAATTTCGATCTCGAGCAGTTCCTCGCCGGTGCCCGCTCGGCCTTCGAGATGATCATCGACGCCTACCACAAGGGCGAACTCGAGAGGGTCAGGACCTACCTCGACAGTGGTGTCTATCGCAGCTTCACACGGGCCGTCGAAGAGCGCGACGTCGGCGACACCACGCGCATGATGGAGCTTGTCGCCATCAACAAGTGCGAACCGATCGAAGCCGAGATGAAGGGCCGCGAAGCGCATATCACGATACGCTTCGAGAGCGACCAGACCGACATCGTCAAGGACAGCGAAGAACGTATCGTCGCGGGCGATCCGACCCATCCGGTCGAGGTCGTTGATATCTGGACCTTCGCGCGCGACACCCATTCGCGCGATCCCAACTGGCAGCTTGTCGCCACACGCAGTCCGAACTGATCGTGGCCGGATGGGTGCGCCTTTCCGCAGCGCTTGCGCTGGCCGCGTTTCTTTCGGCCTGTACCGGCAGGGATACGCCACCCCCGGCGCGCGATATTGCTGAGCCGCCGCCACAATCGCCTGACCTGATTCTGCAGCAGGCCTCCTTCGAACGTATCCCCGACTGGCCGTTCGACGACCATGGCGCGGCGCTCGAAGCCTTCCTGATCTCGTGTGACGCGATCGAGAACCGCAATCCGACGGGACCGCTCTCGGGATCGCCCGGCATGGGTGCCGCCGGTGACTGGCAGGAGATCTGCCGTACCGCGCGCGGCGTCGACCCGCAGTTCGCGCGCTTCTTCTTCGAGGACTGGTTCCGGCCATGGCTCGCCACCGACAATGGCGAGGAGCGGGGCCTCTTCACCGGCTACTACGAACCGCTGCTGAACGGCTCGCGCACCCGCAGCGCGATCTATTTCTATCCGCTCTATGCCCCACCGGCGATGGCATCGAACCTGCCGGACCGGCAGGCGATCGACGAGGGCGCGCTCGAGGGCCTGGGGCTTGAGATCTTCTGGGTCGACGACCCGATCACCGCGTTTTTCCTGCACATCCAGGGCTCGGGACGCGTGAGCCTGCCCGACGGCAGCGAGGTGCGCGTCGGCTACGCCGGGCAGAACGGCCATGCCTACTACGCCATCGGTCGCGAGCTGATCGCACGCGAGGAGATCGCGCGCGAGGACATCTCGCTGCAGTCGATCCGCGACTGGCTCCGGGCCAATCCCGATCAGGCCAACGGGGTCATGTGGACCAACGCGAGCTACATCTTCTTCCACGAGCTCGACGGGCCCGGCCCGCTGGGCGCCCAGGGCGTGCCGCTGACACCGGGCCGCAGCCTGGCCGTGGACGACCGGTTCCTGGCCTATGGCGTCCCGGTCTGGCTCTCGACGACCCTGCCCGGCGGGCGCGCCTGGAACCGGTTGATGGTGGCCCAGGATACCGGTGGCGCGATCACCGGACCGGTGCGTGGCGACATCTTCTTCGGCCCCGGGGCCGAGGCCGAATGGCTCGCCGGCCACATGAAGGGCGAAGGGCAGTACTATGTCCTGCTGCCCAACCTGATCGGTAGCAATCTTGTGGCCTCGCTCGATCCGTAACAGTCTGCGGCTGCCTCGCCGTTGTCGGAACCCATGACCGAACCCGTTTCATCGCCCCGCGTGGCGCTTCTCGTGACCTGCCTGGTCGATCTCTTTCGGCCGACGGTCGGATTCGCCACGGTGAAGCTGCTCGAGGATGCCGGCTGCACGGTCGAGGTGCCGCTTCAGTCGTGCTGCGGCCAGCCGGCCTACAACTCCGGCGAACGGGACCACGCCATGGCGATCGCCCGCACCATGCTGGACGCCTTCGAGGGCTACGACCATGTGGTCGCCCCCTCGGGCTCGTGCGCCGGCATGGTGATCAGGCACTATCCTGAACTCTTCGCCGGCACCGAGGATGAAGCCCGCGCCGCCGATCTCGCCGGGCGCACCTGGGAGCTGACCCGCTATCTCGTGGAGGTCGCCGGCATGACCACGGTCGACGCGCGCTGCGACGCCACAGTGACAATCCACGACTCCTGCTCCTGTCTGCGAGAGACCGGCACGCGCGAGCAGCCGCGCGCTCTGCTCGCGTCGGTCGAGGGCCTGACGCTTGCCGAAGCAACCGACCGGGACATCTGTTGCGGCTTCGGCGGCACCTTCGCCGCCAAGTATCCCGACATCTCAGCGGCCATGGCGCGCGACAAGGCCGACCGCCTGGAGGAAACCGGCGCCGACCTCGCGCTCGCCGCCGACCTCGGCTGCCTGCTCAACATCGTGGGAACCCTCAAGCGCCGCGGCTCCAGGGTCGAGGTCCGGCACATCGCCGAGGTGCTGGCCGGCGACCTCGAAACACCGGCCATCGCAGAACCCGGCCGATGACCCTGCATCAGCTCACCAGCAGCCGGTTCAAGCAGCAAGCGGCGAAAGCGCTCGAAGACGAGGTGCTGCAGGACAATCTCGTCAAGCTGAAGGGCAACTTCCTGCAGCGGCGCGCCAATGCCCGGGAGTCGCTGCCCGAGTTCGACGACCTGCGCGACATCGCGGTCGGCATCAAGACTCACACGCTCGAACACCTCGACCTCTACCTCGAGGCCTTCGAGAACGCTGTCGAGGCTTCCGGCGGTCACGTCCACTGGGCACGCGACGATGCCGAGGCGCGCAATCTGGTGCTGGCGATCTGCAGGGCCGAAAACGCGAAGACCGTGACCAAGGGCAAGACCATGGTGGGCGAGGAGATCGGCCTCAACGCCTATCTCGAAGCCAACGGCATCACACCGGTCGAGACCGATCTCGGCGAATACATCATCCAGCTTGCCGGCGAGCCGCCCAGCCACATCATCGCGCCCGCAATCCACAAGAACCGCCAGCAGGTCGCGGAACTCTTCAACGATCACCACCCCGATCTGGCCGACCGCGGGCCTGACGACGTCGATGGCCTGCTGGCCGATGCCCGTGCCGTGCTGCGCCAGCGCTTCCTCAAGGCCGATGTCGGCATCACTGGCGCCAACTTCCTGATCGCCGAGACCGGCCAGACCGTGATTGTGACGAACGAGGGCAACGGCGATCTCACCCAGCTCCTGCCCCGGGTCCATCTCGTCGTGGCGGGGATCGAGAAGGTCGTGCCCTCGCTCGAGGACGCGACCTCGATCATGCGCATCCTGGCGCGCTCGGGCACTGGCCAGGAGATGTCGTCCTACACGTCGTTTTCGGCAGGGACCCGGCGGCCCGGCGACATCGACGGACCCGAGGCCTTCCATGTCGTGCTGGTCGACAACGGGCGTTCGGCGCTGCTGGGTTCGCCGACCGAGGAGATCCTGCGCTGTATCCGCTGCGGCTGCTGTCTCAACGCCTGCCCTGTCTACGGCAAGGTCGGCGGTCACGCCTACGGCTCGACCTACTCCGGCCCCGTCGGCGCGGTCCTGACGCCCGCGCTCGCGGGCCTGGCCGAGACCAACCACCTGCCCAACGCGTCGTCGCTCTGCGGCCGCTGCGAGGCGGTCTGCCCCATGCGCATCCCGATCCCGAAGATGCTGCGCCACCTGCGCGAGGAGGAGGCCCGGTCGGGTCGGGCACCGGCGGCAGCGCGCAACGGCCTCTCGCTCTGGGCGGCCTTTGCCAAACGTCCCGGCCTCTATCGCTGGGCGACGAATCTCGCGATGTGCGTTCTGGCCGGGCGCGCCGGGAAGCGGGGGCGGTTCGCCAGCCTGCCGGGCGCCGGCGCCTGGACCCGGGACCGCGATCTCGCGGCACCCCAGGGCACCAGCTTCCAGACACGCTGGAAGAAGGGTGAGCGGCCCGGAACATGGGCATGAGCGCACGCGACGCCATCCTCGGCCGCATCCGCCACGGCATTGCGCGATCCGAGGGCACCGAAACGCAGGCGCGCGCCACGGTCACAGCGCGGCTCAAGGGCCGGAGCCGCCATCTCCAGCCCGCCCGCATCGACCTCGACCGGGCCGCTCTGATCGACCTCTTCGTCGAGAAGGCACAGCAGGTCGATGCCACCGTCAGCTTCGTGGCGATCGCCGAGGATGTGCCCGAAGCCGTGGCCGACTACCTCAGGGGCCGCAACCTGCCCGCCGAAGCCGCCATCGCGCCGCACCCCGATCTCGATGCGATGGACTGGGCCGCGGGCACCATGACCGTCCACAAGCGCGCGCCGCGGGACGCCGACCGCATCGGCATCAACCGCGCCTTCGGCGCCGTCGCCGAGACCGGCACACTGGTCATGGCATCCGGCGGCGACAGCCCCGCCACCATGAACTTCCTGCCCGAGATCCACATCGCCATCGTGCGGGAATCCGAGATCACCGGGTCCTGCGAGGACGTCTGGGACCGCATCCGCGCTCGCGGCCCCGTGCCCCGCACCGTCAACATGGTCACCGGCATCAGCCGCACGGGCGACATCGAACTGACCGTGCAGACCGGCGTCCACGGCCCCCGCTACCTCCACATCGTGGTGGTGCGGGATGATTGATCAACGCTCGAAGTCGGATTGATCCTGATCCCCTTTCCGATTGTCGCGCTTGCGCCTGGTTTCCCGATTTGCTCGCAATCGGAGGGCCAGTTCGAAGCCCAGCCCTGGCTGGATCGGTTTTTGTTCCGGTCGGCGGTCTTCGCCTGGCTGGTGGCGTTTCTGGCGAAGCCCCTCTGGGAACTGGCCCTGTGCCTTGCCGTTTCAGCCTTGGCGTTCTGGCTTCCGATTGCCGCCAGCAGCATCTTCGGAATCCCCGGCCTTGTCGTGCCTCTTGTCACAACGCCGCTGGCCTACAGGCTGGCCCTTGTTCGCGGTTGGCGGCAGGCTCTGGACGACGGATTGCTGCTTGCCTGGCCGATCTGGCCTAGCCTATCTGGCCTGGTCGATCTGGATTGCCTCGGCGCGTTTCTTCGGCGCGGACTTGGCGTGTCTCGGTCAGTCTTGAGAGGGATCACAGCGATGTCCTGGCCCGATCATCTCTGCGGACCCGAGGTTCGCGCGGCGAAACGTATGTGGCAGAACGAACCTGCCGGTGAACGCCTGCGGCTCCGCTGGTGCCTGCTGCTGATTCCCGGACTGGTCGCCGGCGGCGGACTCGCAATCCTGGCGTAAGGGTCGATAACGACTTCCCCCGACGGCACTCTTGATTTAATTGCTGGTTCTCATCCTCGTCCCGACTGCAGAAAACGACGCATGTCAGACCTCGATCATCTGCTCGCCGATCTCGGGCGAACCGTCGCCTTGCCGTTCGAGCAGGCAACGACGCTGCCGTCCGGTGTCTACAACGGCGCCGCCTTCACGGCCCGCGAGATCAAGCATCTCTTCAAGTCCGACCGGGTCTGCGTCGGTCGCACCGACGAGGTCTGGGACTGCAACTGGAAGTCCCTCGCCGAGAACTTCACCGAGAGCTATCACCTGTTCTCGAGCCACAAACACACGCTGCAGCCGTTCACCCCGACCCAGGGGTCTGGTGCGAACCGGGCGAGGCAGGCTGGAACATCCACTGGATGGACACCAGCCGCCTGCAGGAGAAGATCTGGACCGACACCGACGACGACACACGCGCCCGCTTCCCGTTGATGCCGCCGACCCGAGCCACGTGGTCTCGGCCTCGCTCAACCGCGGCTTCTGGATGTCGCTCCAGCCCGACGGACCGGACCGCGTGCGCGTGCGCGTGCTCTGGGGCGGCACCATCGCCGCGCCATTGTGGCCCGAAGAGGGTCAGGAGCGCGCCGCCATGCGGGTGGAGATCAAGGAGACTTTCGACCGGGTCAACATGGAAGACCGCACGATCCTCGAATCGATCGCCCGCTCCCTGAAGTCCGACCACGTCGTCTCCGGCCGGCTGGGCGAGAAGGAACGCACCATCTGGGAGTTCCAGCGGCTCCTCGCCTGCGCGCTCGGCGTACCGGTTCCCGCAGCGCCGATCCCGGCGGAGTAAGGCGTGTCCCAGGGCAAGGACCAGTCGCCGCTCGACGACGAGGACGCCAGGCTCTGGCAGCGCGTGACCCAGTCGGTCGATCCCTTGCCCGGACGCGAGCGGCCCGAACGGCCGGCGCCATCCGACGTGCTCGACGCCGAGGGCGACACGCCCTCCCTGCTCGACGACAAGCCGCACCACGGCACCACACCGTCGGCACCGCACCGCCCGCGCACGGCGAACGTCCGCGGCGAGATCGTACTCGGCGAGGTGCACAACGTCGACAAACGCCAGGCGCAGCGCTTCCGCCGCGGCCAGATGACGATCGACGCCCGCATTGACTTCCACGGCATGCGCCAGCAGGAGGCCCATGCCGCGCTCGACGACTTCATTGCCCGAGCCCACGGCCGGGGCTGCCGCTGCGTCTTGGTGATCACCGGCAAGGGCCAGAAGGCCCCGCTCGAGGAGTGCACCGGCGTGCTGCGCGCCCAGCTGCCGCGCTGGCTAAACGCGCCGTCCAACCGTAGCCGCGTGCTCGCCGTCTCGCCCGCCCAGCCTTGGCACGGCGGCGAAGGCGCGTTCTACGTCCTGCTCAAGAAATCGCGATGACAGCCGATCGGCGATCCCTCTTTCCTGTGGCTAGAGGGCAGCGAAGGCTTGGCGAGAAGCAGCCGAACCATAGCCGCAGCCGGGTGAGGGTTGCCGCCCTGAGTTGGACCCGCTGGCACCGCGATGTACGCTGATCGACCCTCACCTCTGCCCTCTCCCGATCCCGGGAGAGAGAATCCTCGAACGCCCCTATCGCCTTGCACGTCCTGACCGTCATTGCACCGGCCTTTGCGGTGATCCTGACCGGGTTCTTCGCCGTGCGGACGGGCGTGGTGTCGCGGGCGATGGCCGAACACCTGATCCGCTTCGCCTACTTCATCTGCGTGCCCTCGCTGATGTTTTCCATTGTGGCGCGCCATCCGATCGAAGGACTGCTGGGCGGCGACTTCTGGCTCGCCTTCGGGGTGGGTTCGGTGATCGCGCTCCTCGCCCTGCGCTGGATGCCGTGCCACCTGCTGGGCTGCGACGGGCGCAGCCGCGCCGTCTCGGCCATGGCGGCCGTGGTCGCGAACACGGGCTTCGTCTCGCTGCCGATCCTCTATGCCGTGTTCGGTTCCGAAGGCGTGCCGCCGGCCGCCATCGCCAACATCGTGATCGCCGGCCTGATGGTACCGCTCTGTATCGTCCTGCTGGAGGGCACGGCAGGCGAGGGTACCGCAGCCCCGTCGATTCCGAAGCAGGCGCTCCAGCTGCTGCGCAGTCCGATGATCTGGCCGGCGCTGCTCGGATTCGGGTTTGCCCTGCTGCGTCTGCCGGTGCCCGATGTCGCGGAGGGTTATCTTGATCTCCTGGGCCAGGGGCTGACGCCCTGCGCGCTCTTTGCGATCGGTGCCGCGATCCGGCTGGAGGACGTGCGCGCCGAGGCCTCCCGCATTCTCGCGGTCTCGACCCTGAAGCTGGTGATCGTGCCGGCGTTCGTGCTCGCCTCCGGCCTGCTGCTGGGGCTCGACCCCTTCCTGCTCGCCGCCGCCGTCGTCTGCGCGGCAAGCCCGACGGCCAACACCGCTTACGTGCTTGCCGTGCAGTACCGAAGCCAAGAGCAATCGGTCGCCGCCGCCGTCTCGGCCACCGCGCTTGCCTGCGTCGTCACCCTTCCGCTCTGGATAATGCTGCTGGCCGCGATCTGGCCTAGCCTGTTCGCCAACATCTGACGAGGAGACACGCCGTCCCCACGCTCGAAGGGTTCTGCTATTGCCAGGCCGCGCCCGCCTCACCGTCGAGCGCGACGGCCGTCACCCCTACATGAAGTGTTACTGCTTGATCTGCCGCAAGACCGCCGGCAGCTCAGAGTGTTTCGGCGAGTGTTTCGCACAGCATGTGGAAGGCGTCTTCCTTGTTCTCCTACCACCAGCCGTTCCATGCGGCGGTCTGGACCACGATCAGGTCGGCAGCGCTGATCATGCTCTCGGCCTGCGACAAGGTCCAACGCACGGGACAGTACAACGGCGACGTCAGAACCAAGTGTACCGATGAAGCAGTTTGACGAACGTGTCACCCATTTCGTCGATCCGGTGCTCGACGATCTCGTCGTCACCTTCAACCGCAGCGTTCTCGAAGAGCTCATCCAGGATTGGGGTGGCACCCTCCATCGACGTGACGACTCGCTCTTCCTTCATCGTACGCCCGAGGATTACCGGCGGGGCATCGATGTCTTTTCCAGCGTCAATCTTATAACGATGGCGGGCCGCAGGCTCGCCATCCACCACGCCGGCCACGGGCGCTGGTCCGATCTCGATCCGCCTTGGCTCTTCTGCTCCGAGAGATGAAACTCTTCAGCCTCGTGCCCCGCGCGAGCCCAGGCAACAAGCTTGAGGTCGGACGCTTCATTCCCGAAGCGATGCCCGACCCTGACGGTCTGATGGCGCTCCTGTTTGGAGAACAGCCGTGATGGACGCGCCAACCCTGTTTTCGATCATGCAGGGCGGCATCGTTCTGGGCGCGCTTTATGCGTTGATGGCGACGGGGTTGTCGCTGGTTTGGACGACTCTGGGCATCTTCAACTTCGCGCATGGAACGTTCATTGCGCTTGGGGCATACATCGCCTGGCAGTTTTCAGGTGCGGAGGCCTGGGGGCTGCCACTGTTTCCGGCCATCGTGTTGACCTCTGCCGTGATGTTTGCGGTGGGGGTCTTGATGCACTTCCTGCTGGTCAAACCCTTCGAGCGACGCGCGGATGTGGTTCTGATCTCGGTCATCACCACGCTGGCGGCCTCCGCCATTCTGGAAAACGGCTTGCTCCTGATCTGGGGGCCAAGGTCAAAACAAATCCCGCCCCTGGGCGAGGGCGAGATCGCCCTGGGTCAAATCAGCCTTGCCACCAGCGAGGGCATTCTTCTGGTGCTGGTTCTGGCGATCCTGTTGGGCATCGGGCTCTTCCTGCGCTATGCGCGCCCGGGGCGGATCATGCGCGCCGTGGCGCAAAACCGCGAAGCAGCCGAACTCCTAGGGCTGAACGTGCCGCTCTATTTCGCCATTGCATTTGGTCTGTCGCAATCTGACGTTCCTTTACAGGCTCAGCGCTCCACGCACATGGCGACACCCATTCCACCGCCGATGCAGAGCGTGGCAATGCCGCGCTTGGCTTCGCGCTTCTGCATCTCGAACAACAGGGTGTTGAGCACACGCGCACCCGAGGCGCCGATCGGGTGACCGATGGCGATGGCGCCGCCGTTCACGTTGACCTTCTCCGGGTCGAGGCCGAGGTCCTTGTTGACCGCGCAGGCCTGCGCGGCGAAGGCCTCGTTGGCTTCGATCAGGTCGAGATCGCCGACTGTCCAGCCGGCCTTCTCGAGCGCCTTGCGGGACGCGGGGATCGGGCCCGTGCCCATGATCGAGGGATCGACGCCGGCATGCGCCCAAGAGACGATCCGGGCCATCGGCGTGATGCCGCGCTTGGCGGCTTCCTCAGCGGTCATCAGCACGGTCGCCGCGGCGCCGTCGTTGATGCCCGAGGCGTTGCCGGCGGTCACCGTGCCGTTCTCGCGGTCGAAGGCCGGGCGCAGCTTGGCGAGGCTTTCGAGATCCGCACCATAGCGGATGTATTCGTCGTCCTCGACGACGGTGTTGCCCTTGCGGCCCTTGATTGTGACCGGAACGATCTCGTCCTTGAACTTGCCGGCCTTCTGGGCGGCCTCGGCGCGGTTCTGACTGGTGACCGCGAAGATATCCTGCTCGTCGCGGGTGATCTGCCACTGCTTGGCGACGTTTTCGGCGGTGTTGCCCATGTGGTAACCGTTGAAGGCGTCCCACAGGCCGTCGACGATCATGGTGTCGATCATCGGGGCCGGGCCCATCTTGGTGCCGTTGCGCATATGCACACAGTGCGGCGCCTGGCTCATGCTCTCTTGGCCGCCGGCGATGACGATGTTTGCATCGCCCTGCATGATCTGCTGGTAACCCACGGCGACGGCGCGAAGACCCGAACCGCAGAGCTGGTTGAGCGACCAGGCCGGGCTCTCGACAGGGATACCAGCGCCGATCGAGGCTTGGCGGGCCGGGTTCTGGCCTTCCCCCGCCTGCAGGATCTGGCCCATGACGACCTCGTCGACCTCGCTCGGATCGACCCCGGCGCGCTCCATGGCGCCCGTGATGGCGACTTCGCCCAGCTTGTGGGCCGCAAGGCTCGAAAGACCACCGTTGAAGGATCCCACGGGGGTACGCGCCGCACTGGCGATCACAATCTCGGTCATGGTGATGTCTCCGAATCAGGGATGAATGGATCGACTTATAGGGCAAACCGATTCATTTCGCAGGTGCAAAATTCATTGTGCGAGTGCGAAGGACGGTGGTGTGTTGGACTCGTAGAACCGCCATGGCCGGTCGTCCATCCCGCCTTTGTGGGTGAAGGTCATGCCGATCTTTTTCAGCACGCGCTGTCTGGATATGTTGTCTGGGTGGGAGAAGGCGACGAGGCGGGCGATCGGGAAATGGGCGAAGGTCCAGGCGGCGATGGCGGATGCAATTTCGGTGGCGAAGCCCCGACCCTGAAACTCCGGGTGGATCGTGAAGCCGAGCTCGACAGCGTCCAGTTCCTCCTCATCGAACACACCGGCGCGGCCGGCGAGCCGGCCGTCCTTGGTGAGGATCTTCCACTTGCCGTAGCCCCGGGTTTCGTGTTGCGCGATCCAGAGCTCCAGACGGTCGGTTGCAAGGGTCCGTTCAGACATCGTTGAGCCAGGCGCCCAAAGGCTCCCACAGCGCACCTTCGGCGTGGCGCCCGACCATCATGCCGATATGTCCGGCACGCGGTTCGATCACTTCGACATGGGGGATGGCTTTGGCCAAGGCTGAGGCAGAGGCCGGCGGCACGATCCGGTCCCGGGTCGGCAGGGCGATGAACGCTGGGCACGCCAGCCGGGCGGGATCGACGGTTTCACCCCCGACGCGCCAGCGGCCCTCGGCGGGGTCGTTATCGCGATACCAGCCTACCAGGCAGTCGCGCGCGGTCGGTGCGGCAAGCGCAACGCCGTCGTTGAGCCAGTCCTCCAAGGCGACGAACGCTTCGGCTTCTGCGCTCTCCGGGTCCATCAATGCGAAACGGCGGAACTTGGCTTCGATCAGCATGGGCTGGAGCGAGGCAAACAGCGTCTGGATGATGTCGACCGGCAGTGGCGGCGTGCCGGGCGCATGGGGGAGCGCGGCGACCGTTGCGAGGATGCCAGTCTGTCCCGCGCGATCGGCATGGAAGTCCCATGGTGTCGCGAGCAACGCCAGGCTTGCCACCATCTCGGGCGCGGCAAGCGCGCCGGCGAGCGCGAGCAGCCCGCCCATGCAGTAGCCCAGCACGGGTACGGGCGCTTCCGCCACCGCGGCCGCAGCCGCAAGTGCCGGTGCGAGGCGGGCTGATATGTAGGCCTCGAGATCGAAGGGATGTTCATCCGCACCGGGATCGCCCCAATCCAGCAGGAGGGGGCGCAGATCGTTGTCCCTGAGCCAGGCACAGAAACTGGCGCCCGGCCTGAGGTCGAGGATATAGGCGCGGTTGATGAGCGAGGGCACAAGCAGCACGGGGCGTCCAGTGCCGCCATAATCAAGCAGGTGGCTCGACCCGCTGGCCCAGATCGTCGACGTCTCGGAGGGCCGACGTTGGTAGCCATGCGCGCGATAGGCGCGGATACCGGTGACGAACGCGGAGAGCCGCCCGGTCGCTTCCGCAACAACAGCGCGGCAGAGCGCGTCAGTATCGTCCACAGCATTCGCGATCCGGATCAGGTCCACGGCGGCCGCCGGGCTCTTTGGGTCAGGGTTTCCTGAACTTGGCCTCCAGGACATCAAGCCGCTGCTCGCAGCGGGCAAGGCGAGCGGCGAACTCATCAAGGCGGTGGCCGAACTCGTCAGATGAAACGCCAGCGGGCGCGGACCCTGTCTCACCGGCCATGCCTCTGCCCAGCCCCTTCAGCCAAACCTCGGCCCACTGCGCTAGGGCCGGATCGGACGCCTGCTGCGCCAGATGTTCCCGCCACAGATCGACGAAGTCGCTGGCCAGCTTCCTGAGATCGTCCTGATCGCTCATGGGCGTGAGGGTAGCAGGCTTTTGTGGGCAGGCGACCAGTTTCCCTGCGACCCGACGTTTCGCCGCAGTGCAACAAAGTCTGTTCGCAATGCAGCATTGGCGTCATAATGAGTTCCGGGACATTTGCGGGTGACCGTAACCATGGCGCACAACGACGACAAACATACCGACGACACCGTCGTCATCAAGAAGTATGCGAACCGTCGCCTCTACAACACGGCGACGAGTAGCTACGTCACACTCGATCATCTCGCGCAGATGGTTAAGGACGGCGTCGAATTCGCCGTGTTCGACGCCAAGTCGGGCGAGGACATCACACGTTCGGTGCTGACCCAGATCATCGTCGAGGAAGAGGCGAAGGGCGCGAACCTGCTGCCCATCAGCTTCCTGCGTCAGCTCATCGGGTTCTACGGCGACAGCTTGCAGACCTTCGTGCCGCGCTACCTCGAGATGAGCATGGAGAACCTGGCGAAGAACCAGGAGCAGGTGCGCGACATGATGTCCCAGACCTTTGGCCAGATATTTCCGTTTTCCAACAGGGATGCCGGTGACGCGGTCGAGGACATGGTCAAGAACAACATGGCGATGTTCCAGCGCACCATGGGTATGTTCTATCCTGGCGTGACGACCAACGGGTCGGGCAATGGCAGCGCTCCGGATGCGAACTCGCCAAGCGGTGCGAGCCGGGACGATCTCGACGCCCTGAAGAATCAGATCGACAGCCTGCAGAAACAGCTTGACGATCTCGCCAAGCGCGGCTGACCGACCTGCCCGTGCCGCCCGCACCGCCCGCACGTTAGGCCCCGGTGTCCTTCTTCCTCTCCAATCTGCTCGCCAAGCCGCTGATCATCACGCTGGCCGGATGGCTATCGCGTCGCTGGGGTACGGCGGCCGGTGGCTGATGGCCGGACTGCCCGTCATGACCTGCCCGATTTTAGTCTTTCTCTACCTTAAGTACGGCGCTGGGGCCGCTCTGCGCCATGCCTGCGATCGCGGCGACGGAAGCAGGCTACGCCTTCGCCGTTCGTCGGTGATGGAGATGGATGGCAAACCAGGTGCTCGCGCAGGCCTGGTGCTGGCCGCCGCCAGCCACCGGGAACACGGCGGTCCCGGCGGCATGGCCGGCAGTTTCTCCATCGCTTCGATCTGCGCGACAGAACGCGACCCCACTCGGCGTTCGGACTCCGGCTGTGGAAGAAGCCCCGCTCCCACAACGACAGTCCGAGCTCGTCGAGCATCTTGCCCCGCCTGTTGTTGACCCGGCCCGGCCGGCGGATGCCGTCGAGCACCTGCTCGACCTCGCCGGCCTCCTCAAGGCGCACGCCCGCCGCGCAGAGAATCACGACAAACGGCAGGCTCCAGCTCTCGTACTGCGCGACGAGGAAGAGGTAGACCATGATGATCGCAAGCGCGAAAA
This sequence comes from Rhodospirillales bacterium, assembly GCA_014323865.1. Lineage (NCBI taxonomy): Bacteria > Pseudomonadati > Pseudomonadota > Alphaproteobacteria > Rhodospirillales > Rhodospirillales bacterium. The sequence continues at coordinate 673,250 of JACONG010000016.1, read as the reverse complement.
CGACGGTGGCCGCGCCGGCTGACTTCAGCTCCTCGAGGATTTGGCCCGACCACTCATAGGCGAATCCCTCCGGCAGGAGGTCTTGGGAGATCCGCTCCATTGCCTCGATGGCCTGGCCCGAACTCTTGCCGGGCGCCGGGCTACCGTTCACCGTAGCCGAACAGAAGGTTGTTGTAACGGTTGAGCGTCTCGGGACCGAGGATCGTCTCGACCGCCACGAGCGAACTCAGCAGCACCATCTCGCCGCCGCGCGTGCGCACGTTGAGTGCGCGGATGTCATCCGGCGTGGTGTGGAAGCCCTCTTCGGCCTGCACGATGACCTGGAAGATGCGGCCTAGATAGTTGAAGTTGTTGACGTAGCATGAGCCCAGGTTAGCCTGCAGTGTCGTGAAGATGTCGACCAGCGGGATGCACAGCGCCTCGATCTTGTCACGGTCGATGTTCATAAAGAGCTGCGGCACGTTCGACCGGTACGTGTTGAAGACGGCCTGCAGGTCAGGATCTTGGTTGGCGTTGATCGCCAGCGCACCGAGTGCCTGTAACAACTGCTGCGGTGTTCTGCCACGGACATCCTGCAGCTTGAAGTCGAAACCGCCCGTGGCGCCTAGGCCCGGAATGGGCGGGGGCGAAAAGGCAAAGGCGTTGGCGGCGGCGAGTGCCGAGAGTTGGCCCTGAATCTGCGCCATGATGGTATCCTGCGCGAGCGACGGATCGTCCCTCTTGTCCCACAGATCGAGCACGACGACCGCATGGCCGGCGTTCGACGCGCTCGAACCGCCGAGCAGGCCGCAGCCCGGCACGGTGATGATGCTCTCGAACCCTGGCACACCGCTGATGAACTCCTCACTCTGGTTCACCATCTCCTCGGTCCGTGAGAACGATGCAGCATCGGGCAATTGGATATCGATGAAGAATGCGCCGCGATCTTCCTCCGGAAGGAAGCCAGTCGGCGGGTTGGTGAACAGCAGGAAGGAGCTGGCATGGACGCCGCCGAGGATGACCCGGCTGACCGCAGCCATGCGGGCCATCTTGCGGACCGTCGCGACATAGCCGATTCGTGTGGTGTCGAAGGCCTTATTGAACCAGCCGAGCGGTCCGCGTGTGGCGAGATTCTCCGAACGCATCAGCGGCGAACAGAGTGCAGGACTAAACGTCAGGGCGTTGAAGGACAAGATCACCACTGCGACCGAGATCGTGACGATCACCGCGACCGAGATCTGGGTTATCGCCTTCTTGGTCGCTTTACGGGAGTCCAAGACCTCTTCGGCCACCAAACGTTGAACATTCTCGACTACGACGATTGCGAGAATCAGCACGAAGAACGAGATGATGTTGGCTGAATAGCCCATCATCAGCAACACGCCGAAGGTGCCGATCAGCGAGAACGGGATGGCAGGCGCCGGGATGATCGTCGCGCGCCAGTCCTGCAGGAAGATGTAGGTCACGCAGACGACCAGCAGGAAAGGCTGTTACGAGTGTAATGATCACTTCGTCGATCCTGGTCCGCACAAAGAGCGTGGTGTCGTAGACCACCTCGTAGGCGACATCGTCGGGGAACCGCACCGACAACCGGTCGCGCTCCGCACGTACGGCTTCAGCGAACGCAAGAGCGTTGGTGCCGGGCGCCCGATAGATGGCCCGCGCGAGGCAGCCAGCGCGCCGCTGAGTTGACCCTAGGAGCTGTAAGTGTCGGCGCCGAGTTCGATACGCGCGATATCGCGCAGCTTGAGATCGGCGCCCGTGCGATCGGAACAGATGACGATCTCGCCGAACTCATCGGGCGAGGTCAGGCTACCTTGCGCAACGATGGAGTACTGGAACTGCAGCTCCTGCTCGATCAGCGGCGCACCGATCTGACCAGCCGTCGTTTGGATGTTCTGCGGCTGGATCGCGATGCCCTGGCGACGGACCTCCTCGGATAGCTTGTTTGTGGCGATCACCACCCGGTTCTGGACGTTGATCGCCGTGATGTCGGCATCGGTGCCGATCCCGAACGAGATCAACAGGCTGTAGCTGCCGAACCCGGAACTCGTCGAGCTCATTTAGGTCATATCGTTGACGCCGTTGGTCTCGGTCTCAATCGGGACGGCAACGGTCGATTCCACGACATCCACGTTGGCGCCGGGATAGAAGGCTCTGGCGCTGACCTGAGGCGGAGAGATCTCCGGGAACTCGGAGACCGGCAGCACACTGAGCGCGATCGTGATCAGGATCAATATGACAAACGCGAACTCCGGTCGATCGATGAAGAAGTGCGAGAACATCGGCTACTGGGCAGCCGCTTCGGCCTGCACCGGGTTGACCGGCCCGCACTTTCAGGACGCCCTGCGTGATCACGGTGTCGCCGGGGTTGAGCCCGGTTTCGACGATGTCGTCCGTGCCGTTCTCGCCGTCGACGACCAGCATGAAGGCACCATCCTTGTCCTGCTGCACGGGGACCTGAGACACGGTCACCGCCATCGTCGGCTTCGAGTCCTCAATCACGACAGTGATAAACTGACCCGGCAACAGGATTTCGTTCGGATTGGGAAACACAGCGCAGATGCCGGTCGTGCCGGTCTGCGTGTCGACGGTAGCGCTGACGAAGTCGATCTCGCTGTAGTAGCCTCCCTTTCAGCAGCAGAATGCGCGGCACGACGAAGGTCTCCAGACCCGCTGCCGCATCGAAGGTGCATCGAGCCCATTTCGCCCCGGCGCTGCTTGACCTCCGGCATGGTCGTCTCGCTGACGGCGAAGGTGATGTAGATCGGGTCACGATTGATAATCTGGGCGAGTGAACCGCTCGACGTGTCGACCAGGGCACCGACGCTGTAGGTACTCTCCGAGATGCGGCTGGAGATGGGCGGGAGCACGAAGGTGTAGCTCAACTGAACCTAGGCCTGGTTGAACTGAGCCTCCGTCGCGAGCAGTTCGGCGGCGGCATGGCGCGCTGCGGATTGATCCTCGTCGAGCCGTGCCTTGGTCACATCGCCCTGGTCGTAGAGAGTCTGGGTCCACTCGAACTGGTTGGAGGTCGATTCGACGGCCGCCGACGCCTTGGCGACATTGGCTTCTGCGAGCTGAACGTCGGCCTCGAAGGATGCGGGGTCGATCAGGAAGAGCAAATCGCCTTCCTGTACGTTCTGGGCGTCGCCGAAAAGCTCAATGCCGGCCTTCGTGTTCTCCATGAAGGCGTCGCAGATCTTCATTCTGGGTGAAGTCCGCGCCATGGGTACGGCGGCGTTCGTCAGGCCCTTGGCGGTGGTCACGATGTCGGCCTCGACGTTGAAGTGTTCGACCACGAAGCTCGTGCCCAGGCGGCCGAAGCCGGTGATGACCTCATCGAAGATCAGCAGGATGTCGTGCTTGTCGCAGATCTCACGCAGGCGCTGCAGATAGCCCTTGGGCGGGATCAGGACGCCCGTCGAGCCGGCGACGGGTTCGACGAGCACCGCGGCGATGGTCGAGGCGTCGTGCAACTGCACCAGACGCTCCAGATCGTCGGCCAGGTGCGCACGCCACTCGGACTGACCCTTCGAGAAGGCGTTGTGCTTGATGTCGAGGGTGTGGCGGATGTGGTCGACGCCCGAGATCGGGCCGCCATAGAACTGCCTGTTCTTGACGATGCCGCCGCCGGAGGTGCCGCCGAAGTTGGTGCCGTGATAGCCGCGCTCGCGGCCGATGAGGTGCATCTTCGAGCCGTTGCCGCGCACGTAGTGATAGCCAAGCGCGATCTTCAGCGCCGTATCGGCGGACTCGGAGCCGGAGCTGGTGAGAAAGACGTGATCAAGGTTGCCGGGCATCAGCTCGACCAAGCGATTGGGAGCTAGAAGGCGGCGGGGTGTCTCATGTTGAAGGTGGGCGCGAAGTCCATGCGGTCAGCCTGGACCTTGATCGCTTCGGCAATCTTCTCCCGCCTGTGGCCGACATTGCAGCGCCACAGCCCCCGTGCCATCCAGGATCTGGCGCCCGTCCGGGGGTTGGTAGTGCATGTCCTTGGCGCTGGCGAGCTGCCGCGGGGTCTGCTTGAAACCCTTGTTGGTCGTGAAGGGCAGCCAGCGATTCGAAATCGTTAGGCCGATCCGGGTAGTTGAAACTGGTGTCGTCCATCTCGAGAATACTTGGTTTGACGTCGCTGGGGCGGGGCGCGAACTTAGCCCGGTGTCGACCGAGGGCTTCCACGCTTCGCGGCGCTGGTTGGTCCCTGGCGGGATGCTTCGCGGTGTCGTGTTTGCCCCGGGGATTGCATCGGAACACCGGTCTCGCTAGAGCGTGGCCCACTTGGGCCGGGCCCGGTCTCTGTGGTGCGATCGGATCATTCGGCTTCCGAGAGGAACAGCTCATGCGTTTGGCCCTGGCCTTGTGTCTCGTTGTCTCGTTTGCCGGTTCGGCGATCGCACAGGAGAGGCAGCCCACGCTTCAGGCGACGCACGGATCCTGGGAGTTCTACTGCAACCTCAACGCCGTCGGCCAGCAGGACTGTTTCCTGTTCCAGGCGGCCTCGAATCCTGGCGAAACCGAGCGGGTTATGACGGCGTTTGTCGCCAAGCCGGCCGGCGAGGAGCCTCTTCTGCGGCTGACCGTACCCTTGGGCGTCTTTCTGCCCGCGGGCCTGAACATGCAGGTCGACGGGTTCGATCTGGGAACCGTCAGTTACGTGGCGTGCTTCTCCAATGGCTGCATGACGCAGATCAACCTCGATCATGACCTTGCCGATCGCATGAAAGCAGGCATCCAGGCCACGGTCACTATCGGGGATCCCTTTGGGCAGATTGCACAGATCCCGCTCTCTCTCAGCGGCTTCACGGCCGGCTGGAACAGCTTCTAGGCAAACCTCCGCCTTGCATCGCGACGGTGGGGCCGCCACCCTTGCCCGGCGCGATCCGGGTGGAGGCGTCACCATGGGGTTGTGATTGTTCTGGGCAGTGACGGTGTTGGCCGCCGTTTCGACCACGTTTGCCCGGGTTGATTACGACATCGGCATGAAGGCGTTGGAAGATGGCAACCACACGATTGCTGTCAACATGCTGGAGTCGGCAAGGATCAACGGCGATATGCGGGCGGCAATGGTCTTGGCGCGCCTCTACGAAGAGGGCGAAGACGTCAACAGGGACCCGACCAAGGCGTGCGATCGTTACATCAAGGCCGGCGAAGCGGGCAACGTCGACGCGCAGTACGCCATCGTGAACTGCTACGATAGCGGCCACGCGATCAGCACGGGCACCGACCAACTGAAATGGCTCGAAGGGGACGCTGGCAACGGCCATGTTGCGACCTATTGCGAGGCCGAACTGTTCTATGCCTACGGCAACGTAGTCGAACAGGACCGGCGCAAGGCGCTGGAACTCTGCCTGCAGGATGCGCTGGCCGGTGACGTGCCTGCCATGGACCGAGGCGCGGGATGGTTCTGGCGCGGTGACGGCACGAAGTGCAACATCGAACAGGCGGTGAGACTTGGTGCGTCCGCGCGGTCGACGGCGACAGCGTCGAGGCCGCCAAGGATCTGGGGCTGCACTACAAGCTCGGGCGCGACGACTTCCCGACTGATACCGGCAAGGCCAACACCCTGCTGAGAATCGCGTTCAATGACGGCGACCTGCGGTCGGCGTTTATCATCGCCGACATGCTGGCACCGCTCGCTGAGGGTGAGGACGGTGCGCTCAACCGGTGGCTTACCCTAGTCGCCATGAACTGGGCGGGCATCTCGGCGCGGATCGACGAAGCGCCGGACATCCGCGAACAGGCCCAGCAGGTCTACAACGGACTGGCCGTGTCACAACCCCGGCCATGGCTAGGGCGGTGGGGTCCGTCATTTCGCACCTGCACAACAGACCATAGGACGGACGATGGCGGCACGGATGACCCTTCCGGCCCGTGAGGGTCTTGCGGTTCCCCTCAAGAGGGGACGCAGGCTTCGGGTGGTCAACATGCACGATACCCAGGTGGTCGACACTTGGGCCTTCCCTGACAACGAAACGGGCGAGATGCTCTCAATGGAGCACTGCCGTGAGGTGTTGCAACGCGTCGTGTTCGAGCCCGGCGACGAGCTGATCACCAACCGTTACCGGCCCATTCTGAAGATCGCGGCCGACATCTCACCCGGGGAGCACGACACCCTGATTGCAGCCTGCAGCAGGGCGATGTAAGCTCGCAACGAGGGCGGCGAAGGCCACGTCAACTGCGCGGACAACCTGGTCACCGCGCTTGCGCAGCACGGTCATTCGTTCCCGATCACATCCGCACCCTGGAACCTCTTCATGCTGGCGCCGATGGTTGACGGCTGCACGATCGACTACGTCCGGCCAACCTCGAAACCGGGTGCCTATGTCGAAGTCGAGGCCTTGATGGGCTGCCTAATGGCCTTCTCCGCCCGTCCCGACGACGTCTATCCGATCAATAGTGGGGACGGCACGCCGGGTGACGTCGCGATCATGCTGGATTGACGGGCCACAGGCCGCCGTCGATACTCATCTCGCAAGTGCGAAATGAAAGGTTCTGGACGATGACGGCGTTGCCCCCTGACTGGTGCGAGCGCGCGGAAAAGGAACTGAGGGGCGGGTCGGCCGACGATCTGGTCTGGCAGACACCCGAAGGCATCGCCGTGAAGCCGCTTTACACGGCGGCTGACCTCGAAGCATTGCAGGACATCGACACCCTGCCGGGCTTTTCGCCCTATCCGCGCGGCGTGCGCGCGACGATGTACACCAACCGGTCCTGGACGATCCGCCAGTACGCCGGATTCTCGACCGCCGAGGAATCAAACGCGTTCTACCGTCAGGCTCTTGCCGGCGGCCAGAAGGGCCTGTCGGTCGCATTTGATCTCGCCACCCACCGCGGCTACGACAGCGATCATCCGCGCGTCGTGGGCGACGTCGGCAAGGCCGGCGTGGCGATCGACAGCGTCGAGGACATGAAGATCCTGTTCGACGGCATCCCGCTCGACCAGATGTCGGTCTCGATGACCATGAACGGTGCGGTGCTGCCGGTGCTCGCCATGTTCGTGGTGGCCGGCGAGGAGCAGGGGACCGGCCAGGAACAGCTCTCGGGGACCATACAGAACGACATCCTCAAGGAGTTCATGGTCCGCAACACCTACATCTATCCGCCCGAGCCGAGCATGCGGATCGTCGCCGATATCATCGCGCACACGGCCGGCAATATGCCGCGCTTCAACTCGATCTCGATCAGTGGCTATCACATGCAGGAAGCCGGAGCGACGGCGGTGCAGGAGCTCGCCTTTACGCTGGCCGATGGTGTCGATTACGTGCGTGCGGCGCTCTCGCGCGGCCTCGACATCGACGCTTTCGCGCCGCGTCTGAGCTTCTTCTTCGCCATCGGCATGAACTTCTTCATGGAGGTCGCCAAGCTGCGCGCCGCGCGCCTGTTGTGGGCACGCCTGATGGAACCCTTCGGTCCGCAGAAGCCGCAGTCCTCCATGCTGCGCACCCATTGCCAAACCTCCGGCGTGTCGCTGACCGAGCAGGACCCCTACAACAATATCGTGCGCACCGCTTACGAGGCCATGGCAGCCGTCCTCGGTGGGACCCAGAGCCTGCACACGAACAGTTTCGACGAGGCGCTGGCGCTGCCCAGCGATTTCGCGGCGCGGATCGCGCGCAACACCCAGTTGATCTTGAGCGAGGAGACCGGCGTCACCCATGTCGTCGATCCGCTCGGCGGCAGCTATTACGTCGAGGCGCTGACAGCCTCGCTCGTCAACAAGGCCCAGGGCCTGATCGACGAGGTCGAAGCCATGGGCGGTATGACCAAGGCGATTGAGGCCGGCATGCCCAAGCTCAGGATCGAGGAGAGTGCGGCGCGGCAGCAGGCCCGTGTCGACCGCGGCGAGGAGACCATTGTCGGCGTCAACAAGTACCAAGCCGACGAGCCGCACGAGGTCGACGTGCGCGACATCGATAACACTGCCGTGCGCGAGGCCCAGGTCGCCCGCCTGCAGCAGGTCCGCGCCAGCCGAGATGAGGCCGCTTGCCAGGTCGCGCTGAAGGCCGTGGAGGAGGGCGCCCGTGGCGACGACAACCTGCTCGCGCTGTCCATCGAAGCAGCACGGGCCCGTGCCACTGTGGGCGAGATTTCGGACGCCATGGAAGTCGTGTTCACCCGCCATCGTGCCGTGACCCGGTCGATCTCCGGCGTCTACGGTGCGGCCTGGGAGGGTGACGGGGAATTCCAGACAATCCGTGGTCGGGTCGAGGCCTTCGCCAACGAGAACGGTCGCCGCCCGCGTATGCTGGTGGTCAAGCTCGGCCAGGATGGCCATGACCGGGGTGCTAAGGTGATCGCAACGGCGTTTGCCGACATAGGTTTCGATGTTGACGTCGGGCCGCTCTTCCAGACGCCCGAGGAGGCCGCCCACCAGGCGATCGAGAACGACGTCCACATCATCGGCGTGTCGACCCAGGCGGCCGGTCACAAGACGCTGGTACCGCAGCTCATCGCCGCGCTCTCGGATCAGGGTGCCTCCGACATCCGGGTCATCGTGGGTGGTGTCGTGCCGCCGCAGGACTACGCGATGCTCGAGGAAGCTGGCGTCGCCGCGGTCTACGGTCCCGGCACCAACATCCCGAAAGCCGCCGCCGAGATCCTCGACATCGTCGGCGATGAGCGCCAGGCGGCCTGACCGCCGACGCCATGTCCGTCATTGAGGCCATTCGGAACGGCGACCGTCGGGCGCTGGCGCGCGCCATCACGCTGGTGGAATCGTCACGCGCCGACGACGAGGAGCAGGCGGCGACGATGCTGGAGGCGCTCGATCCCTCGACAACGGAAAGCTGGCGCGTAGGCATCTCGGGCGCACCGGGTGTGGGAAAATCGACCTTTGTCGAGGTCTTCGGCTTGCACGCCTTGGAGCAGGGCCGGCGGGTTGCCGTGCTGGCGGTCGACCCGTCCTCGACGCTTGGCGGCGGTTCGATCCTGGGCGACAAGACACGCATGGAGAGGCTGGCGCGGGATGCACGCGCCTTCATCCGGCCATCGCCGTCGGGCGGCGAACTCGGTGGCGTGGCGCGGCGCACGCGCGACGTGATCAGACTGGTCGAGGCCGCGGGCTACGATCTCGTCATCGTGGAGACGGTCGGTGTCGGGCAATCCGAAACGGCCGTGGCGGCGATGACCGACGTCTTTCTGCTGCTCTTGGCGCCCGGCGCGGGCGACAGTCTGCAGGGCGTGAAGCGTGGCGTGATGGAGCTGGCCGACCTTATCCTGGTCAACAAGGCCGATGGTTCTCTGGTCGATGCAGCGCGTCATGTCGTCTCCGACCATCGTGCCGCCATGGCTCTAATGCGGCCCCATGAGACCTTCTGGACGCCCAGGGTCAAGTCCTGCTCTGCCCTGACCGGCGCGGGCATGGACGCTGTCTGGACGTCCGTGTCGGACTACTTCGTGGCCGCCAGCGAACATCTGGCCGGCAAACGTGGCACTCAGGCGCAGGCGGCGTTGAGGGACGAGGTGGTGCGGCTCGCGACGGCACGGCTCAATACCGATCCCCGCAAACGGGAGCTTCTGGACAATCTGGAGGGCGAGGTCGCCGCGGGTCGGCTGTCGTTGCGCCGCGCCGCCCAGGCCCTGCTGGGCGAGGAGGCTTGGCCCTGAGCGCTGAAGACCGCCTGCGTGCTGTCTGCCTCGCTCTGCCCGAGGCTGAGGAGCGGGAAACCTGGGAACGCGCCACATTTCGCGTGCGCGACAAGATCTTCGTTATCATGGCCGATCGGGAGGGCCGCCCGGCGATCTCGTTCAAGGCGCCCAAGGGTAGCCAGACCATTCTGGTCGGTGCTGATTCCGAAAGGTTCTTCGTGCCCCCCTACGTCGGCCCGAAGGGATGGGTTGGCATGTATCTGGACGAGAACCCCGGCTGGGACGAGGTGACACTGCTCGTGGAACGGAGCTACCGGATGACGGCACCGAAGACACTCGCTGAACAGGTGCCCGAGAGCGCCGCTCGAGGTTGACCGGCCCAGACTCCTTGCGTATAGAGCGTGTCCGAAATTCGGACGGTGCGCTGGGCTGGCAGCGCTGCCATTTATCTTTAAGGAGCAATGTCATGTCGCGCACCTGTGATCTCACGGGCAAGTCGGTCATGGTCGGCAACAACCGCAGCCACGCGGAAAACAAGTCCAAGCGGACCTTCCGCCCGAATCTGGTCAATGTCAGCATCTTTTCCGAGGCTCTCGGCCAGCAGGTTCGCCTGCGTGTGTCGGCCAATGCTCTGCGCACGGTCGAGAAGCGGGGCGGTATCGATTCCTTCCTTCTGGGGGAGCGGGACGCAAAACTCCCCGATTCGGCCCTGCGCCTGAAGCGTCGCGTCGAAAAGGCGATGGTCAAGAAGCCCGCCGCCTGAACCAAGCCTGAGACAATCCGCACGGGAGCACGCGGGCTATGACAGCCGGTCGTCTGACGCTTGCCTGGCCCATCGCCGCGATGGTCCTGGTCGTCGTCGCCTCGAACATTCTGGTCAAGTACCCGATCAACGACTGGCTCACCTGGAGCGCGTTCACCTTTCCGTTCGCGTTCCTGGTGACCGACCTTTCGAACCGTGCCTTCGGACCGGTCAAGGCTGCCAAGGTCGTGGTCGTCGGCTTTGTCGTCGGCGTCCTGATGTCGGCTTTCCTGGCCGACTGGATACCCTTCCAGGGTGCACCCAACGTGCTGTCGGAAATCGCCGTCAACACGGCCATCGCCTCAGGGACGGCCTTCCTGTGCGGCCAGCTGCTTGACATCGTGATCTTCCAGCGCCTTCGCAAGGGCACTTGGTGGCGCGCGCCGCTGGTCTCTTCGGTGGTCGCCTCGGCGGTCGACACGCTGATCTTCTTCTATCTCTTCTTCGTCGTGTTCTTCCCGATCTTCGTTCCCGAGAACTCAAGCTGGATTCAGCTTGCCACGGGTGACTACGCGATCAAGGCTGCGATGGCCTTGGGCCTTCTCATTCCGTATCGCGCCCTGATGGATGTCTTCGCGCCGCAGCTCCTGAGCGGACCGAAGAGCGCCTGACAGCGGGCGGCTTCGTCAGCCGCTACGCCGAACCGTGACGCACCCTTCAGATGGAACGAGCGTGCACCGATCGGCCTTCCTGATGGTCGCGCAGGGATCCTGCGCGAGTTCGTGAACAATCGACAGCCTGGCGAAGATGGCACCCTGCACGAAGACCGGGCTGGCCCTGCGGAAGATGATGGCGCAGGGCGCGATACCACGTTCCGCAAGGCTGGCCAGGGACCATGATGCGGCCACCCCGCCCTTCGGATTCGCGAACACCAGGATGCGCCCCGCCATCGCTTCGCCGTAGAGGTCGTGCTGGCGGTTCGAGATCAGACACGTTTCCGGGTCTAGGTCATAGCGGACGCCGGAGTTCTGTTGCGACACTAGGGTATCGCCCACCACGTTGTGACCACAGACCGAGCGGCCCTGAAGCACGATCTCCTGCGGTTCTCTGTTCATGATGTCACGCGCTCCGTGGTCGCCATCACCAGGCAAGCGTCGAGACGACGGGGGCCGCAGTCAAAGCCCGAGGGCCGCAACGTGTTGACCAGTTTGACCGATGTCGGCGATGCAGTGTCGAGCGTCGACCTCGCGGACGAGCGGGATCAAGTTACTGTCGATCCCCTTCCTGCTATGGGAAGGCCGCACGGAAATCGACTCGATCCAGATCATCGGGCGGTCGATCAGATAGACACCCGTGGGATCAAGGCTCGACATCTCGCAGTGTACGGCGCTGACGGCCTCGTCATCCAGCCATGCGATGACGATCTCCTTGTGCAGCTGCCTGACGGCATCGGCGAAGTGCGCGCGAAAGGTGTTGTTCAGAACGGTAGGCTAAAGGAGGTCCGGACGCTCCGCGACGTGAAGATCCTGGACCTCTCGGACGAGCGTGAAATAGGCATCCAGATCGCCGGCTGCGGCGGTGCCCGTGGCCGCCAGAAGCCTGATTGCGGTTCTGGCCGATCCGGCAGCGGCACTCGCTGCAGCATCCTCTCTCGAAACGGTGACGATTACCACCGGATCGGGGCTGGAGGTTTCGGCCGCCTAGGGGGCACCACAAATGGCGCCGGCACCCAGCGTGCCGCTGATCCACGAATGGTGGGGATCTCAACAATAGCATCAAGGCGGTGGCGGCGGGGTTCGTCAACCAAGGCTACGGCACCTTGGCAGTCGATCTCTACGCAGGCAAAGTGACCGACAATCCGGATGATGCCAAGAGCTACATGAATCAGGTGGTCGAGAGCGAAGCGACCGAAACCCTGGAGGCCTGGATCGACTGGCTGCGCGGTCGTGACAATGCCACTGGTGCCATCGGTACGGTCGGCTGGTATTTCGGCGGCGGCTGGTCGCTCAACGCCTTGATGGCGCGCCCCGTAGAGGCGACGATCGTCTACTACGGCAATGTCGATCGCACGGCCGAGCAGCTTTCAGCGCTGCAGGACCCGGTGCTCGATCACTTCCCGACGCACGGCCAGTGGATCAACGCGCCGATGGTCGACAAGTTCACGGCTGCGATGGATGAGGCCGGCGTCTACTGGTACGAAGCCGACCATGCCTTCGCCAGCCCCTCGAGCAGCCGCTGCGACAAGGCCGATGCGGCGCTGTCGTGGGAGCGGACCGTGGCGTTCTTCGACGAGAACCTGGGCTAGCCGACCTCGCGCGCGACGTCGTTGGCTACGTCCTGACCGGACTTGAGCGCACCGGCGACCGTCGCCCATTGGGTCCGGTGGCAGGCTTCGCCGGCGAAAAAGATGCGATCGTCGACCGAGTTGCGCAGCACCCGGCGCATTGAATAGGCGCCGGGGGTTGCTGAGGCGTAGGAACCCATCGTCCATGGGTTCTTGCCCCACGATGTGGCGTCGCCCTTCACGAAACTGCTGTCGATGCTGCTGCCGAGCAGGCCGCGCAGGGTGGAGAGTGCGTAATCGACACGTTCGGCGATGGGACATCCCTGGAGTTCCTGCGCCCACGAACCGCCCACGTCGCAATAGGCCAGGCCGTGGCCGCCGGCGTTGGTCAGCGTGCCGAAGCCCTTGCCGTCATCGCCGACCTGAAATAGCACGTAGCCGTCTTCGCCCAACTCGAACACATCGCTGCTGAACTGCAGGGTGATGTGATCGTAGTAGCCCATGGAAATGTCGTGGAAGGACTGCATCTTCTCGGCCGGGAGCGCGGGCGCGAAGGCGATGCCGTCATTGGCCAGAACGCCGGTCGACACCGTGACGATCACGGCCTTGGCTTCGATCATTCCCTGGTCGGTCTCGACCTTCACGCCCGGGCCGCTCCAGTCGATCGTCATCGCCTTGGTGTTGAGCGAGACCGGAATCGCAGCGCCGTAGTGCGCCACCAGCGTGCCGAAGCCCTCCTTGCAGAAGTAGTCGGAGCCGTCGAGGCCTTTCCACCAGTCGATCACCGAGAAGTCGGCAAGATCCTTGGCCATGCTCCAGGGACCAATCCCCATGGCAGCCGTCGCGGTCCACTCATCGCGCACGCTTTCGGCAGCCTTGGCGGCAGAGACATCAAGCCCGCGATCGGCCTTGTCGCCGATGGCGCTGTAAATCAAATCCCAAGTCCGCCACATGGCCGACTGTTCGGAGTCCGAGACCGCGCGACCGTCGGCGAAGACCCGGTAGTTGTCGGGCGCGCGGTAGATCGTGAAGCCGTTGTCCTTGCCATACTGGTTGAAAGGGTTGCGGCTGTCGTGGTGGAGCCAGTGCGCGCCGACATCATAGGGCACGCCGAAGGTCGAGGTTTCGGTGACCGCGCGACCGCCGATATGGTCGGAGCCTTCGATCAGCGCGACCGAGATGCCGCGATCGATCAGAGTCTTGGTCGCGCCAAGGCCTGCGGCACCGGCGCCGATGACCACGACATCGGGATTGGTCGGCACTTGGACGTGAAGCGCCGTCGGAAGAGCCAGGGTGGCGCCGAGACCGGTGAGAAAGCTGCGCCGGCTGATCGGAGAAAACTGATGACGGTCCATGGGGGGCGCTCTGTCTTCTACGTTGTAGAAAAATTTCTACAGTGTAGAATGCGGTGCGTCAAGAACAAAGAGTTGCCCTTGGCCGGACGTCCTCATCTTTCCCGAGACCGCATCGTCGAAGCGGCCCTTCATCTGCTTGATGCGAAGCCGGGTTCCGATCTCACCATGCGTACGCTGGCGGGCGACCTCGGCGTCGATCCCATGGCGATCTACCACTACATGCCCAACAAGGAGGCACTGCTGCATGCCGTGGTCGGCCGCTTCCTGGACGACTTCGAACTGCCCGAGCCCGAGGGTGGCTGGAAGGACCAGGTCGAGGCGCTGTGCCGCGCCTTTCGTGCTCTCGGGCATCGTCACCGCGGCGGATTCCTTGTCTATGTGCTCAACGAGAAATGGGCCGAGAACGAGGTCCATATCAACGAAGCGTTCTACAGCGTGCTGCGCGCGGCAGGGTTCGCGAAGACCGAGACCGTCTTCAGCGCGCAACTCTTGATGTCCTACACGGAGACCTTCACATGGGGCGAGCTGACCGATTGGCACGGCTCCTATTCGCCTGAGGAACGGCGCGATCTCGAAGGGGCACTCTCGGACGACCGCTATCCGGTCACGGCGAGCCTGGCCGGCGCGATGTACAACGTCACGATCGAGGAGGAATTCGACTTCGGCCTGAAGACCGTGATTGCCGGGCTCGACGCTCAGCGCAACGGGAACGGATCAGGCGGCGCGCCGTGAGCAGCGTGCGGCGAGCGCACACATGGCCGGGGTCTCTTCGTCGAACAACGATGTGAGCTCGCCCAGCACGGTGCCGCCCAGCTGCTCGACATCGACCAGGGTGACGGCGCGGCGGTAGTAGCGCGTGACGTCATGGCCGATACCGATGGCGATCAGTTCGACCGGGGACATGCCCTCGATCCAGCCGATCACATCGCGCAGATGGCGTTCCAGGTAGTTGCCCGAGTTGACCGACAGCGTGGAATCGTCGACCGGGGCACCGTCGGAGATCACCATCAGGATCTTGCGCTGCTCCGGGCGGCCGATCAGGCGCTCATGGGCCCAGAGCAGGGCCTCACCGTCGATGTTCTCCTTGAGCAGGCCCTCGCGCAGCATCAGGCCAAGGCTCTTGCGCGCCCGGCGCCAGGGCGCGTCGGCGGCCTTGTAGACGATATGGCGCAGGTCATTGAGCCGGCCCGGCGAGATCGGCTTGCTGTCCGACAGCCACTTCTCACGGCTGCGTCCGCCCTTCCAGGTGCGCGTCGTGAAGCCGAGGATTTCCACCTTCACGCCGCAGCGCTCCAGCGTCTGGGCCAGAATGTCGGCGCTCATCGCGGCGATGCCGATGGGACGACCGCGCATGGAACCGGAGTTGTCGATCAGCAACGAGACCACGGTGTCGCGGAACTCGGTCTCGTGCTCGATCTTGAAGCTGAGCGGCACCAGCGGGGCGACGACAATGCGCGACAATCGTGCCGAATCCAGAAGGCCTTCCTCCAGATCAAACTCCCAGGCCCGATTCTGCTGGGCCATCAGCTTGCGCTGCAGGCGGTTGGCAAGCTTGGAGGTGACACCGCGCAGATGCGCGATCTGCTGGTCGAGCTGGGTCCGAAGCCGGGTCAGTTCTTCTGGGTCGCAGAGATCCTGGGCATCGACGATTTCATCAAACTCCTGCGTGAATGCCTTGTAGGTCGGCTCGCGGCGATTACCGTACATGTCCTCGGGCCAGCGCATCTGCCCCGAGGGTTCGGTATCGTCTGCACCAGACGGGACCATCTGGTCATTGTCGGAGTCCTCGGCTTCGGCGGCCATGGCGTCGTCTTCGGCAGCCTGCTCATCCATGCTGTCGGCATCGCTCTGATCGTCGCTTCCGCTCTCGCCGGTTTCGCCCTCGGCCTCACCTTCGGCCTGGTCGGGATCGCTCTGATCGTCGGCGGCATCTGGATCGGTCTGCTCGGCGGTCTGGTCGGTCTCCTCGTCGGGCAGATCGAGATGCGTGATCAGCTTGCGCATCAGCTGCGCAAAGGCATCCTGGTGGCGCATCACGTCGCCGAGATTGTCGATGTCGTCGCCGATCTTGTCGTCGAGCCAGCTGCGCATCATGTCGACGGCCTTCTTGGCCGAAGGCGGCGGCGCCATGCCGGTCAGCTTCTCTCGCACCAGAAGGCCGATGATGTCGGCCAGCGGCGCTTCGTCCTGATCGACGATCCGGTGGAGGCCCTTGTTGCGGCAACGCTCCTCGAGCACCACCGAGACGTTCCCGGCCACACCCTTCATGCGATTGATGCCGAGGCACTCGCAACGCGCATCCTCGACCGCGTCGTAGATCGTGCGGCCAATCTCGCCCATCGGGCGGCGGCGGGCGTGGGTCTTGGCGTCATGATGGCGCATCTTGAGTGCCAACTGATCGGCCTCGCCGCGAGTCATGGCCACGGTATGGACATCAAGATCGCGCGTCGGC
The DNA here is from genome assembly GCA_014323865.1 of Rhodospirillales bacterium. Classification (NCBI taxonomy): domain Bacteria; kingdom Pseudomonadati; phylum Pseudomonadota; class Alphaproteobacteria; order Rhodospirillales; species Rhodospirillales bacterium. The sequence continues at coordinate 656,847 of JACONG010000016.1, read as the reverse complement.
TGGGTCAGCTGGGCACTGTGACCCGAAACCAACGGCTCCTGGACACCGAAGTTGACCTCAAGCTCGGCGTCGCGCGACATCGCACGCATCGTACCCGCAACGGCGCGCTTGAACGTCTCGACCCTGTTTTCGTCACAGCTCAACGGTCAGGACTCCACGGCGGGGCCAGCGCCCCGTTACTGCGCCGCGTTCTGGAGAACCGCCGACTCCGGTAGCTCCTGGCCGAAGCAGCGCTGATAGAACTCCGCTATTTGCGGGCGCTCGGTCTCGTCGCACTTGTTGAGGAAGGTGAGCCGGAAGGCGAAGCCCAGGTCGCCGAAGATCTCGGCGTTCTCGGCCCAGGTGATGACCGTACGGGGCGACATGACGGTCGAGATGTCGCCGGTCATGAAGGCGCCGCGGGTGAGATCGGCGACGGCGACCATCTGCTTGATCGTCTCCTTTCCCTTCTTGTTGTCGAAGCCCGACATCTTGGAAAGGATGATCTTCTCTTCTTCCTGGTGCTCCAGGTAGTTGAGCGTCGAGACAATCGACCAGCGGTCCATCTGGCCCTGGTTGATCTGCTGGGTGCCGTGATAGAGGCCAGTCGTGTCGCCGAGGCCGACCGTGTTGGCGGTCGAGAACAGGCGGAACGACTTGTGCGGGTGGATCACCTTGTTCTGGTCGAGCAGCGTCATCTTGCCCTGTACCTCCAGCACGCGCTGGATCACGAACATCACGTCCGGCCGGCCGGCGTCATACTCGTCGAAGACGAGCGCGATCGGATGCTGGATTGCCCAAGGCAGGATACCCTCGCGGTACTCGGTGACCTGCTTGCCGTCGCGCAGAACGATCGCGTCCTTGCCGATCAGGTCAATGCGGCTGATGTGGCTGTCGAGGTTGACGCGGATGCACGGCCAGTTGAGGCGCGCGGCAACCTGCTCGATATGGGTCGATTTGCCGGTGCCGTGATAGCCTTGGATCAGGACGCGGCGGTTGTGGGCGAAGCCTGCAAGGATCGCGAGCGTCGTCTGCGGGTCGAAGACATAGGCATTGTCGACGTCCGGCACATGCTCGGTTCGCTTGGAGTACGCTGGCACTTCCATCGTCGTGTCGATGCCAAAAGTCTTGGGGACCTTCACGGTCGTGTCGGGCTGGCCTTCGGGAAGCAGGCCGATATCGCAGGGTTCTGTCACCATCTCTATACGTCGTCTTTGAGGTACTTGGATATGGGCCGGAACGTTTGGCCCTTGCCGCCGGGACCGCACATCCCAAACGTCTGAGCCGGCAGCCGGACCGGTTCAAACGCGGGTTACATTGGCACGGCCCGATAGCCGCTTACAAGCCGACGAACGCGGATTTCAACGAGTCTCGGTGCGTGCCTCGTCGGTCAGGCGGCGGTAGGCCCAGATGACGTCGCGCAAGCGGTCCTCAGCCTCCTTGTCGCCGCCGTTGAGATCGGGGTGGCAGGCCTTCACCTCTTCCTTGAAACGGCGTTTGATGGACGCTTTGTCGGTGCCAGGCTTGAGCTTGAGAATCGAGAAGGCTCGCCGCCCCTCCTCAAGCGTGCCGTCGTCTTTGGCGCGCGCGTTCCCGCCGTTGCGCTGCCGGCCTTCGTCTTGGTCCATGAAGCCGAAGGGGTTGCGGAAATCGTCGTTCAGGAAGGCTTCGCGGAAGGCCTTGCTGCGGATCAGGCGCTCGTCGGGCCGCCATGTCGGGCGATGCCATGTCAGATCTTCCCGCTGATAAGCCTCGATCTCGTCACGGTTCCAGCCCTCGAAGAAGTTCCACTGGATGTTGAATTCACGCACGTGGTCGAGGCAGAGGTACTGGAACTCGCCGATCTGATTGTGCGACATGGGCGCACGGTGCTCTCCGGCCTTGCCGCAGCCGGGCCAGTTGCAGAGGCGCTCGGGGATGGCTCCCATCTCGTCGAGCGCACGCTGAGAGCGTGATCGTGCCATCTTGGGAGTATGGGAACCAGCCTTGGGTCTTGCAAGAAACCCTTGGCCTTGACATCTGTGTCAGCAGACATGCAGGAGATCGACGATGCGTGTGGCAACGGCAATCCGGACCAAGCTCGAAACGGCGCTGGACCCGACGGAGCTCGAGGTGATCGATGAATCACACCTCCATGCCGGCCACGTCGGCACCCGGCCGGAGGGCGAAAGCCATTTCCGCATACGTGTCGTTTCAGGCGCCTTCGAGAGCATCAACCGCGTCGCCCGACAGCGCCTGATCTACAAGGCGCTGGCCGAGGAGATGCAGACCGACATCCACGCCTTGACGATCGATGCCAAGGCGCCCGGTCAAGGTTGACGCGCACCGCTGAGCACCGGAGTTCCGGTCTCGCCCAGACGGCCCATCACACGATTGTTGAGGCCGAGCCGCTTGTTGGCGACATGAAACAGGGCCTGGTTGCTGGTGACAACCGGTTTGCCAGTACGCGACTCGAGTGCGGTGATCACCTCAACCGCGCGCATGTCGGTGCACGACATGACGATCGCATCGGCCTGGGGGTGGTCGGCACGCAGGCCAAGGTCGAACACGACCGGGGGCGTCAGCGCGTTCTGGCCGTCGCTGTCGAGGTCCTCGCCGACATAGGCCGATTGGATGACCTGCCGGCCGCTGGCGCCGAGGAAGGCTGCGGACTCGCGGTTGAGCTCCTCGGTGTAGGGCGAGCAGAAACCGATCGTGCGGGCGTCGAGGTCGTTGAGCGCCTCGACCAGGGCACCGGCAGCCGTCACGGCGGGGACGCCGGACTTGTCCTCGATCATCGCGCAGAAGTTGCGGTCGTAGTCCGGTCCCATCGAGAGCGTTGCCGAGGTACAGCCGTAGAGGACGATGTCGGGCTTGGCAGGCAGCAGCATGGCGAGCACGTCATCGAGACCGGCGAGCGCGAACTTCCGCATCTGCTCGGAATCGGGCACTGCATCAAGGTCGTAACCGCCAGCCCGCATGACATGGCAGGAGACGCCGTCGGGCCGCAGAAGGGCGATGTCGGCTTCGAGATTGGTGTTCGTGAACGGCGTGATGATGCCGATACGGGCGCGACCGCGGGAACGGCTGTCGGCAATCTCGGGTACGTCAGCCTGCATCGCCGTGCCTCCGGAGCGGTTTCTATTCGGCGGCGTTTTCGCCCAGTGGACCAGTATACCAGTCGGGAAACTCGCGCGCGACCACGGAGCTGTCGCTGGCCCAGGTGTGGCAGCCGTCGATCACCCAGGGCTTCTTTCCGGGTTCGTCGTCGATCTCCTCGCCGTCGCGGCGCTTGCGGCCATAGAGCGCCTGCATGGCCACGGTCGCCATGCGGCCCAGCATCTCGCGCAGGTGGGTGCAGCCGTGGGTGCTGCCGAGATGCTCACGGACCTTCCTGTTCCAGCCGGGCCCGATACGGACGCCGATGAGCTTCCTGTGGTCGGGCTCAATGCGCGTGCAGAAGTGGTAAGGCGTGTGATCCATCTTGGCCACGACATCCTGTACGATGAAGTTCTCGTCGATCGTCAGCCGGATCCACATAGCGTGGAGTGGCTCGCCCGCCTCAATGTAGCCCCGGTCCTTGTTCGGAAAGCCGTAGGTCTTCACGTCGGCCAGATAGGCATCGAGGTCGAACAGACCGTCCTCGCGTTCATAGGCGCGGGTGACGATCTCACGGGTATGGATCAACTCGCGGCGGGCCGGTTCGGGCAGGGGCATTGGGGGGCGATCCAAGATCTGATTGTGCGGTGCAGCATAAAGCCGCTTCCGCACGGCCTTCAAGACATGAAACCCGATGCTCGTGTAGAGCGTGTCAGACCGGCAGACCGACGCGCTGGCGTATGGCGGGGTCGCAAAGCGAGATGTCGTCGCCGAAGAGGTCGCCGGCGTCGTCGGTGCAGAGCCATGCCCTGGCCACCCGTTCGGACGGAATGTGGACGGCGGGGTCACGTTGGCTGACCGGATTGATGCCCGGGGCCTTGATCTGGACCTGCATCTCGGTCGCCACGGTGTCCGGGCTCAGCCCGACGACCCTGATGCCGCTTTCACCGACCTCCTTGTGGGCGCGGCGGGTCAGCAACAGGGCGGCAGCCTTGCTCGAACAATGATGACTCCAACCTTCCAGCGCGCCGGTCGCCGCGCCCGGGATGATGTTGACCATGACGCCCGAGCCCGGCGCCTCCATGATCAGCAGCGCCGCACGCAGGTCGAAGTAAACGCCCTTGTAGTTTGATGTCGGCCGCCTGCGCCCAGGCTTCGGGATCGCTCTCGGTCAGCCGCACTACAGGGTCGATGACACCGGCGTTGTTGACCAGGATGTGGCAAGGGCCGATCCACTGCTGGCAACGATCTCGTTGGCCAGGGCCTCGATCAGTTCGGCCGAACGGGCCGTCAGCATCACCTTCGCGCCGCGGGCGGTCGGTTTCCGTCGCGGTTGCGGCACCGATGCCGCGGCCGGCGCCCGTCACCAGCGCCACGGTGCCATCAAGATTGGTCATCGCGTTGCCCACGCCTGCGACGAAACCAGACTCGATTCGATCGGTCCCCGCGGCCCCTCAGACTCAGCGCGTCGGTGACGTTCGGCGAGACCTGTGTCGTGCCGCACCTGACCGAACTGCGACAACACTGCCCTGATCTCGCGGTCGAGCTAGTACTCACCGACGCCAATCTCGATCTGGTACGTGACGGCATCGACCTTGCCATCCGGCTCGGCGAGCGAGTCGAAGGTGACGTCATCGCAAGCAAGCTTCTGGTCACGTGTTATTTCGTGTGCGCCAGCCCAGCCTACGTATCAGATAACGGGCATACCGACCGCCCGGTAGACTTGTTCGAGCATGACTGCCTCGTGTTCACGTTGCCAGGATATCGGTCACACTGGATGTTTCGTGATGAAGACGGGATCGAAGAGGCGGTTCCCGTCCGCTCCGGCATTGCGATCTCCAATGCGCAGGCGCTCCGGACCGCTGCGCGCGCCGGCCTCGGTTCTTGTCTGCTGGCCGACTGGCTTGTCGGCGAGGATCTGACAACCGGGCGCTTGGTCGACCTGTTCCCGCGCCACGATGTCAGCGCCACCAGCTTCGAAACAGCGGCCCGGTTCGTCTATCCCAGTTGATCCTACGTGCCGGAGAAGGTGCGTGTGGCCATTGAGGTCCTGCGTCAGACGATCGGGATCGTCGCGGTGATGGGTCACATGCCCGCCATCCACCAGGCGACCGGAACGATCACGGGCGTCAGGACCAGGATAACGACGGTCGAGAGCACGATGTAGCTCGCGACCTCGCCGGGCGAATTATCGAACTTTACAGAGGCCAGATAGTTGAAAACTGCGCCCGGCATGCAGCAGGCGATGGTCACGACGCCACGGGCGACCCCCTCGAGGCTGAGGACCTCGCACAGCAGATAGGCGACGACGAAGCCGAGGATCACGCGCAGCACAACGACGCTGAAAGGCCGGACGAAGGACACGACCTTCATGCGCATGAGCGAGCCCCCGAGCATGATCAGCATCAGCGGTATCGTCAGGCCGCCGATCAGGTCGGTCGTGTTGGTCAGCCAGAGCGGCGGATGGGTGTCGGTCAGCGTGAAGGCGAGGGCCACCGAGATCGCATAGATGTGCGGCGTTTTCAGCATCTCGAGGGGCGATGGCGAGCCGGATATCAGCCAGAAGTGGATGGTGAAGAACAGCACCGACTGCACGGCGAACATGATGAGGCCGAGCTCAAGGCCGGCGTCGCCGAAGGCGAAGAGGTTCAAGGGCAGACCAAGATTGCCGAGGTTGCCGAACACGACTGGCGGCAGATAGACGCCCGACGGCAGGCGCACGACCTTCAACAGCAACCAGCCCGAACCCAGAAACATGAGCAGCATCATGACCGCAGCCAGCGCCATGACGCCCAGTTCCAGCGCGGGCACCGACAGCGTCGAAATCGTCGAGAAGACCAGGCATGGCGTGCCGACATTCAGGATTATCTGGGTCAGGCTCGCTGGATCGGCCAGTTTGCCCCAGCGCGCCCAGGCGATACCAGCCAGTATGGCAACGGCGATCGGCGTCAGGACCGGAACGAGAGCTGCAATGAGCTGCATGCGGACTAGTCCTCGCCGCCCCGGGAGTCCTGAAGCGGTATGACCCGCAGCTGCGTAATCTGGTTGCGCTGCTTGCCGGTGATCTCATAGCGGAAGCCGTGGAAGACAAAGACCTGGCCGATGTCGGGGATCTGCTGGGCTTCGTGAATGACGAGGCCGGCGATGGTCGTCGCCTCCTCGTCGGGCAGGTTCCAGTCGAACTCGCGATTCACGTCACGGATTGTCGCAGCACCCTCGACTGTGATCGAACCGTCCGCATCGACCGCCGCTTCGGACGTCACGATGTCGTGCTCGTCTTCGATCTCGCCGACGATCTCCTCAAGGATGTCCTCCAACGTCACCAGGCCCATCAGCGTGCCGTATTCGTCGACCACCAGCGCGAAGTGGGCGTGGCGTTCGCGGAAGGCCGAGAGCTGCTCGCTCAGGGTGGTGGTATCGGGCACGAACCAGGGCTCGCTCGCGATCGTCAGGACGTCCAAGCCCTCGCTTGATCCTCCGCGTCGATGCAGTTCGCGCAGCAGGTTCTTGGCGTGCAAAACGCCGACGATGTTGTCGGTGTCGTCACGCCAGAGCGGGACACGCGTGTGCGGGCTTCGAAGGGCCGCGGCGATGATCTCGTGCGAGGCGTCATCGGCGTTGATCGTCTCCATCGAGCGACGATGGGTCATGATCTCGCCGACCTCGACCTCGCTCAGATCGAGCACGCCATCGAGCATGGCGTGTTCGTCTTTCACCAGTCCACCCTCGTGCTTGTAGAGCGCAAGCGTACCGCGGATCTCTTCATCCGACGGGGTGAGATCCTCCACGTCCGGGGCACCGACCATCCGCAACATCAGGCTGACCAGGACGTGCAGCGCCCAAGTGATAGGCCGCGAGACCCAAACCACGACGCGCATGATGGGCGCGACCGCCAGTGCGAAGCGCTCGGAGTGGCGGATCGCATAGGTCTTCGGCAGGACCTCGGCGAACACGACGACCAGAATGGTCATGGCGGTCGTGGCGTAGATCACGCCAGCCTCGCCGACCAGTTCGGTGAAGGCGTAGGTCGCCATCGACGCCGCGGCGATGTTGAACAGGTTGTTGCCGACCAAGATCGCACCAATCAGGCGCTCGCGATCCTGAATCAGGGCCGTCACCTTGGCCGCACGCCGGTTTCCGCCGAGTTCCAGGTTGTGGATCTTGGACCGGTTGGCCGCAGTCAGCGCCGTTTCGGAGCCTGAGAAGACGGCCGAGCAGACGATGAAAATGGCGATGAGAACGATGAAGAGTTCGAGCACTCCGAACATGACATGTCACCGGGATCGTGAAGGGTGGTGCGGCATCAGGCCGCGGAGGAAGGGCGCGCCAGCATCTCGGCAAGGAAGTCGCGCACGGTTTCGGGCACGATCTCGCGGGTGATGAAGGCATTGCCGATGCCGCGCAGGAGAATGAAGGCGATCTGGCCGTCCTGGACCTTCTTGTCTTTTGACATGTGCGCCACAAGCGCCGAGGCGTCCTGCGCGGGAAGGCCGAGATCGTCGGGATGCACGGGTAGGCCGATGGCACGCATGTGACGCACCGCGCGTTCGGCGTCCTGCCCCGGGCACAGGCCCTGCTGATGGGACAAACCGAAGGCCATCGCCATGCCGATGGCGACCGCCTCGCCATGAATCAGATTGCCATCGAAGCCGCAGGACACCTCAAGGGCATGGCCGAAGGTGTGTCCGAGATTGAAGAGGGCGCGCAGGTTGCCCTCCTTCTCGTCGGCCACGACGATGCTCGACTTGTTGGCGCAACTGGTCAGTACCGCATGGCGCTGCGCGTCAGTGTCGCCGCCGATCACCCGTGCGCCGTTCTCTTCAAGCCACTCGAAGAAGGGGCGGTCGCCGAGAAAGCCGTACTTCACGACTTCGGCGTAGCCGGCCATCAGTTCGCGGGGCGGCAGGGTGGCCAGCATGCCGGTGTCGGCCAGCACCAGGCGCGGCTGGTGGAAGGCGCCCACCAGGTTCTTGCCGTGATGCGTGTCGATGCCCGTCTTGCCGCCGATCGAACTGTCGACCTGGGCCAGCAGGGTCGTGGGGAGCTGGACGAAGTCGACACCGCGCAACAGCACGCTCGCCGCAAAGCCAGTGAGATCGCCGATCACGCCACCGCCAAGTGCGACCAGCGAATCCCGGCGCTCCAGGCCGAGGTCGAGGAGGCGGTTCATCAGGACCTCAAAATGCGCGAAGTCCTTGGTCTGCTCGCCAGGTGGCAGGATGATCGTGTCATGACGGATGCCGCCGCGGTCGAGCGCGGCCGTCAGCCTTGCGAGATGCAGCTTGGCAAGGATTTCGTCCGTCACGACCACGACACGCCGCCGCTTCAAGACGGGTGCCATGAACTCCGCCGCGCGATCGATCAGGCCGTCACCGACAAGGATGTCGTAAGCACGCTCACCAAGCGGAACCGTCAGCGTTTCCAATGTGCTCATGCCGCCTCGTGCTGCTGCAAGGCCTCGACGATGCGTTTGACGATGGCATCGTGCGGGTCCTCGTTGCTGTCGATCACGATGTCGGCCTCGGCATAGACGGGGTAACGCTCGGCGATCAGCCGTTCCATGGTCTTGCGCGGATCGCCCTTTTTGAGCAGAGGGCGGTTGTCCCTGCGACTTACCCGCGACATCAGCAGGTTCAGATCTGCGCGCAGCCAGATCGAAATCGCCCGTGCCTTGATCCGCTTGCGCGTCTCGTCGTTCATGAAGGCACCGCCGCCGGTGGCGAGCACCTTGGGCCAGCCGCCCAGCAGCCGCGCGATGACGCGCCGCTCGCCGTCGCGGAACTCCTGCTCCCCGTGACGTTCGAAGATCTCCGGAATCGTGCAATCGGCCGCGGTCTCGATCTCGTTGTCGGCGTCCACGAAGGGAATCTCGAGGCGCGCCGCCAGCCGACGACCGATGGTCGACTTGCCGGCGCCCATCAGCCCGACCAGGGCGATCGTCCGATCCGGTCTGGGGAGGTCGTTGTCGCTCACGTGTGTTCTTGTGTTGATAGGTTGAACCGCAGCGATTGCCACATCCGCGCCATAATGCGACATAACATAGATTCTTCCGAACTTCCCATGGACGTACAGGCGGGGTCATGCGCTTTCTCGTTCGATTGGTCGTGCTCTTGCTGATTGCCGTCGTTGTCGGAGGAGTCGCCTTCCTCGCGACATGGGACATTCCGCCGCCGACCCACCGTGTTGAAGAGACGATCCCGAATGACCGTTTCGATCCGTAGCGTTGTCGCTACGGCGTTTGTCCTGTCTCTCGGTGTTGCCGCGGGACCGGCCGGCGCGCAGGAAGACAACGAGCCGCTTGTCATCATTCCGCTCGGCGAACCCGACAATGCCAGATCCGGATCCGTGACGGCCGAGTCGGGTTCGGAGCTTGAGGTCGAGGTTCTTGAATCGGTCAACGCTGGCGCGGCCGGTACGCTCAATGCTGACGATGGCCTGGGTGCCGATCTTTGGCGCGGCAGCAATGCCCGGGCCGTCGCCCTGCTGGTGCCTCGGATCGAGAGCGGCACGGGCTCCCAGGTCATGACCGATCTGGCCCGTCGCCTGTTGCTGACGTCGGGGGCCTTGCCTCTGGGCGACATCGGCGACTTTCTCGGCGCCAGAACCGATCGGCTGATCGCGATCGGCCGCCAGGACGATGTCGCCGGTCTGGTCGACAGCGCGGGCCAGCGGGCCATGACACCGGCCGCCTATCAGAGCGAGGTAGAGCTGCTCCTGCTGCGCGGGGACAACGATGCCGCATGCCAGGTCGCGCAGAACGCGCTTGCGACCGGCACTGACGACGGCACTGCCATGACCCTTGTCTTCTGCCAGCGCCTGGCCGGTCAGAATGCCGCCGCCGACCTCGGTCTGGCGGTGCTTGAGGACACGGGGGCTCAGCTCGACGACCGCTTTATGGCGCTCGACCACGGCCTCGCAAGCGGCCAGGCCGTCTCCCTCGATTCGCTCGCGGGCGCCGACCCCCTGCTGTTTGCCATGACGCTTGCGACTGGTACCACGCTCGACCCCGCGCTGCTTGATGACGCGCCGGCGCCAATCATGCGCGCGGCGGCAATGCTCGACGCGCTCCCGTTTGAAACCCGTCTGGTCGCCGCCGAACGCGCCGTCGCGGCGGGCACCATGGACGGTGCCACGCTGGGCCGGCTCTACAGTGCCGCCTCGTTCAACGAGGAGCAGATCGTCAATGCCCTGAGCCGCGCGGACCAGACGACGGGACCGCTGGGGCGGGCTCTGCTGTTCCAGGCCGCGCAGCGCCAGACGCTGCCCGCAGCCAAGGCCGAGGCGCTCTCCAGCCTTCTTCGCCATGCCGCACGAGACGATGGGCAACTGGGCTTCCTCGCGGCATCGCGCGGCATCGCGCCGGACGTGATCGGAATCGTGGCGGGATCGGAGGTCGCCTGGTTCTCTGGCGATGCAAGCATGGCGCTGCTCGCGGCTGGCGAGCCTGAGGCTGCGGCCCGCTGGTGGCCGCTGCTGGAAGATCGCGCGCGCAACGATCAGGTTGCCGCCGCGCAGGCGGCTGCCCTCTGGCCGATCTTCCGCCTGGCCTTCGGCGAACAGCTGGCCGACGACGGCTCCAGAATGGCGACGTGGCGCGATGCCAGGGCACGGATCGCACCAGAACGGCTTCCCGAGCAGACTGAGCTTTTCCTGGCCCTCATGGCCGCGCTCGACGACAGGGCCGCCGAATCGTTGACTGTCGATGCCCTGGCGGCGCCCGCGACAACGCAAGCGACGGCACAACAGACAAGCAACGCCGGAGAGCGTGTGGCGCTGGCCGCTGCCGCCCGCGACGGCCGCGTTGGCGATGCCGTTCTGCTGTCGCTCGTACTTCTGGGCTCGGACGGGCCGGCCGGTGCCGACCCGATTGTCTTGGGCGAGGTCATCGAAGTGCTGCGCGCGATCGATCTGGGGCGAGAAGCCCGGCTTCTTGCCATGGAAGCGGCCTTCGCCAACGCGATCTGAGCCCATCGTGGACGCATGGCTCGTCGAAACCTTCCTGGAGATGATGGTCGCCGAGCGTGGTGCCGCCGCCAATACAGTGGCGGCCTACAGACGCGATCTCAAAGACATGGAGGGTTTTCTCGAGAAGCGCCGCGTCAGCGCGAGCAACGCTGGGAGTGACGATCTCCGTGCCTATCTCACTGCGCTGCAGAGACGGGGTGCGAGCAAACGCACGGCGGCCCGCCGGCTGTCGGCCCTGCGCCAGTTCTACCGTTTTCTCTACGCCGAGGGCGAACGCGACGACGATCCGACCACGACGCTTGAAGCGCCACGGGCCGACCGCCCGCTGCCGAAAGTCCTAAGCGAGGACGAGACCGATACTCTGCTCCGGGCGGCGCGCGCCGATTCCTCTGTCGCAGGGCTGCGGCGGGCCGCATTGATCGAACTGCTCTATGCTACGGGTTTGCGTGTCAGCGAGCTCGTAAGCCTTCCCAGCCGTGCGTTGCGGGCCGATGCGCCGTTCATCATCGTGACCGGCAAGGGTGGACGCGAACGGCTGGTTCCAGTAGGTGAGGAGGCGGCTCAAGCTGTCCGGGCATGGCTCGCCGCGCAGAATTGCCCATCGCCCTGGCTGTTTCCGTCCCATGGAGCCTCCGGGCACCTGACCCGTCAGGTCGTCGGCAAGATGCTGAAGCAACTCGCCATAGCTTCGGGGATCGCGCCGGAACGGGTTTCGCCGCACATCCTGCGCCATGCCTTTGCCAGCCATCTGCTCGCTCATGGTGCCGATCTGCGTTCGGTTCAGACCATGCTGGGCCATGCCGATATCTCAACAACCCAGATCTACACCCATGTTCTGGAAGAGCGGTTGAAATCCACGGTGTTCGGGTATCATCCGCTCGCTTGACACGGCAACGCGCGCCGTGCATTGACGCGCCGCCGGCAGGACGGCCCGGACCCATTCCGACATAAGGACCGCATCCCATGAGCTTCACCATTGTCGAGCCCGCGCCCGCACGCCTGAATCGCAGTGAACTGGCTGTTCCGGGCAGCCGCACGGAACTCTTCGAAAAGGCCGCTGCGGGCGGCGCCGACGTGATCTTTCTTGATCTCGAGGATGCGGTCGCGCCCGACGACAAGCCGCAGGCGCGCAAGAACGTGATCGAGGCGATCAACGACATCGACTGGGGCGAGAAGACCCTGTCGGTCCGTATCAACGGTCTCGACACCCATTACATGTATCGCGATGTCGTCGACATTATCGAGCAGACCGACGGCCGGCTCGACCTCATCATGATCCCCAAAGTCGGTACTCCGTCGGATGTCTATGCGGTCGATATGCTGGTGACCCAGGTCGAGGACGCCATGGGCCGCGAAAAGCGCATCGGCTTCGAGCTGATCATCGAGACCGCGCTCGGCATGGCCAATGTCGAGGCCAACGCGAACGCCAGCAAGCGCAATGAGAGCCTGCACTTCGGCGTCGCTGACTATGCCGCCTCGACCAAGGCGCGCATGACCACGATCGGCGGTCCGAACCCGCTCTATGGCGTCCTGACCGACATCGACGGCGACAACCCGCGCGACTTCCACTGGGGCGACATGTGGCACTTCGCCATCTCGCGCATGGTGGTGGCCGCCCGAGCAGCGGGCCTGCGCCCGATCGACGGCCCGTTCGGCGACTTCAAGGATGGCGACGGCTACAAGGCCCAAGCCAACCGTGCGGCGGCGCTCGGCTGCGAGGGCAAGTGGGCGATCCACCCCAGCCAGATCACACTCGCCAACGAGCTGAACAGCCCGTCGGAGAAGGAGGTGACACAGGCCAAGCGTATCCTCGAGGCCATGGAAGAGGCGCAGAAGAGCGGCCAGGGTGCGGTGTCGCTCGACGGCCGCCTGATCGATATCGCCTCAATCAAGCAGGCCGAGGTGATGGTGCGCAAGGCCAACCAGATCGCCGCGACGGGATAAGGTATAGTTCCGAAGGCAGCAGTGCAGGCCGATGCAGCATTACCTCGATTTCGAACGGCCTCTTGCGGAGCTTGAGAGCAAGATCAAGGAGCTTCGCCGGCTGTCCGACAACGATACTGTCAACATCGTTGAAGAGGTGTCACGGCTTGAGAGCAAGCTCGACCGGCTGCTCGTTCAGACCTACACCAAGCTGACGCCGTGGCAGAAGACCCAGGTGGCGCGCCATCCGGAGCGGCCGCATACCAGCCACTACATCGAGCAGCTGTTGGAGAACTTTGTCCCGCTCGCGGGCGATCGTCTCTATGGCGAGGACCACGCGCTGGTCGCAGGGCTGGGCACGCTCCACGGTCGCTCGTTGCTGCTGATGGGCCACGAGAAGGGCAGCGACACCGAAAGCCGCGTTAGGCACAACTTCGGCATGGCCCGGCCCGAAGGGTACCGCAAGGCGGTACGCCTGATGAATCTGGCCAACCGCTTCAGCCTGCCGGTGATTTCACTGGTCGATACCTCAGGCGCTTACCCTGGAATCGGCGCCGAGGAGCGCGGCCAGGCTGAAGCGATCGCGCGCTCGATCGAAACCTGCCTCGAGATCAAGGTCCCGTTCGTCTCGGTCGTGATCGGCGAGGGCGGGTCTGGAGGCGCGATTGCGATTGCCGTGGCAGACCGCGTTCTGATGCTGGAACACGCCGTCTATTCGGTGATCTCACCGGAGGGCTGCGCCTCGATCCTGTGGCGCAGCGGCGATCAGGCCGAAACCGCCGCCGAGGCGATGAAACTCACCGCCAACGATCTCATTCATCTCAAGGTCATCGACGAGGTCATCAAGGAGCCGCTGGGCGGCGCCCACCGGGATCCGGCGGCAACCGTGGCCGACGTCGGCCGCGCCATCGGGCGCGCTCTGTCGGAGCTTGAAAACGCCGAGCCCGGAACGCTGCTCCAGGCTCGCCGCGAAAAGTTCATGGACATGGGACGCCAGGGCGTCAGCTAGTCGACCCGTTCCACAGCCATACCGACCTGATTCAGCCGGCCGTGGCACTGCTTGTACTTCTTGCCGGAACCGCACGGGCAGGGTTCGTTGCGGCCCACCTTCCCCCAAGTCGAAGGATCCTTGGGATCGCGCTCGCTGGGGTCGGCCTTACGCATGATCGTCGCCGACTGCTCCCAGTTGCCGACCTGCTGTTGCTGCTGCTGCGGAGCAGCGGCAGGTGCGGGGTCCGTTCGGGTCGCCTGCATGCGCCGTTCTGTCTCCTGCTGGCGCCGCGTGAGCAGGTCTGCGGCATCGACTCGAATCTCGACATGCATGAGAATCTGGGTCACCGACTCGCGTACCCCGCCCAGCAGACCGTCGAAGAGGTCGAAGGCCTCGCGCTGATACTCGCGCAGCGGATCCTTCTGGGCGTAGGCGCGCAAGCCCACGGCCTGACGCAAGTGATCGAGCGAGAGCAGGTGATCGCGCCACTTCTGGTCGAGAATCTGCAGCAGCAGGCTCTTCTCCGCGACGCGCATAACGGGCGGGGTGTAGCTCTCTTTCTTCCGGGCGAACTTGTCGTCGGCCTCCTGCAGAATGCGCTCCAGCACCTCCTCGTCTGCGATGCCTTCCTCGGCGGCCCAGTCGGCAACGGGCAGGTTGAGACCGAGCACGCGATGGACCTCCTCGGCCAGTGAGTCGACCTCCCACTGTTCGGGGTAAGCGTCCGCCGGTATGCAGCGGACCACCATGTCCTCAACGACTTCCTGGCGCATTTCGGCAATCGTGTCGGAGACGTCCTCGGCCGACATCAGGTCGCGGCGCTGCTCGTAGATAACCTTTCGCTGATCGTTCATGACGTTGTCGAAGCGGAGCAGCGTCTTGCGGATGTCGAAATTGCGCGCCTCGACCTTGCCTTGGGCGCGTTCGATGGCCTTGTTGACCCAGGAATGGACGATCGCCTCGCCTTCCTCTAGGCCGAGTTTCTGCAGCATGCTGTCGAGGCGCTCTGAGCCGAAGATGCGCATCAGATCGTCTTCGAGCGACAGAAGGAAGGTTGACGCACCGGGATCGCCCTGGCGGCCTGAGCGGCCGCGCAGCTGATTGTCGATACGCCGACTTTCGTGGCGCTCTGTGCCGAGAATGTAGAGACCGCCGGCCTCAAGGACCTTTTCCCGCTCAGCCGTGACCTCGCTCTGGATGCGTTCGATCTCGCGTGCGCGTTTGCCATCGTCTGTGACCTTGGCGAGCTCCTGCTCAATGCGCATGTCGGCGTTGCCGCCGAGCTGAATGTCGGTGCCGCGGCCCGCCATGTTAGTCGCGATGGTGACCGCGCCGAGACGGCCCGCCTGGGCGACGATGGTCGCCTCCTGTTCGTGGTAACGCGCGTTGAGAACGCTGTGCTTAATCTCGCGTTTCTTCAGGAGTGCAGCGATCAGCTCGGACTTTTCGATCGAGACCGTGCCGACGAGCACGGGCTGGCCCCGTTCGTGGCAGTTGACGATCAACTCGACAATCGCCTCGTACTTCTCCTTGGCCGTGCGGTAGACCTCGTCGTCCCGGTCCTTGCGGATCATCGCGCGGTGGGTCGGGATTTCGACAACGTCGAGGTTGTAGATTTCGGCGAACTCACCGGCCTCGGTCATAGCCGTGCCGGTCATGCCAGCGAGTTTGCCATAGAGTCGGAAGTAGTTCTGAAAGGTGATCGAGGCAAGTGTCTGGTTCTCGGTCTGAATTTCGACCTTTTCCTTGGCTTCCAGCGCCTGATGCAGACCCTCGGAATAGCGTCGGCCCTCCATCATGCGGCCGGTGAACTCGTCGATGATGACGACCTTGCCGCCCTTGACGATGTAGTCGACATCGCGCGTGAAGAGCTTGTGGGCGCGGAGACCCTGGTTGACGTGGTGGACCAGACTGACGTTCTGAATGTCGTAGAGCTTGCCGTCCTCCATCATCCCGGCTTCGATGAGGATCTGCTCCATCTTCTCGCTGCCGTCGTCGGTCAGCGAAACCGCCCGCTGCTTCTCGTCCTTCTCGTAGTCTTCGTCATCAAGCTTCGGGATGAGCGCATCGACCTTGCGGTACATCTCCGAGGAGTCCTCGGTCGGTCCCGAGATCACGAGCGGAGTCCGCGCCTCGTCGACCAGGATGCTGTCGACCTCGTCGACGATGGCGAAATTCTGGCCGCGCTGCACCATGGTCTCGAGCGAGAACTTCATATTGTCGCGCAGATAGTCGAAGCCGAACTCGTTGTTGGTGCCGTAGGTTACGTCGCAAGCGTAGGCTGCCTTGCGTTCCGAATCATCAAGGCCCGGAACGATCACGCCCACGGTCATGTCGAGAAAACGGTAGATCTGGCCCATCCACTCGGCGTCGCGGTGGGCTAGGTAGTCGTTAACCGTGATAACATGCACACCGTTGCCTGTCAGCGCATTCAGGTAGACCGGCAGCGTGGCGACGAGCGTCTTGCCTTCACCGGTCTTCATCTCGGCGATGTTGCCGCCGTGCAGCACCATGCCGCCCAGCAACTGAACATCGAAATGGCGCTGGCCGAGAGTGCGCTTGGCTGCCTCGCGCACCACGGCGAAGGCCTCGATCAGGAGATCGTCGAGTTCCGCGCCGTCCGCAAGACGCCGGCGAAACTCGTCGGTCTTCGCGGTCAGCTCGGAATCGCTCAGATTCTCGAGCGAAGGCTCCAAGCTGTTGATCCGGTCGACCGTCTTGCCCAGTTTCTTAACATGCCGTTGGTTTGCCGATCCTAAGATACGGCTCGCGAAAGCGCCGAGCATCAGATGATCATCCGTGTTTCGCCCGGATTCCGGGCGCCGCTGTCCCCGGACAGATAGGGGCCAGCCGTTTGACTGTCAACGATTGGACAATCGCCGGATCGTGATCGTCACCGGCTTGTGCACGAGCGCACGATATGGTCTCTAGCGCCGCTGAAGCCCCTGGAGTAACCTTGATGAAACGAGCCATGACCGCCCTTTTGGCGACCGCAACGATCGCCTGTGCGCCGATCGTTCATGCCCAGGAGGACGAGAGCCTCGACAACAACTATGTGGTCGCCCGCGTCAACGGCATCGAAATAACGCGTGACGATGTTGCCGCCTACATCATCCAGCTACCCGCCGAGTACCAGCAGGGGCCGATCGAGGAGCTCTTCGGACCCGTGCTGGAGCGGCTGATCAACCAGGAGCTGATCGTGTCGGCCGCCAGGGCCGACGGTGTCGACCGGGACGAGTTCTATCAGACCGAGCTTGCGGTGCTCGAGGGTGACCTGCTTAGCGAGTACTACATGCAGCAGAAGGTCGAGGCGGCGCTTACAGATGAGGCCATTCAGGCGGCTTACGACCAGATGATCGCCGAGTGGGGGTCCAGTGGCATGTCCGATGAGGTCCGTGCCCGTCACATTCTCGTTGGTACCGAAGCCGAAGCACAGGAGATCTCCGACCGCGCCAAGGCGGGCGAGGAATTCGCCGAGCTGGCCAAGGAGCTTTCGATCGGACCGTCGGGCGCCGAGGGCGGCGATCTTGGTTGGTTCCGTCAGGGCGACATGGTGCCTGAGTTCGAGGCCGCCGCGTATGCTCTTCAGGCCGGTGAGGTTTCCGGGCCCGTGCAGTCGCCGTTTGGCTGGCATGTCATCAAGATGGAGGAGCGCCGCGTTCTGCCGATGCCGACCCGCGAGGAAATAACTGAGATGCTGGCGCGCGATGCGGTGATCGACGAGTTGGAGCGCTTGAATGCCGACGCCGATGTGGAGATTGTGATCCCGGACCTCTTGACCGAATAGGGCCTAACGCCATGGCCAAGGCCCCCGCTACCGCGGTCTCGCCGCTGGCGCCGGAACGTTTCCCGGTGATGCATCCGGTCGCGGGCGTCAGCTTGGGGACCGGTCGTTGCGGTATCAAGGCATCAAGCACCAAGCTCGACCTGATGTTGGCAACGTTCGAGAAGCCGGCGACGGTGGCGGGCGTGTTCACCAAGTCGAGGACGGCCGGTGCGCCGGTACGCTGGTGCCGTAAGAACCTGCCGAAGGGCCGTGCAAGGGGGCTGGTGGTCAACTCGGGCAACGCCAACGTCTACACGGGCAAGGCGGGCGATGACGCGGTCAAAGCTGCTGCCCAGGGGGTTGCCGATCTCATCGGTGCGCGTGCCGGTGATGTTTATGTCGCTTCGACCGGCGTGATCGGCGAAACCCTGCCGATCGCCAAGATCGTCAAGGAACTGCCGGAGCTTCATAAACGTCTGAAGCCGGGTGCCTGGCACGATGCCGCCGTGGCCATCATGACCACCGACACCTTCCCCAAGGGGGCGTCGGTTGTGACAGAGATCGGTGGCAGGCCGGTGACGATCACCGGCATCGCCAAAGGCTCGGGTATGATCGCCCCCGACATGGCGACCATGCTGGCCTATGTCTTCACCGATGCGAAGCTTCCCGCTGCTGTGCTCCAGGCGCTGCTGCAGACGGCGGCCGACCAGTCCTTCAACAGCATTACCGTCGACAGCGATACCTCAACCAGCGACACGCTGCAGCTCTTTGCCACCGGCCACGCCAAACATCCGTCCGTGACCAAGGTCTGCGATCCTGCCCTGCGCGCCTTCCGCAAGGCCATGGATGCGGTCTGCCTTGATCTTGCACACCAGGTCGTTCGGGATGGCGAGGGCGCTCAGAAGTTCATTGAAGTCGCTGTATCCGGAGCGAAATCAGCCCGCGCGGCCCGCCGGATCGGGCTTGCCATCGCCAACTCGCCGCTTGTCAAGACGGCGATCGCGGGCGGCGATGCGAACTGGGGTCGCATCGTGATGGCGGTCGGCAAGTCGGGCGAGGATATCGCCGAGACCAGCCTGGATATTCACGTCGGTGGCCATGCCGTCGCGATCAAAGGCGCGCCGCCGTTCGACTACGATGAGGCGCTGATCGCGGCGCACATGGCCGGCCAGGACATCGTGATCCATATCGACGTCGGGGTCGGGCGCGGCAAAGCCACCGTCTGGACCTGCGATCTGACCCACGGCTACATTGAGATCAACGCCGACTACCGCACCTGAGTGCGGGTCAAACGTTCGAAGCGCAGTGCCATCAGCACGCTGGCCAAGAAGGTTCCGCCGGCTAGTGCATACCAAAGACCGGCTGCACCAAGTTCCAGGCTGCAAGCCAGCAGTGGACCGCCCGCGAGACCGCCGCCCCACAGGCTGGCGGCCATGAGCCACATCGGCACCAGCGAGTCCTTCAGGCCGCGGAGTGCGTGTTTGGCGACAACCTGCAGGCTCGACAGGAAGAGATAGGCCGCCCTGATCCACGACAGCATTTAGGTCTAGTGGTAGGCCTCGGCATAGCCGGCTCGGACGAGGGCATAGGGTGCAAAAACCGTTGTGGACCGGGCCGCCTAACACGGCCGCCAGACGTGGCGCACGCGGGAAGAATGGGGTAGGGGCGATCTGCAGATTCAGGGGACGCGCGTGCCAGTCAACGCACCGCAGACCATCACGACAGAACGTCTAGTGCTGGAGCCGCTGGTTCCGGCGCATGCGCTTGCGCTCAACCGTTTTGCACGGCTCTGGGAGGTCGCGCGCTACACGGCGAACATCCCGCATCCCTATCCGCCGGGCTGTGCCGAGGCCTTTACCAAGCAGGCTGTCGCGCAACGGCGCGAGGGTGGCGGCTGGGTCTTTGCCGTGATCCCCCATGAAAGCGAGGATATGATCGGCGTGGCCGACATCACGCTGTCGGACGACCGCATGACGGGCGAGCTCGGTTATGCCTACGCCCCCTGGGCCTGGGGCAACGGCTATGCGACAGAAGCAGCACGGTCGCTGATCCGCTTTGGCTTCGGCTATCTCCGGCTCGATCTGATCGAAGCCTATGCCATGATCGAGAATACCGCCTCGTGCCGGGTCTTGGCCAAGGCCGGCCTCCGGCGGTTTGGCGAGCACGTCCTGCCTGCTCCGGCCCGCGGACGCGGCATTCTGTGCGAAGCCTACCGGTTGTTCTGGTCCGAGGAACTGCAATGAAGAGCGTTCTGGTTGTGGCCTGCGCCTTGGTCGACGCCGATGACCGGGTTCTGATCGCGAAGCGACCCGAAGGCAAGGCCATGGCGGGTTTGTGGGAGTTCCCTGGCGGCAAGGTCGGTGACGGCGAGACGCCGGAAGCGGCCCTTATCCGCGAACTCAGGGAAGAGCTCGCGATCGACGTCACCGAGTCGTGCCTCGCACCCTTCACCTTCGCGAGCCACGCCTACGACGACTTCCATCTGCTGATGCCGCTCTACGTCTGCCGGAAATGGGACGGACAGGTGCAGGCCCTGGAACACACGGAGCTGAAGTGGGTATGTCCGGTTCGCATGCGTACCTATCCCATGCCCCCGGCCGACGAGCCCCTGGTCGCCATGTTGCGGGACCTGCTCTAGCTTTTCGATCTCGATCGAATTCATGCGAAGAGTGGGGAACCGTCCCCGGTTCCGCTTCGTCACAATCCGATCGAGGCGCTGTGGCTCCAGCCTGAGTAGATCATCAGCAGGCCGAGAATCGCCAGGACCCAGACGATGACACTGTGGGAGATTTCCTTTGATATGCCGAGAAGCACTGCCTGAAGGGCCCGGCCGCAAACGGCAATAATGTACGCTGCCATCATGGTTTTGCTGTGGCCGGGCTCTAGACCGTGGAGAGCGCCGAGCAGCAACGCCATGGCGAAGAGTGTGACGGTTCCAGTGTCCCTTGGGCAATGAGCGCGGTGATATCCATGACCTAGAGGTAGCGAGTGATCTCCTTCAACTCGGCGACCAAGGAACGGGCAGTCTTGCCCGATCGCGAGACACCGGCGTCGAGGCAGTGGTCGACGTGATCGTGCACGTAGATTCGCTTGGCTTGCTCGACCGCCTTGCAGACGGCGTGAAGCTGCGGCGCCACATCGATGCAGGCGCGTTCGTCTCCGATCATCTGGATGACCTTGCGGAGGTGCCCGTCGGCGCGCTTCAGTCGCTTGATCACGTCGTCATGCGTCACGTGTTTCATATGATTATCCTATCCCCCAGGAAGGGATAAAGTCAAACAAGCGATGTTCTTCAGTGCAACTCGTTTCAGTCCTCATCGCCAAGGATATTGGTGAGGCGGGTCTGGCCGCTGCCGGTACGCAGAGGCTGCTGTTGCGATTCGTGCGGCGACCAGCCCGTCAGGTAGATGACGTCGAAGGTCGCCGGGACGCGTCCGCTCGCGTTGCCGAACCTCTCGGCGTAGAGCGTTATGGCCGGCAGCAGGACATCGCGCCTCGCGAGACCACGAGGGCGTTCACTCACGACGTTGGTCTCGCCCATGGCACGCAGGTCGCGCATCAGGGCGAGTGCATCGGGATAGTCGACGTCGAGCCGGTCGATGTCGACGACCGGCAGCGCGAACCCCGCACGCTGAAGGAGGGCGCCGGCATCCCGTACATCGACCATCGGCGAGAGACGCGGCGAGAGACCGCCAGTGATGGCGATTTCGGCCTCCGCCAAGACGGTCCGCAACTCATGGAGCGTTTCGCCGCCGAGAATGGCAGCCAGCAAGAGGCCGTCAGGTTTCAGCGCGCAGCGGATCTGCGAGAGGCAGCCGGGCAGGTCGTTGACCCAGTGGAGCGAGAGGTTGCTGACCACGAGATCGGCCGAAGACTCCGCCAAGGGCGGCAGGTCATCATCGCAGACGAGACGGGGCCCGCGACCCATGCGGCCGAAGCCGGATGACCGGTCGGTCTGAAGAAGCCAGGTGATGCCGTTGCGCTGTTCGAGACCGGATCGCAGGGTGCCGTCGCGCGCACCGAGCTCGACGGCAACGGGGAACATCCGCTTGACGTCATCGAGCCGGTCGAGCAAGCGCAGCCCGACTTGGTGGAACAGGAACTCCGTGCTGTCGGTCGCGTTGCCGGCAGCCCGGTCGCGATGGAGCCGGAGAGCACGTGTGTCGAACGGGGCCTGGGCGTCGTTCATGCAGTCTTGTGCACGCTCACGGAGCGCGGGGCAATCGGTGGTTGACGGCGTGTGTGCGCCGGCGTGGAATCACACCATGTCGCAGACCACTGCCTTGGGCCGTGCCGCACGACGGGCCCTCGATACCGTCCTGCCGCAACGATGCTTGGCCTGTGGCATCATCGTCGATGGAGTCAGTGCGTTATGCCCGTCCTGCTGGCTTGAGCTTGACATGATCGCATCGCCCTATTGCGCGAGCTGTGGTCTGCCGTTCGGTCACGACGAAGGGCCGGATGCAATCTGCGGTGGGTGCCTAGCGCATCCCCCGGCCTTCGACGAGGCGCGTTCGGCCTTGCGCTACAACGATCTCGCGGCGCGCCTGATCGTCGGGTTCAAGCGCAGCGACAAGCTTCACCACCTGAAAGCCTTCACGGCATGGCTCGACGGCGCGGGAAGCGCGTTGCTCAGCGAAGCCGACCTGATCTGTCCTGTTCCGCTTCATCGCACACGTCTTTGGCGGCGGCGCTACAACCAGTCGGCACTGCTCGCAAACGCGCTGGCGAAGAAGCGAGGCCTGCGCCCGACACCGGATCTCCTGGTCAGGCGACGCGCGACGCCGTCACAGGGCGGTCTCAATCGTCGCCAGCGGATAGAGAACCTGCGCGGTGCGATTGCCATACGGACGCGGTACAAGGGAATCATCGTGAGTGCCAGCGTCGTCGTTGTCGACGACGTTATGACCACGGGCGCGACGGTCGACGCCTGCGCCAAGGCGTTGAAGCGTGCGGGTGCCGGTCACGTGGGTGTCATCACCCTTGCACGCGTGGTGCGCGAAACCACTTGAGCCTGATCGTTTCGCGCCTGCGGAAAGCATTATAAGGTCCAGCCTCCCGGAGGAGCCCGTCATGGTCGATGTCGTTATGTACACCACCATGTTCTGCCCCTTCTGCGTGCGCGCCAAGCAAATGCTGAAGGCCAAGGGCGTTGCGTTCGACGAGATCGACGTGACGATGAGCCAGGTCAAGCGCGCCGAGATGACCGAGCGTTCCGGGGGCGGCCGCACTGTGCCGCAGATCTTTATCGGCGACGAGCTGATCGGCGGCTGCGACGAGCTCTACGCTCTCGAACACGCCGGGGAGCTCGACGGGAAACTGGGACTGGCCGCATGACCAAACTCAAGATCGCCTGCGTTCAGGTGAATGCGCAGCTCGACATGACCGAGAATGTCGCTGCCGCGTGCGACCTCGTGCGTAAGGTGGCGGCCGCCGGTGCCGATCTGGTCGGCCTTCCCGAGAACGTGGCGCTGATGGCGGCGAGCGAGGAGGACCGGCTCGAGAACGCCTACCGGCCAGCCGATCATCCGGCACTGAAGGCCTTTGCAGCGGTTGCGAAGGAGACCGGTGTCTGGCTGCAGGCAGGTTCCGTGGCCGCGCTGCGGGCGGACGGCTCGCTCGCGAATCACGGATTCCTGTTTGATTCCGAGGGCTGCACCGTGGCCGACTACGAGAAGATCCACATGTTCGACGTCGATCTTCCCGATGGCTCCCGCTACCGCGAGTCCGTGATGTTCAACCCCGGTGACAAGGCTGTGCTGGCCGAGACGCCTTGGGGCGGGCTGGGCATGACGATCTGCTATGACCTGCGCTTCCCGGAACTCTATCGCAATCTCTCGCGGGCCGGTGCCGTGATGCTCACCGTGCCAGCGGCCTTCACCAAGGTTACGGGCGATGCCCACTGGGAGGTTCTTCTGCGGGCGCGCGCCATCGAGTGCGGTGCCTTCGTCTTCGCCCCGTGCCAGACCGGCAATCACCCCGGCGCTCGCCGCACCTGCGGCCATTCACTGATCATCGGGCCTTGGGGTAATGTGCTGGCCGATGCCGGCACCGATGTCGGCTATTGCATCGCCGAGGCCGACCTTGCCGAGGTTGCCAAGGTACGCGCCACGATCCCGGCGCTCGATCACGACCGTCCCTACACCGGACCGCACACGGCAGAACGCCAGGCGGCGGAGTAGGCCTCAGGCCTCGCGCTGCGCGCAGATGCGCTGCACAGCGGCCGGAGCCGGCGTGTCGACGATCAGATCTTCGTAAGCCAGAACGCGCAGGTGACCGGCGACAGCGTCGAGCAACTCGCCGGGCTTGAGCAGGAAGTCCGGATTGCGCGGGCGGCCGAAACGTTCGTTGCCGAGCGCGAAGGTCTCGTAGAGCAGGATGCCGCCTGATGCGACGGCAGCAACGATGTCCGGGAGAATGGGACGATAGAGGTAGTTGGTGACCACCACACCGTCGAAGATACGCTCCGGCAGAGGCAAGGGGCTGCCATCCTCCAGATCATGCTCCAGGACCTCGGCCCGATCCGCGTTCAGAAGGTCGTGAAGCCCCTCAATGGTGCGGTCGACAGCGGTAAGGCTATGGCCGCGTTCCAGGAAGTGGCGGCTGTGTCGTCCGCCACCCGCGGCAAGGTCAAGCACCGCCCCGTCCGGCGGCACCAGCGGTGCAAACCGGGTGATCCAGTCGCTAGGAGCCTGCGAAGCATCATGGTGATGCGACGGTTCTGTCATCGTGTTGTCACCTTGTTCAGTGGGGTCAAGGCCCTATATAGTTTCCGTTGAGCCAGACCTAACGATTTGATTTTGCAGGAGTCTTCCACGTCATGATCGTGTTTGACGTGAAATGCGGCAACGGCCACGTCTTCGAAGGCTGGTTTGCCGGTACGGCAACCTTTGAGGCTCAGGCCAAGGCGGGCGAGATCGCGTGCCCGATCTGCAGTGACACGCACATCGAGAAAGCCCTGATGGCACCGAATGTGGCGACGACCAAGGCCTCGGCCAAGGGCATGAATCCGCCATCTGAGGCTTCGACGCCGACATCCGATCAGGTCACGCTTGCCCAGCAGAAGGAGAAGGCGGGTCAGATGATGGCCATGGTGCGGGCGGTAAAGGAGCACGTGGAGCAGAACTTCGACAATGTCGGCGCAAAGTTCGCCGAGGAAGCCAAGAAGATTCATTACGGCGAGGCCGACAAGCGGAACATCTACGGCCAGGCGACCAAGGAGCAGGCCGAAGAGTTGCGCGACGAGGGCATTGAGTTCGGCGAGCTGCCGCATCTTCCCAAGCTGAACGGTTAGAATGCGCCTGCCGTTTCAGGCGTTTGCTGCGTCGCGTTGGAAATTGATGTCAAAGACCCTTCACATGGCTTGGTCCAACGACAAACACGACGATGATCGCTCCGGGTAGCGACGCAAGTACCATCACGGCAACCTGCGCGAGGCGCTGATCGAGGCCGCACTGAACCTGATCGGTGCGAAGGGTACGGGTGGCTTCACCTTCGCCGAGGCGGCGCGCTCGGCCGGTGTCAGCGCCGCCGCACCCTATCGCCACTTTCGGGATCGCGACGACCTCTTAGCCGGCGTTGCGCAGCAGGGGTTCGAATGTTTTGAGCAGTTCCTGCAGAACGCCTGCTAGGCAGGGGCGTTGCCTGACAGCGCGGAAGCCGCAGGCGTTACGGACCACGTTTCGTTGATAGGCCCGGACAGTGTCCGAAGACTCGACCAGCGGTACCCTCGCCGGGACCGCCGCGATCCGCGAGGCGCCGACGACCTGCAAGATGGGGCCTGACCCCCATGACCGTTGTCGACGAGCGGCTGCGCATGCAGGGCATCGACAATCTGCGCGTCGCCGATTGCTCGACCTCATGCCGACTGTCGTGTCGGGCAACACCAATGCTCCTGCCATCATGATCGGTGAGAAGTATGCCGCGATGGTCGCCGAGGACGCCCGCGCCTGATGCAGACAGGGCTTCAGTCGTCTGTTTGTCGGAAAACGCTTCAAATCCGCCATCGAGTGTTGTTACCCTCAGCTGCGGTTCTCGTTGGATGGGGGATGTCACCATGTCTCGACCGTTGCTGCGCTGCGGCCTTGTCGCGGCCTTGGGCGTCATGCTTTCGGCCTGTGCGGCCCAGCAGGCATCTCATCCCACCGCGCCTCCCGAGTTCTCGCCGACCGATCAGGCGATCCTGCTGATGCCGCTCGACATCCAGATCTACGAACTGACCGCCGGCGGCCTAGAAGAGCCGCGTGCCGACTGGACCGCTGCGGCTCGCGAAAATGTTGCCGCCGCAATCAATGCCGAGAGCGCCGAGCGCGGTGTCGAGCCCATTCCCTTCGCCTTTGAGGACGTTCCGGCCGACAAGCAGGACGAGATGCACCAGATCATGAAGCTGCACGAGGTCGTCGGCCGTGCCATGCTGCAATATCGCTATGTCCCCGGACTGCGGCTGCCGAACAAATCGTCTGAGTTCGACTGGACCATGGGCAAGGCGGTTGCGCTTCTGCGCCAGCACAGCCGGGCCGACTACGCGCTCTTCGTCTTCATGAAGGACAGCCACTCGTCGGACGGACGGGTCCTGATGAACATCGCAACGGCCGTTCTCTTCGGCTACGCCCAAGGCGGCACCCAGATGGGATACGCCACGCTGGTCGACCTGGATACCGGCGAGGTGGCGTGGTTCGGATCGCTGGTGCGTGAAAGCGGCGACCTGCGCAATCCCAAAGATGCCGGCGCGGCGGTCGACGATCTCATGAGCGGTCTGCCGAGCACATGATGCTGAACCGGCGTGCGTTACTGGGCGGTCTGTGCACCTGCACGATGCCGCTTATCACGTCCTGTCAGACGCTCGACACCGGACGTTTGCAGAGTGATCATCAGCCTGCCGCCCACACCGACGAGGCCGGGCTCTGGCAACTCTTCGATGACTTCGAGACGCAGCTCGAACGTTCGCCGGCGCGCATCGACGAAGGCAATGCCGAGGCTTATCTGACCGACGTCGCCTGCCGTCTGGCGGGATCGCACTGCACGAACCTCCGAGTCTATCTCGTCAACACGCCCTACTTCAACGCGTCGATGGCTCCCAACGGCATGATGGAGGTCTGGTCCGGCCTGCTGCTACGCGTCGAAAACGAGGCCCAGCTTGCCACCATCATCGGCCATGAGATCGGCCACTTCATCGAACGCCACAGCCTGGAGCGCTGGCGCACGATTCGCGCGTCGGTGACTACCGCCCAGCTCTTCGGCATGGGGATCGCCGTTGCCGGCGGCGGCACGCTCGCGAATCTTCCCACTCTCGTCGCCCTTGCGGAAATCTACGCCTACAACCGTGACCAGGAGCGCGAGGCCGACGCGATCGGACTCGACCTCATGACCGGCGCCGGGTACGCCGCCGATCAGGCCCCGCTGGTCTGGCAGAACCTGATCGAGGAGTCGGCGGCCGATCCGCACACCAGGCAGACCGACATCTTCTTTGCCACCCACCCCCAGCCCGAAGAGCGCCGCGACACCCTGCGCGCAGCCGCGACTCGTTACGACAGCTCGGTCGCCGAGATCGGCAAGACGCCCTATCTGGAGGAGGTTCGCTACCTGCGCGGGCAGATGCTCGAAGACGAGGTCGGCCTGCGCCAGCCGGAACGTTCAATCGTCGTGATCGAGCGGCTGCAGCGGCAGGAGCCGGGCGACGGCCAGCTGACCTACTATCTGGGCGAGGTCTATCGCCTGCGCGGCCGGAGCGGCGATCTCGACCGCGCCCTGGGCCTCTTCGACGACGCGGCCGGCATGGAAGGCTCGCCTGGGGAGACATGGCGTGCGATCGGGCTGATCCATCAGCGCCAGGGCCGCGACGATCTCGCCGCAGACGCCTTCAGCGAATACCTGCGCCGCGCACCGGATGCGCCCGACGCCGAACTCATCCGTTCCTACCTGCCGTCAACCTGACCGGGAGCCTCGACCATGACGACCCGACTGATCGCTGCCATCCTGATCCTCGCCGCCGCCGCCTGCGCGCCCTACAAGAAAATCGACACCGGGCGTATCCAAGTCGGCGACCTGAGCCTTCAGACGGGCCAGTCGTGGTCGCAGATCGGCGAGAGCTATCTTCCGCAGCAGGGGCCGACCGCGGTCTGGACGGCCGATGGTCTGCCGCTCAATCAGATCCTGATCTACGCAGCCCTCGACGATGGCAATCCGATGTTCGTGGCCAAGGGCGACGAGCGGCCGTTCGCCGTCTATCGCGCCGACATGTCAGCGTCCGACATCCAGGAACTCGTCGAGGACTCGATCTCACGGTTCTATTCGACCGGCCCGATCACGACGCAGTACGTCCGGCCGCATACATTTGCCGGCGCCGAGGGTGTGCAGTTCGAGTTTTCGTTCGCGACCAAGAGCAACGATCTCGAGTATCGCACCCTCGCCACGGCCGCGATCATGAACGGACGCCTGCACCTGATCATCTTCACGGCACCGCGCCTGCACTATTTCGACCACCTCAAGCCGGAGGTCGACGGGATCATTTCGACCGCACAGACGATCTAGGACGGGGCGGAACGTTCTGCCTCGGATCACCTGCCGACCGTTGTGGTCGAACGCTGCTCCTCGATCAGCACGAACTCCTGCCGTTGACCGCTCTCGATCTCCGAACAGCAGGGCGACGCAGTCCCGATTGTCCGGGTTCTTGCGGCATAGCCCGCTCGCTTGGGCCGCCGACAGCACCTCGCCAGCGCGATACTGGGTATCGGCCTCCAGAACGTCGAAGAAGGCATCGCGTTCGTCAGCTGAGTTGAAGCTGGCCGGCGGCAGCATCACCGGGATCTCATCGGGGTACTCGTTGACTGCGCCGGACGAGGAGGCGTCGACGACGATGCCGACCAGCGCACCGGACACGATGCTGCTGGCCGCAAAGCCCTCGAAATCCGAGATCACACGACGCGGTTGGCGTCGAGATGATAGGCCTAGCTGCAACCGAGTCTGATCGGTGTCCGAGCGCACTCGATCTCGACGGTGGCGGGCGTCGATTCGATCGTCGCGATAACGTCGCCATCCCGCTCGAGCACGCAGACCGCACCGTCGGGCTGGGTCGTGATGACGATATCCTGGGTCGTGCCAGTCACCACCGTGGCACAGGCGGCTAGCAGTGCGGCAACGGAGAGGGCGATCAGGGCGGGAACTCGTGGCCTCGGCTTGTATCCGGTTTCGAATCACCGGGTGACCGTAGAGCCTCGGCCGTCGAGCACAAGCCAGAATACCGGCTGCCCTATTCGATAAGAGCCTCGCTTGTTTTCCGACGCAAGACCAAGGAAACGGAGTTCGGATACTTGTTGCTGGCACCCGATACCGCGTCAACGACTACACCAACCAGGCCGCCGAAAATAATGTTGCCCGCAGTCATTGCGGCAAAATCCGGGTCCAAATGTTTACTGGCATTCTGGTATCCATCCTTTTCACAGGACACGAGGATCGAACTCGACTCCTTCGCGACCGTGATGGAACCCGGTGTCGGCACAATCGTCCCGAGATAGGCATCACCTTGGTGGATGTCGCACGACGCGCCTGGCGGTTCGGTTGCAACACCTATTTCCTGAGAAGTGCCCTCGACAATCGTGGAACATGCTCCCATGGAGAGAGAGAGAGAGCACCGAACAACAGAACAATAACAGAACGTGGCATGACATCCTCCAGCACATAATCCAAAGCCGCACTATAGGGAGTTGGGGTTGTGAGACAACCCATTCAGCCACATTTTCGGGTAATCATGACAGATTCATTACAGCCAATGCGATTATATGCTCCTCGTCGGTCGCGACGACATGCACCGACGGATCCGACATCGGCGTGCTGATGGTGCTGCGCTGCAGTCTGTTGGCATCGCGATCGATCCGGACTCCCATCCAGGCTAGGGCCTCGGTGGTGCGTTCTCGGATCGGCGCGGCATTCTCGCCGATGCCGCCGGTGAAGATCAGCGCGTCGAGACCACCGATCGCCGCGGCGGCGCCGCCGATCTCCTGGACGAGGCAATCGACGAACATCGTTACCGCAAGTTCAGCCCTGTCGTCGTCAGTGACCATCAGCGTTCGCATATCTGGCGAGAGGCCAGAGACCCCAGCCAGGCCAGCCTCGCGGTTGAGCAGTTCGTCGACCACGCCGACATCACCGCCGTGATGGTTCACCAGCCACAACACGGCGCCGGGATCGAGGCGGCCGGGCCGGCGGCCCATCATGAGTCCGTCCAGAGGTGTGAAGCCCATTGAGGTGTAAGCCGATTTGCCGTCAACGACGCCGGCCAGGCTGCAACCGTTGCCCAGATGGCAGATCACGATGCGGCCCGAAGCGCGGGCGCCGAGAAGATCGGGCAGGCGCGTGCAGATGCTCTGATAGGAGAGCCCGTGAAAGCCGAAGCGTCGCAGACCGGCATCGGCGAAACGCCGGGGCAGCGGCATGAGTTGGCGGTGCTCGGGAATGGTGCGGTGGAACGCCGTGTCGAAACAGGCAACCTGCGGCACCTTGGGCATCGTGCGGCCAACCGCGGCGATGCCGGCCAGATTGTGCGGCTGGTGCGCCGGTGCAAAAGGCGCAAGGGCGGTGATCGCCTCAAGCGTCGTCGGCTCGATGCGCACCGGTGCATCGAAACCGGTGCCGCCGTGAACGACACGATGCCCGACACCGACGATCCGCCCGGCACGCGGCGGAACGACGTCGACCAGAAGATGGCCAAGGACATCGACGTGATCCGAGAGATCGTTGGGCAGATCGTCGCCGCCAGCAGATGTCTTGAGCCGCGGCGTCAGTCCGTCGCCGATGTTCTCCACCTGGCCGTCGAACAGGCGCTCGAGCGCGCGGTCGAAGAGGGCGAACTTGACCGACGAGGAACCGCAGTTGAGTACGAGCAACGCGGCGGTCACGAGGCGTCAGATCTCCTCGAGCGTCTTCCTGATGCAGTCGACAATCTCGTCGATGTGCTGGCGCTCGGCAATCAGAGGGGGGGCCACGATGGCGCTGTCGCCCGTCCACTTGACGTGGCAGCCGTTCCAGAAAAGCGTCTTCTGCAGGGCGTTGCCGCGTGCGCCAGGCTTACCCTCCTCCGGAAACACCTCAACGCCAGCCATCAGACCGTAGCCCCTGAGGTCGCGCACGACGGGGATCTCCTTGAGCGACCAGATCGCATCCAGGAAGTAATCCGACAGCGCGGCTGCGCGCTCGAAGAGACCTTCGTCCTCGTAGATCTTGAGCGTCGCCAGGCCGGCCGCGCAGGCCGCCGGATGCGCCGAATAGGTGTAACCGTGGAAGAACTCGATGGCGTTCTCCGGCGCGGCATTGGTGACGGTCTCATAGACCGAGTCGCGCACAGCGACCGCACCCATGGGAATGGCACCGTTGGTCAGGGCCTTGGCCATGGTTATGATATCGGGCGTGACATCGAAGCTGTGCGACGCAAACGGCGCACCAAGCCGGCCGAAGCCGGTGATGACCTCATCAAACACAAGCAGGATGCCGTGCTCGTCGCACAGCTGACGCAGGCGCTGCAGGTAACCCTTGGGCGGCACCAGCGTGCCGGTCGAACCGGCTACGGGCTCCACGAAGACTGCAGCGATGGTTGCACCGCCGTAGGTCTCGCAATGGCGCTGCAGGTCGTCGGCGAACTCCGCCCCGCGCTTGGCCTGGCCGCGCGTGAAGCAGTTCTCCGGATCCCAAGTGTGACGGATCGTCACGACGTTGGGCATCGTGACAGGGAAGGTCTCACGGTTCTTCACCATGCCCGAGAGCGAGACGCCACCCATGTTGACGCCGTGGTAGGCGCGCTCACGCGAGACGAATCGCAGGCGCTGCGACTGCCCATTGGCGCGGTGGTAGGCCATGGCGATCTTGAGCGCCGTATCGATCGATTCGGAACCGGAGTTCGTGAAGAACACGTGGTTGAAGGGTTCCGGCAGGATCTGGCTGAGCTTGGCCGCAAGCGCGAACGAGGTTGGCTGGCCGAGCTGGAAGGGTGCGGTGTAGTCGTTCTGCAGCATCTGGGCGTAGACCGCGTCGGCGATCTCGCGCCGGCCGTGACCCGCCGCCACGTTGAACAGGCCCGACGAGCCGTCGATCAGACGGTTGCCGTCCTGGTTCCAGAGGTACATGCCCTCGCTCCTGGTCACCAGACGGGGGGCAGACTTGAAGTCGTCGTTGGCAGTGAACGGCATCCAGTGCTGTTCCAGCGAATTGCTGACGAACTGCTCGAGCGGCTTGGCAACCATGTTCATGGCAAGGGACTCCACAGACTCTTGGATTCGGATTATCGGGCTGATACTGCGGGAGTGTTCTGGCCTTCTTGTAGGTCCAGATTGACGGAGTGATGGGGCCACGCCGCTGGAGGTATCGCCGATGCGTGACAGCATGATCCACATCGAACGGCTCGAGACGTCGACGCTGCAGAACCAGATTCGCGAGCGTCTGGTCGAAGCCATGCTGACCGGACAGCTGCCAGCCGGAGCGCCCATTCCGTCCACGCGTGCGATGGCACAGCGGCTCAACGTCTCGCGCAACACGGTGATGCTGGCCTATCAGGCGCTCGCCGCCGACGGTTATCTCGAGGCGCGCGAACGTTCCGGCTTCTACGTTACCGATCAGATTCGCGACGGCATGGTCGAGCCGCCGGACTGCGGGACCGTCTCCGCGCGGGAGACCGGGCCGCCGGTCGACTGGGCTTCACGCCTGCGACGCCGGCCCAGCGCCCAGACCAACATCGCCAAGCCAAGGAACTGGCACGACTGCCCCTACCCCTTCATCTACGGCCAGGCCGACGACGCGCTGTTTCCGATCGCCGACTGGCGCGACTGCATGCGCCAGGCGATGAGCCGCAAGTGGCTCGACGCTTGGACCGACGATCGTTTCACCGAAGACGATCCCATGCTGGTGGAGCAACTGCGGCAGCGCGTCTTGACCCGGCGCGGCATTATCGCATCGGATGACGAGATCCTCGTCACCATGGGCGCCCAGAATGCGCTCTATATGATATCGAGCCTGCTGGTGAAGCTAGACACGCCGGTCGCCATTGAGGATCCTGGCTACCCCGACGTGCGCAACATTTTTGGCCTGATGTCGGCCGATGTCCGCCCCGTGCCGGTTGACCGTGGCGGCATCCGCACGGACCGGCTCGACGATGCCGCCATGGTCTATGTCACGCCGAGCCATCAATCGCCGACCAGCGTGACCATGTCGCTCGAACGGCGCTACGCGCTTCTGGAATGGGCCGGCCAGCATGATTCGCTTGTCATTGAGGACGACTACGAGTTCGAGACCAACTACAGCGGCGCGCCGACTCCGGCCCTGAAGTCGCTCGGCGGCTCGGAACGGGTGCTTTATGTCGGCAGCCTCTCGAAGTCGCTCATGCCCGGCCTGCGCATGGGGTTCCTCGTCGGACCGCGCAAACTGATCGACGAGGTCCGCGCCCTGCGGCGTCTGATGCTGCGCCACCCGCCGGGCAACAACCAGCGGGTCGTCGCGCTCTTCCTAGCCCTCGGTCACCACGACGCACTGGTCGCGCGCCTGCATCGCACGTACTCAAGCCGATGGAAGGCCCTGGGGGCGGCGCTCGAACGGCACTTCCCC
Organism: Rhodospirillales bacterium; assembly: GCA_014323865.1. Classification (NCBI taxonomy): domain Bacteria; kingdom Pseudomonadati; phylum Pseudomonadota; class Alphaproteobacteria; order Rhodospirillales; species Rhodospirillales bacterium. The sequence goes on along the minus strand of JACONG010000016.1, from coordinate 623,560 downwards.
GGCTGGTCGCGCGCACCCGCCTTCGGCGGCACGTCCTATTGGCTCGAAGGGCCGAAGACGCTCGACACCTGTCGGCTGGCCGGTCTGGCGCTCGAGGACGGCATCGTCATCGAACCTGGCGACATCTACTTCGCCGATCCGCGCGACGGCCGGCACCACATGCGGCTCGGTTTTTCCTCGATCCCCGAAGAGCGCATTGAGCCCGGCATCGAACGGCTCGCGACGATCGCCGAAGAGCTGCTGGCCGGGCGGGTCTGAGCCGACTCTGGCTCGAAGTCTTGAGATCAACTGGCACTAAGCTGGTGTCACAGCGCAGCCGTAGGATCACGCCACGATGGTCGGGGGACGTCCGCCCGCAACAGACCGACAGGGAAACGACGACCATGAAGATGACGACCGAAGAAGCTTTCGTGAAGGTTCTGCAGAAGCACGGCATCGAACACTGCTTCGGCATCATCGGCTCGGCCTTCATGCCGATCTCCAATCTCTTCCCCAAGGCGGGCATCACCTTCTGGGATGTCGCGCACGAAGGCAACGCCGGCTTCATGTGCGACGGCCTGACCCGCGCCACCGGCCAGATCGGCATGGTGATCGGCCAGAACGGGCCGGGCATCACCAACGTCGTAACCCCGGTCAAAACCGCCTACTGGAACCACACGCCCATGCTGCTGGTCACCCCGCAGGCGGCCAACAAGACGATCGGCCAGGGCGGCTTCCAGGAGGTCGAGCAGATGGCGCTGTTCAAGGACATGGTCTGCTACCAGGAGGAGGTGCGTGACGCCACGCGCATCGCCGAGGTGTTGAACCGCGTGATCGAACAGGCCCAGCGCCGCTCGGCACCCGCCCAGATCAACATCCCGCGCGACATCTGGACCCAGCAGGTCGATATCGAGTTGCCGCAGTCGATCGGCCTGGAACGCCAAGGCGGCGGCGAGGACGCGATCGCCCAAGCCGCCGCGCTCCTGTCCGGTGCCAGGTTCCCGGTCATCCTGTCGGGCGCGGGCGTCGTGATCGGCGGCGCGATCCCCGATTGCCAAACGCTGGCCGAGCGACTCGATGCGCCGGTCTGCTCGGGCTATCAGCATAACGACAGCTTCCCCGGCTCTCATCCGCTGGCCGCCGGGCCGCTGGGCTACAACGGCTCGAAGGCGGCGATGGAGCTGATCGCCAAAGCCGATGTCGTGCTCGCGCTCGGCACGCGCCTCAACCCGTTCTCCACGCTTCCGGGCTACGGCATCGACTACTGGCCGAAGGAAGCGGCAATCATCCAGGTCGACATGAACCCAGACCGTATCGGTCTGACCAAGAAGGTCACGGTCGGCATCTGCGGCGACGCCGGCAAGGTGGCGCGACAGATCCTGTCCCAGCTTTCGGCAACGGCCGGCGACACCGGGCGCGAGGAACGCAGGGCGACGATCCACCAGACCAAGTCGGCCTGGCTGCAGGAGCTCTCCAGCATGGACCACGAGGACGACGATCCCGGCACCTCGTGGAACGCCGACGTGCGGTCGCGCGAGCCCGAGCACATGTCCGCCCGCATGGCCTGGCGCGCGATTCAGGCCGGTCTGCCGGGCGATGCGATCATCTCCAGCGACATCGGGAACAACTGTGCGATCGGCAACGCCTACCCGACCTTCGAGGAAGGCAGGAAGTATCTGGCGCCGGGCCTGTTCGGTCCCTGTGGCTATGGCTTCCCCTCGATCCTGGGTGCCAAGATCGGCTGCCCGGACGTGCCCGTGGTCGGTTTCGCCGGCGACGGCGCCTTCGGCATCTCGATGAACGAGATGACCGCCTGCGGCCGCGAGGGCTGGCCTGCCATCACCATGGTGATCTTCCGCAACTACCAGTGGGGCGCAGAGAAGCGCAACACGACGCTGTGGTACGACAACAACTTCGTCGGCACCGAGCTTAATCCGAACCTCTCCTACGCCAAGGTGGCGGAGGGCTGCGGTCTCAAGGGCGTGCAGGCGACGACACAGGACGAACTCACCGCGGCGCTGAAGGAAAGCTGCGAGGCCCAGAAGCAGGGCGTCACCACCTTCATCGAGGTCGTGCTCAACCAGGAACTCGGCGAGCCCTTCCGCCGCGATGCCATGAAGAAGCCCGTCGTCGTCGCCGGCATCGACGAAGACGACATGGTCCGGCAGCTGGCAGCGGGCTGAACGGCCAAAACAAACCCTGTCATACCCCGACTTGACCGGGGCATCCATCGTCCAAAGTAGCCGCACGCTCGAACGGCGGACGGTGGATTGCCCCATCGAGTGGGACCATGACGCGGTGGGGTTGGAAGAGGACTGGTCGGGTGCGGCAGCTCACCGCAGGTTAGAGCGCTGTAGCACCTGCAGTGTCATCCCGGACAAGGTCCGCAGCGCCGCCGATTCGGGATCCCGGCTCTCCCGCCGGTCGCTCGGGATGGCAGTGTGGAGAGGCGGTAGCCCTACTCCTTCGAGAGCGTTCCGGTGCTGGCATTGTTGTCGTGTTCGCTTATAAAGGTGACCTGATCGCCGTCGAGCAGGATGGCCCAGCAGCCGACGAGATTGGGATCGTCACCATCGACGGTGCAGAGCAACTTCGCCCGAGACTTTCCAGGTGCCCGAGAACGTCTCCCCCCTGATAGGTGCTCTCAAAGCGCCTATCCGGGTGATTAGGTCTCCGTCCGGCTCTTGCCGTACTCCTTCACATCGGAAATCGTGCCCCTGATGACCTGGTCATGACTCTCGTCTTTGGTGAGATAGCCCTGCGCTGACGCAGGCAGTGCTGCCACCGCGAGAGCCAGAACGAACACGAAGGGACGCATTGGCGTCACCCCTTGCGCCATGGCGCCTTCGCGAAGAGGCAGAGGAAGTCGAGGGCCAGGGTAGCGCCGGCCAGCGCCGTGATCTCCGCATGATCGAAGGGCGGTGAGACCTCGACGAGGTCAGCACCAATGATGTTGAGGCCCGAAAGCCCCTTGAGGATCTCGCGCGCCTGGTGGCTCGTGAGCCCGCCGCAGACCGGTGTCCCGGTGCCCGGCGCATAACTGGGGTCGAGGCAATCGATGTCGAAGCTGAGGTAGGCCTTGTTGTCGCCGACGATGTGACGAACCTCCTCGACCACCGCGTCGGTGCCGTGCCTGTGGACCCAGGGGGCGTCGAAGACGTTGAAGCCCATGAGGTCCTGATTGACGGTCCTGAGACCGATCTGGGCCGAGCGGGTGGGTTCGAGATAACCCTGCTTGGTGGCGTGCCAGAACATCGTGCCGTGGTTGACGCCCTCGTCGTGTTCGTCCGCCCAGGTGTCGGAGTGCGCATCGAAGTGGATCAGCGAGAGCGGCTTGCCGTGCTTGTTGGCATGCGCCTTGATCAGCGGCCAGGAGATGAAGTGGTCACCGCCCAGCGTGAGCACCATGACGTCCTGCTCGAGCATCCAGATAACGTACTTCTCGATCTGGTCGGGCACGCCCGCAGGCAGCGAGAACTCGAAGGGTACGTCGCCATGGTCGACGATCTTCATATCCTTGACTGGATGGAAATCCCAACCGTAGACGAGCTGCTCGAAGGCCAGATCGACCGAGGCCGCGCGGATGCCGCGCGGACCAAAGCGGGTGCCGGGCCGGTTGGTCGTCGCCGTATCGAACGGCACGCCCACCACGGCAACCTCGGCCTCGCTGAGGTCCTTGCGGTAGGGCCGGCGCAGGAAGCTCGGCACGCCCGCATAGGTGAGCTCCATCGGGAAGGCGTGCAGATCGTCGGCGGTGATCGCGTGATCGCCCCACATCTCGGGCTTGTCGGCCATAGTTCTCTCCGGTGTCTCTCGGCGGGGCGCATTCTCACGCGCCGCGAGGACCGGTCAAGCCTTGGCCGAGAACACGGCCGGGATCAGCTCTCCGAACCGCCCTGGGCCGGATTCTCCTCGACCAGGTCGAGCGCTTCGGGCGGTGGCTGGTTCTCGTCCCCCGGCAGCGGGGGCGGCACGACGATCGGCGCGGCATTCTGCGCGTTCAGAATCTCCTGCGGGGTAACGTCGCTCTGCATGCTCGGCGAGAACGCGTTGGCGGCAGCGTTGTGCACATCCGTTCGGGCGGGCGCGGGGTCGTCACCGGAAATCACGGACACCGCCTGGGACATGCACCGGATCGCCGCCTTCACCGCCTACTGCACGGCTGCGCCCAACTGCTGTTGCGTCAGGTTGCCCGTGGCATGGAGTGCGCGGGTCGTCGCGTTGAGCGCCGCACCGGCGATCGACGGGTTACGCGACGCTCTGCATGGCGACGGCAAGCGCATCGGGATCGTTCTGGTGAATCTGGGGTCAGCCCGGCAGCGACACCGTCGACATCGCTCGCGTCGACCAACGCCCGGGTCCCGGCGTCAAGCTGCGCCGAGGCCGCCCCGGCTATGGCAAAACCGAGGACAACAAACACCGTGACGATGTGCCTTGACATCATCGATCTTCCGTCACTGAGCCGCGCGCCGGATCATGTAGCAAATCCATGACCGGCCTCAATCATGGATAACGGCATAGAATGACAAAATGATCACAACTGTGTTGTCGCACAGGCCGTCCGGCAGGCCGCTTTGCCCCGACAAACACGACGAGCGTCCTTGACCCCCGAACGGGCTTGCCCCACGAAGGCGGCCATGGCCTATCGATCGCTGCGTGACTTCATCGCCAAGCTGGAGGTGGCCGACGAACTGAAACGTGTCGCCGCGCCGGTCTCGTCGGTACTGGAGATGACGGAGATTCAGACCCGTCTTCTGGCCGAGGAAGGTCCTGCAGTGATCTTCGAGAACGTCACCCGAGCCGATGGCGCTGCGTCGGAAATGCCGGTGCTGGTGAACCTTTTCGGGACGGTGAACCGCGTCGCCATGGGGATGGAGCGCACACCTCAAGAACTGCGCGAGATCGGCGAGACCCTGGCTTTCCTGCGCCAGCCCGAACCGCCCGGCGGCTGGCGCGAGGCCGTCGCCATGTTCCCGCTGCTGAAGACCATGATGGCGATGAAGCCGAAGACGGTCTTGTCGGCTGCCTGCCAGGAGATTGTGCTCGAGGGCGATGAGATCGATCTCACCCGCCTGCCGGTCCAGACCTGCTGGCCTGGCGAACCCGCGCCGCTGATCACCTGGCCGCTGGTCGTGACGGAAGGGCCGGGCGGCGACAAGCGCGATACACCCAACCTCGGCATCTACCGCATGCAGGTGACGGGCCGGAACACCACGCTGATGCGCTGGCTGAAACACCGCGGCGGAGCCCAGCACCACGCCCGCTGGAAGGACAGCAAGCCCGAACCGCTGCCCGCCGCCGTCGTGCTCGGCGCCGATCCCGGGATCATCCTGGCGGCCGTCACGCCAGTGCCCGATACGCTCAGCGAGTATCAGTTCGCGGGTCTCTTGCGTGGGACGAAGAGCGAGCTGGTCGACTGCAAGACTGTGCCGCTCAAGGTGCCCGCCGAGGCCGAGATCGTGCTCGAGGGCCATGTCTCGCTCAGCGACTGTGGCAACGAAGGCCCCTATGGCGACCACACGGGCTATTACAACGCGGTCGAGCCCTTCCCCGTCTTCAGCGTCAGCGCAGTCACCATGCGCCGCGACCCGATCTATCTCTCAACCTTCACCGGCCGTCCGCCCGACGAACCGAGCGTGCTGGGCGAGGCGCTCAACGAGGTCTTCATCCCGCTCCTGCAACAGCAGTTCCCGGAGATCGTCGATTTCTGGCTGCCGCCCGAGGGATGCAGCTACCGCATCGCCGTGGTCTCGATGAAGAAGGCCTACGCGGGCCACGCCAAGCGCGTGATGATGGCCGTTTGGTCCTACCTCCGGCAGTTCATGTACACGAAGTTCGTCATCGTCGTGGACGCCGATATCAACGCACGCGACTGGAAGGACGTGATGTGGGCGATCTCCACCCGCATGGATCCCGCCCGCGACATCACCGTCATCAAGAACACGCCGATCGACTACCTCGATTTCGCGAGCCCCATCTCGGGCCTCGGCGGCAAGCTCGGCATCGACGCCACCAACAAACTCTCCGGCGAGACCGACCGCGAATGGGGCACAAAAATCCGCATGACCGACGAGGTCATCAAAAAGGTGGATTCCATCTGGTCCGACCTCGGTCTTCCGGGCAGTGGCAAGGCCATCTGGAAGTGAACACGCCCGATACGAAGTGAAGGGTTTCGCAACCGCCCGACGGTCCCTGTGGTCCGCTTCCCGACATCAATGGGAGCGAGATATGCCATGGTGAAACCTAAACGATGTGTGGACCTCCGGCCGTGGACGGGCCTGGTCCTGCTGGCGCTCACACTGTCGGCCTGTACCAGCAACAAGGCGCGCGGCATGCAGGTCGACGCCACCCAGTTCAGCGCCGCCTCAAGCCACGCCATCGACGGATTCGCCGAGCTCGACTTCCAGGTAACTCGAAAGGGTCGGCAAGTAACCGCAACATAATGTTGATTAGGGTCGTCTTACCCAATCCTTTCACGCCTGCAGTTATTGAAATGCCAGACTGGAACTTGAAGTGGAGTCCTCGTCTTTTGGAGTCAAGTCGCAGCGTTCTGGTCGTAATGCTTGTAACTTGACTCCCTGACCCATCCCGCCTATTTCCTCGTCCATGATCAAGATGCATACCTTGGCTCTAGGCCTACTGCTTATCTGATCGGCGCACGCGAGGCGCCGGTCCCATTGCCGTTTGCCTTGTCACCAGCCAGCCAGTCCCGATGTCTTCGATCTTCCAGCCCTTCACCGATGTGTTTGCCGTGAGCGCGTTTTCTCGCTGCGAGCCCTTCCGCTGTGGCCTGCGACTATCTCCCTTCGCGTACGGCGAGGGACGCGAGCTGCCGGAGACGAGCCTTGCGTCCGTGAACAAGTGAATTTGGAAGACCGCAGCGCCGAGAGCGCCGGTCGCAGTTAAGGAAGAGATGAGATGACCCGACCCGATCCTGTTATGCCGAAGACCATGCCGTTCAATCGCTACCGCCCGTTCGAGCCGGTAGCCTTGCCAGACCGCACCTGGCCGGGGGCCGTCATCACCGAAGCACCCATGTGGTGCAGCGTGGACCTGCGCGACGGCAACCAGTCGCTGATCGAGCCGATGGGCCCCGAGCGCAAGCGACGCATGTTCAAGACGCTGGTCGACATGGGCTTCAAGGAGATCGAGATCGGTTTCCCGGCCGCGTCGCAGACCGATTTCGACTTCGCCCGCGAGCTCATCGAAAGCGAGATGATCCCCGAAGACGTCACGGTCCAGGTGCTGACCCAGGCGCGCGAGCCTTTGATCCGCCGCACCTTCGAGGCGCTCGAGGGCGCGGACCGGGTGATCGTGCATCTCTACAACTCCACCTCCACGCTGCAGCGCCGGGTGGTGTTCGGCAGCGGCCGCGAGGGCATCAAGCAGATCGCGGTCGATGGCGCGAAACTCGTGCGCGAGTGTGCCGAGGCCATGCCCGGCCCGCGCTGGCGCTTCCAGTACAGCCCTGAGAGCTTCACCGGCACCGAGCTCGACTACGCTGTCGAGGTCTGCGAGGCGGTAATGGACGTGTGGGAGCCGACGCCTGGGAACCGGGCGATCTTCAACCTGCCCGCCACGGTCGAGATGGCGACGCCGAACGTCTATGCCGACCAGATCGAGTGGTTCCTGCGTACCATCAAGAACCGGGAGTCGGTGATCCTCTCGCTCCACCCGCACAACGACCGGGGCACTGGCGTGGCCGCGGCAGAACTCGCCTGCATGGCCGGTGCCGACCGCATCGAGGGCACGCTTTTCGGCAACGGCGAGCGCACGGGCAATGTCGATATCATCACCCTGGGTCTCAACATGATGACCCAGGGCATCGACCCCACGCTCGACTTCTCCGATATCAACAACCTCATCAACGTGGCCGAGCACTGCAACCGCCTGCCCGTGCATCCGCGCCATCCTTATGCCGGCGATCTCGTGTTCACGGCGTTCTCGGGATCGCACCAGGATGCAATCAACAAGGGGATGAAGGCGATGAAGCAGTCGAACTCCGACGTCTGGGAAGTGCCCTATCTGCCGATGGACCCCAAGGACGTGGGCCGGAGTTACGAGGCGATCATTCGCGTCAACAGCCAGTCCGGCAAGGGCGGGGTGGCCTGGATCATGGAGCAGGACCACGGCTTGGTCCTGCCGCGCCGCCTGCAGATCGACTTCAGCCAGGTCGTGCAGAAACAGACCGACGACACGGAGTCCGAACTGTCGAGCGAAGAGATCCGTGACGCCTTCGTGAGCGCCTATGTCGAACCCGCCGGTCGCATCGGCTTCATCACCTACCGCACCGTGCCCGACAGCCACGCGTCGGAGATGCGGCGGATGACGGCGACGGTGACGATCGACGGCGCGGAGAAGGACATCCACGGCCTCGGCAACGGCCCGATCGATTCCTACATCCATGCGCTCAAAGACGAGCTTGGCATCGAGTTGACCTTGGTCGACTACCACGAACACGCCATCAGCCAGGGCAGCGACGCTGGTGCCGCCGCCTACGTCGAAGCCCGCAACGGCTCGGGCCAGACCGTCTTCGGCGTCGGCGTCCACAAAAACATCGTCCAGGCCAGCTTGCTGGCGGTCACCGCTGCGGCGAACCGGTTAGCGGGGGAACGAACGAACAATTGATCTCACACAGAAACACAGAGGTTGTGAGCGGTTTCGCCAGGATGTCTGCGCATTCATCGTGTTGATCGGCGCGCCCTGCACGCCAAACAACCAGCATCTGTAGTGAAGGCTCCCCGAACGCGACACGCTTCCGGACCACTCTTTGGCTCTGTGCCTCCGTGTGAATCACTTTGTTTGTTTACGGCTCGCGTGACTTCAGAACCGATGATTGGCGACCCGTTGGATCCTTTCAATTGAAGAACATGGCAAGATCAAATAGCCGACGCGATGCACGCTTTTGTGCCCCGGGGCCCAGCGCATTGACCCGGTGCGGGAATGGTCTATGTCACCGGTCATGACAGACACACCCTCCCCCCTCGATCTCGCGGGCCAGCTCGTCGAACGTGCACTGGCCGCAGGCGCGGATAGCGCCGATGCCACTGCCTTCCGCGACACCTCGCTCTCCGTGAACCTGCGGCTCGGTGAGCTGGAGGAGTTGGAACGCTCCGAATCCAACGACATGGGCCTGCGCGTCTTCGTCGGCCAGCGCCAGGCCGCGGTCTCCACGACCGATGCCTCCGAGGAGACGATCAACGAGTTGGTCAGCCGCGCGGTCGCCATGGCGTGGATCGCGCCCGAGGACGAGTTCGCCGGCCTGGCGGATGCCGACCTCCTGACCGCCGACAACCCCGACCTTGATCTTGATGCCAACGACGAACCCGCGCCCGAGTGCATGATCGCCATGGCGGCCGAGGCCGAGGATGCTGCCCGCGCTGTCGAGGGCGTCACCAACTCGGAAGGTGCCTCGGTCGGCTGGCACCGCATGGTGCAGGCCATGGCTGCCAGCAACGGGTTCCAGGGTTCGTTCGTGGGCACCTCGTCGAGCGTCGGCGCTTCGGTGATCGCCGGCGAAGGCCTCGGCATGGAGCGCGACGGCGACTATCGTCTCGCCCGCCACATGGCCGACCTGCCGACCCCGGCCGAGATCGGGGCCGAGGCCGCCCGCCGCGCGGTGCGCAAGCTCAACCCGCAGAAGCTCCCAACCAGGACGATGCCAGTCGTGTTCGAGGACCGCCAGGCGCGCAGCCTGATCGGCCACTTCATCGACGCCATCTCGGGCCCCGCCATCGCCCGCGGTACGAGTTTCCTGAAGGATTGCATGGGCGAGCAGGTTTTCGCGCCCGGTGTCAACCTGCGGGAGGATCCCCACCGTGTACGCGGCTTGCGCTCGCGGCCGTTCGACGGCGAGGGTCTGGCGACATCGGCGCGCGATCTTGTCGCCGACGGCAAGCTGACGACCTGGCTGCTGGATTGCCGTTCGGCACGCCAGCTCGGCCTGCAGCCGACCGGACACGCCACCCGCGGTACGTCGGGCCAGCCGTCGCCAAGACCCTCCAATCTCTGGCTCGAGGCCGGCACGGCGACGCCTGAGGAGCTGATGGCCGATATCGAGGACGGCCTCTACTGCACCGATCTCATCGGCTTCGGCGTCAACGGGGTGACCGGCGATTACAGCCGTGGCGCGGGCGGCTTCCGTATCGAGAACGGCGAGATCACCCATCCGGTCAACGAGATCACGATCGCGAGCAACCTGAGGGACATGTACGCCAACCTGGTGCCCGCGAATGACCTCAAGTTCCTGTTCGGCACCGATACGCCACACGTTCGGATCGACGGCATGACGGTCGCAGGTCGTTGAGCAACGTGGAGTTCGACAACGAACACGCGCTGCTGAAGGAGGTGACGCGCGAGGCCGGTGCGCTGGCGCTGTCGTACTTTCGGTGCAAGCCCAAGCAATGGACCAAGGGCAGGGGCGATCCTGTCAGCGAGGCCGACCTCGCCGTCGACAGCCTGCTGCGCGACCGGCTGCTCGGCGCCTTCCCGTCCTACGGCTGGCTTTCGGAAGAGACCGAGGACGACAAGACGCGTCTGGGCGAGAAGCTGGTGTGGATCGTCGATCCCATCGACGGAACCCGTGCTTTTCTGGAGGAAAGGCCCGAATTCGCGGTCGCTGCAGCGCTGGTGGCAGGCCGACGCCCGGTCTGCGGCTGTGTCTTCAATCCGGCGACCGACGAGTTTTTCGATGCCTCGCTCGGCAGCGGGGCCCGGCTCAACGGCGCGGCGATCCACGTCTCGGGCCATGACGGCTTCGACGGTGCGCGCCTGCTGGCTAGCGCCCGCATAATCAAGAGCACGATCGAAGCCATGAACGTCACGCCCGCGACCTACGATGCGGTCAATTCGGTCGCCTACCGCATGGCGCTGGTCGCCTGTGGCATCTACGACGCCACGCTGTCACTGGGACCGAAGAGCGACTGGGACCTCGCCGCGGCCGATCTGATCGTCGCCGAGGCCGGGGGCTTGTCGACCGACCGTGAAGGCGCCATCTACCACTACAATGAGCAGACGGCGCGCCAGCCCTCGCTGATTGCGGCCAATCCCGCGCTGCACAAGGCGCTCGTCGACGTCGTCGCCCGGATCGATTGATCCCCCGCCCGCGATTTCGGTTCGGCCCCGGATGCGGTAAAACCCCAGAACTCCAAGGTTACCCGGCAGGCCAATGAGCGAATCCGAAACGGCCCATCTGCCGACGCAGACAATCGTTGGGCGGCTGCTGCGCGAACATATCAAGCGCTACATCCCGCAGATGCTGCTGGCCGTGGTGTTCATGGGGCTCGTGGCCGCCACCACGGCGGCCTATGCCTGGCTGGTCCAGCCGATCCTCGATGAGGTCTTCATCGAAAAGGACCACAGTCGGCTCTGGACCATCACCATCGCCGTGCTGGCCGTCTTCGCCATCAAGGGCATGGCCGATTACGCCCAGACCGTGATCATGGCGCGGGTCTCGATGCGGATCGTCGCCGACATCCGCCAGCGGGTCTACGAAAGCCTGATCCGCGCCGACCTCGCGTTCTTCCACGGCGCTTCGACAGGTGGGCTGATCGCAGGCTGCATGAACAACGTCGACCTGATGCGCGACACAGTGGCGAACACGCTGACTGCGATGGCCAAGGATATCCTGACGCTGACCTTCCTGGTCGCGCTGATGTTCTACCAGGACTGGGCGCTGGCGCTCGTCGCCTTCTTCGTCTTCCCGCTGGCGCTCGTGCCGGTGACCCGCATCGGACGCAAGGTCAGGAAGCGTGCAAGCCTGGCCTGGGCAGAGCTCGAGACCGTGACCGGATTCATGTCGGAGACCTTCCGCAGCATTCGCCACATCAAGGCCTACGGCCAGGAGGGCTACGAGGTCAAACGCGCGCGCGAGCGCATCGACACACTCTTCATCCGCATCTTCAAGACAATGCGGGCCAAGGCCGCGATATCACCGATCATGGAAATGCTGGCCGGTATCGCGATCGCCACCATCATTGTCTATGGCGGCGGTCAGGTCATCACGAGCGAGACGACCCCGGGCGCCTTCTTCAGCTTCGTCACCGCGCTGCTGCTGGCCTACCAGCCGCTCAAGAACCTCGCCAAGCTGAACAATCATCTTCAGGAGGGGCTGGCCGCAGCCCAGCGCGTCTTCGCCCTGATTGATGTCGAGCCGCAGATCCGTGATCGCGACGACGCACGCACTCTCGCGGTCTCCGGTGGCGCGGTGCGTTTCGAGAACGTCAGCTTCGCTTACGGCGAGGTTCCCGCCCTGAAGGACGTCACGCTGGAGGTGCCGGCTGGCAGGACGGCGGCGCTGGTCGGCCCCTCGGGTGCCGGCAAGTCCACGGTACTGAACCTGATCCCGCGCTTTTATGACGCTGGGTCCGGCGCGGTAACCGTCGACGGCCAGGACGTCCGTGCCGTCACACTCGCCAGCCTGCGCGACAACATCGCGCTGGTCAGCCAGGAGGTCGCACTGTTCAACGACACCGTGGGTGGGAACATCGCCTACGGACGGCCGGACGCCAGCCAAGCCGAGATCGAGGCCGCTGCGTGCGACGCCGCAGCCCACGACTTCATCGTGGACCTTCCCGAGGGTTACGACACCATCGTCGGCGAAAGCGGCGTGAAGCTCTCCGGCGGTCAGCGCCAACGGCTATCGATCGCGCGCGCTATCCTGCGCGACGCGCCGATCCTGTTGCTCGATGAAGCGACCAGCGCGCTCGACTCCGAAGCCGAACGCCAGGTCCAAGCCGCGTTGTCGCGCCTTGCCAAGGGGAGGACCACGCTGGTCGTCGCCCACCGGCTGTCGACCGTTGCGGATGCCGACGTTATCTACGTCATGAACGAAGGCCGCGTGGCCGAACAGGGCAGCCATGTCGAACTCCTGGCGCGCGGTGGCCTATACGCCCGGCTGCGCAGCCTGCAGGTCACTGATGAGCCTTCCGCGTTGAAGGCTGCCGCCGACGGCTGACCGGCCCGTGATCGGGACGCTCTATCGCCTGGCGACCTCGGCCGCCGAACCGCTCGCGCCGCTTCTGCTGCGTGTGCGCCTGTGGCGCAGCAAAGCGGACGAGGCCAGGCTCGACGAGAAGCTGGGCCGCGGGCGCGGTGTCCGTCCCGAGGGCCGCCTGATCTGGTTGCACGGTGCCAGCGTCGGCGAATCGCTCTCTGTCCTGCCGCTGGTCGAACGCATCGCCGCCGGCGGCAACCATGTGATGGTCACGACCGGCACCAAGACCTCGGCCGCCGTCCTCGGCCGCCGCCTGCCCGAGGGCTGCTTTCATCAGTATGTCCCGCTCGACGGGCCCCGCGCTGTCGCCCGATTCCTCAATCGCTGGGCGCCCGATGCGGCGCTCTGGGTCGAATCCGAACTCTGGCCCAACCTGCTGGCGGAAACGCGTCGGCGCGGGATTCCAACTGCGCTGGTGAACGGCCGCATGTCGCCGCGCTCCTTCGCCCGCTGGCGCCGCATGCCGTCGCTCGCCAGCACCATGGTCGGCAGGTTTTCGGTGGTGCTCGCCCAGAGCGAGGCCGACGGCGCACGACTGACAGCACTCGGTGCCCGCAACGTGACATTCGCGGGCGATCTCAAGGCCGCCGCCATGCCGCTCGAGGCCGACGCGGAGGCGCTTGCGCGGGTCCGTGATGCGATCGGTGAACGGCCGACCTGGCTTGCCGTCAGCACGCACGACGGCGAGGAGCGGCTGGTCGCCGAGGTTCATCGCCAGATCGCAAACGCCATGCCAGACCTCCTGACCGTGATCGTCCCGCGTCACGTCGACCGGGGCGATGCCATCGAGACCGAGCTGACCGATCGCGGCTTCCGCGTCGTGCGCCGCTCACGCAACGAGCTTCCCGGGCCGTCGACGCAGGTCTTCCTGGGCGACAGCATGGGCGAGATGGGTCTCTATCTCAGACTCGGCAACCCTGTGCTGGTCGGTAAGTCGCTGCTCCACGAAGGCGGCCACAATCCGCGCGAGCCGGCTCTTCTGGGCCGGGCCGTGCTGTTCGGACCGCATATGGAGAACTTCCAGACCGCCACCGAGGCGCTGCTCGCGGCCGGCGGCGCAGTTCAGATCGCCGATCACGATACCCTCGGCCTGATCGTCGGCCGCCTGCTCGGCGATCCTGAAGCTGCACGGCAGATCGGCGATCGCGCCCGGGCGCGGGCCGAAGCGGACGCAGCCGGCATTCTGGATGCCACCTTCGAGGCGCTCGCGCCCGTCTTGCAGGGCACCGTGTGATGAAGCGTCCATCCTTCTGGGAGCACGACGGGCTCGCCGCACATCTGCTTTCGCCGCTCTCGGTGCTCTGGACGCTCGGTACCCGCTGGCGCCAGGCGAGCACAAAACCTGCATATATCCAAACGCCCGTCGTCTGCATCGGCAACGTCACGGCCGGTGGCGCGAGCAAGACCCCGGTGACCGCCGCCCTGGCCGAACGTCTCTCGGCGCAGGGCTGGCGGCCCCATATCCTGTCGCGCGGCTATGGTGGACGGCTCAGGGGGCCGGTCCGGGTTGATCCCGACCGCCACAGTGCACGCGATGTCGGCGACGAACCACTGCTTCTGGCTCGCCACGCCCATGTCTGGGTCGGGGCCGATCGGGTGCGTAGCGCAGCGCGCGCCATGGCCGACGATGCCGAGATCCTGCTGATGGACGACGGCCTGCAGAACCCTCAGCTCACCAAGGATCTGTCCCTGCTGGTGATCGACGGCCCATGGGGCCTGGGCAACGGCCGGGTGATGCCAGCCGGCCCCCTGCGCGAGCCGCTTGCCGATGCGACCGCAAGGTGCCGGGTGGCCGTGATCGTGGGCGAAGACCGACAGGGTTTTGCGTGCCCGCTTGCCGCAGCCGGTCTTGTCGTCCTCCATGCCCAGATCGAACCCGTCGCCGAAGCGCTGGCGTTCCAGGGCGAGCCGGTCTACGCCTTCGCCGGTATCGCGCGGCCGGGCAAGTTCTTCGCTACGCTTGAATCCATCGGTGCCGATGTGCGCCACACACGTTCGTTTCCTGACCATCATGTGTTTCATCCCATGCTGGTCACCAGGATGTTAGAGGATGCCCATGCCATGGGCGCACGGCTCGTGACCACCGAGAAGGACTGGCTCCGGCTCGACGCCGAGACCCGCCCGCTGGCCGAGCCGGTGCGGGTTTCTCTGGTGTTCCGCGAGCCAGAAAAGCTCGACGACCTCCTGCTCCCGCTGCGCTCGCATTCCGGCCTATGAAGACGTTGCGCCATCTTCTGGAGGCCGCCCTTCTTTGGCTCCTGCTCCGGCTCTTCCGGATTCTCGGGATTCAGCGCGCCTCGGCACTGGGCGGTTTCCTCGCTCGCCTTGTGGGCCGCTTCATGACCTCGAAGAACCGCATCGCACGGCGCAATATCCAGGCGGCCATGCCCGAGAAGACCGACACCGAGATCGAGACGATCATACGGGGCATGTGGGACAACCTGGGCCGCTTCCTGGGCGAGATCCCGTTCGTCCACGGGCTCGACGCGCTCGACGGCGACCGCATCCAGGTGACGTCCGATCCCGAGATCGACGATCCCTACGCCCACGTCCTGCCGGCGATCTACTTCAACGCCCATTTCGGCAACTTCGAAGTCTCCACGCTGCTCGCGCTTCAGCGCGGCTTCGAGCTCACCCTGGTCTACCGAAGAGCCAACAACCCCTATTCGGAAGCCATCATCCAGCACTGGCGCGAGAAACGCGGCGGCTACTGGGCGCCCAAGGGGCGTGAGGGCGCGCGCGCGCTGCTCGCGGCGATCCGGCGCAAGGGCGCGATCGCCATCCTGGCCGACCAGAAGTTCAACGAAGGCCTGCCGATCCCCTTCTTCGGGCGTGACGCCATGACCGCTCCAGCGATCGCCGAGCTCGCCCTGAAGTACGACGTGCCCCTCTTTCCGGTGCGCGTTCTGCGCAAGCCACGCGCCCATTTCCACGTCCACGTCTTCAATCCGATCAGGATCGAGAAGACCGGCGACAAGGACGCCGACGTGCGCGCCATCCTGGTGAAGATCAACCAGACCTTCGAGGTTTGGATCCGCGAGAACCCCGACCACTGGCTCTGGATTCATCGCCGCTGGCCGGATTGATGGAAGACGTCATGTTTCCGGTCTAGCCTCGCCCCATCCAGCAGCCACCGGAGAGACGCCATGTCCTTCGGCCGGTCAGAGGCAGACCTGCTGATCGGCACCATGAACAAGGTCATGGGCGACCTCATGGGGGTCGTTGCGCAGACCCTCAAACCACTCCCGGCATCGCCCCGCTTGACCTAGCGTTCCATCGCGATACCCAACGGGTTGCAACGTGAGCAACCGAGAGATCGGACGATGGATAGTCCCATCACGTGGGCCATGACGACGAGAGGATCGCGCGTGCGCCCTAGAACAGGTCTCTCTGTTCGCCCGTGGCGGTTTTCTTGCGTTTCGGCGCGGCGGCTTTCGGAACCGGCGGTGAATCGCCCACCGTTACGTTGACCGTGCTGTCGGCGAACTCTATGGCCAGCGCCGCGCCGTCAGCGACACCCGCTGCGCGCGTGACCGGCGCTCCGTCGCTGCGGACGACAGCATAGCCGCGCTGCAGAACGCTGCGGTAACTCAGGCTCTCCAGCAACTTGCCGAGCTGGGTCAGCTGACGTTGCGACGCGTCGAGCCGACCTGTGGTGTTGCGCGCAAGGTCGCGGCCCAGGCGGCCGATGTGCTCGCGGGACTGGTTGATCCGGTCGCTCAGGCGCGCCAGGCGAAGGCCCGCAGCGACTTCGGTCAGGACGACCCGCTTGGTCGCAATGATCTCCTCGGGGCGGCGCAAGGCCAGGCTGCGCAGGTGGTCGCGCCGCTCGCTCAGGCCCAGCGCCATGACCCGCCGCAAACTCTCGGCGGCATTGTCGAGGTCCTGGCTCTTCTGTTCGACCAGCCTCTGAGGACATGGCAGGCCGCGCGCCAGCCCCCGCAGGTCACCGCGCAGGCGTTCCATCATACGCCCCGCGCTACCGACCAGCCGCCCCTCGGCATCAAGCACACGCGCCTCCAGTTCGGCGCGCACGGGCACGGCCATCTCGGCGGCAGCGGTCGGCGTCGGCGCCCGACGGTCCGAGACGAAGTCGATCAGGGTGGTGTCGGTCTCGTGACCCACGGCCGAGATCAGCGGGATCGTGCTCTCGGCCACAGCGCGGACCACAACCTCCTCGTTGAAGGCCCAGAGGTCCTCCACGCTGCCGCCGCCCCGCGCGACGATGATCAGGTCGGGACACGGTACGTCACCACCCGGCTCCAGGGCGTTGAAGCCGCGGATCGCCGTGGCGACCTGCTCGGCTGCGGCATCGCCCTGCACGGCCACGGGCCAGAGCAGGACATGGCGCGGGAAGCGATCACGCAGGCGGTGCATGATGTCGCGGATCACGGCACCCGTCGGCGAGGTCACGACGCCGATCACGGCGGGCAGGAAGGGCAGCAGCTTCTTGCGTTCCTCGGCGAAGAGCCCTTCGGCGGCGAGCTCCTTGCGCCGTTGTTCCAGCAGAGCCATGAGCGCGCCGATCCCTGCGGGTTCGATGGACTCGATCACAAGCTGGTAGCTCGACCGGCCGGGGTAGGTCGTCAATCGTCCGGTCGCGACCATCTCCAGGCCCTGTTCGGGCATGTGCGTCAAGCAGTTCACCGTGTTGCGCCAGCAGACACAATCGAGCACGGCGTTCTCTTCCTTCATGGAAAGGTACATATGGCCCGATCCCGCCACGGTGACACGGCCGATTTCCCCCCGGATGCGCACACGGTCGAAGGCCTGCTCGACCGTGCGTTTCACCGCACGGGAGAGCTCGGAAACACTGAGTTCGGGCAAGTTGTCCGCAGGCTGCGCGGCGCTGTGGGCTGTCGGCATGGCGGGTGCATGATACAAGGCAGCCGGGCAGACACAATGCGGTGGCGGGGATGCGTATTCTGGTGACCGGCGGTGGCGGGCGCGAACACGCGCTGTGTTGGGCCATCGCGAACTCCCCGCTGGTGACAAAACTCTATTGTGCACCCGGCAACGATGGCATCGCGACTGATGCCGAACCGGTTGCGATCGGCGCAGAAGACGTCGAGGCCCTCGTCGCCTGGGCGGGCAAAAACGGTATCGACCTCGTCGTGCCGGGGCCGGAGGCACCGCTGGTCGCAGGAATCGTCGATGCCATGGAGGATGCCGGCATCCCATGTTTCGGTCCCGATGCAGACGCTGCGCAGCTTGAGGGCTCCAAGACCTTCATGAAGGAGGTCGCCGACGCTGCGGGCGTGCCGACCGCCGCTTGGCAGCGTTTCACCGACGCAGACACCGCCAGGGCCTGGGCGAGCGAGCGCGGCGCGCCGATCGTCGTGAAGGCCGACGGGCTCGCCGCCGGCAAGGGCGCCACCGTCGCCATGACCATGGGCGAGGCCCATGCCGCGATCGACGATGCGCTGGTCACGGGCGTCTTCGGCACCGCAGGCATCAGCGTCGTGATCGAGGAGTTCCTCGACGGCGAGGAAGCGAGCTTCCACGTCCTGACCGATGGCGAACACGTCCTGCCGCTCGCGACGGCTCAGGATCACAAACGGGTCGGCGACGGCGACACCGGGCCGAACACCGGCGGCATGGGCTGCTATTCGCCCACCCCGGTCGTCACGCCCGAGATGGAGGAGCAGATCCTCGAGACCATCATCCGCCCCAGCGTCGCCGAGATGGCCCGCCGCGGTACGCCGTTCCGGGGCGTGCTCTTCGCCGGTCTTATGATCTCGGCCGCCGGGCCGAAGCTTCTGGAGTTCAACGTCCGCTTCGGCGATCCGGAGTGCCAGGTGATGATGGCGCGCCTGAAGTCGGACCTCGTCCCCGCCCTGCTTGCCACCCGCTCGGGCGAGCTCCACCATATGAATCTGCGCTGGCACGCAGAGGCCGCGCTCTGCGTCGTCATGGCGACCGAGGGCTATCCCGGTAGCTACCCCAAGGAAACGCCGATCGCCGGCCTCGACGCCACCGGCGGCCTGGATGACGTCACGGTCTTCCACGCCGGCACCCGCCGCGACGGCGACCAATGGCTTTCCACCGGCGGCCGCGTTCTGGGCGTCACGGCACTCGGCTCCACCATTGCCGAAGCCCAGTGTAACGCCTACGCCGCCACTGACACGATCGACTGGCCCCAGGGCTTCTGCCGCCGCGACATCGGCTGGCGTGCGATCGAGCGCGGGCAGGTTTAGTTCAGCTTGGAGAAACGTCCGTAGCAGTCCTCAAACATGTCACGGTGATAGCGAAGGTTGACCGGACTGGGCCATTCCGATCTTCGTTCTGGCATTCTGATAAGTCCGTCATCTCGGAACAGTGGCTTGAGTTTGTCTGGCAGCCGTCCTGGCGACTCAAGAATCTCGAAGTCGTCGCTAACAGCGATGATCCCGCGATCGAACAGCCAGTGAACTGTCTTTGACAGCGCCAGGCCATTTCGAATGCTGTCGCTGCCCCGATGGTTATCACCGACCGGTCGAATGTGCGCCGCGTCAACTTCAACGCGCTGGCGGCCATTCACGACCTTGAGGTCGGTAAACGCGCAATGTGAGTCATAGGCTCTGAGCACAGCATGACGAAACGCGACGTCACGGAAAGGTCTGGATCCTGTGCTGGAAACCATTGGACGATCATATGGTGCCTGATCTTCGGCCAAACCATCTGCAACCTCTTCGCTTCGCAAGTCGTCGAGGTACTTGTGGGCCGAACGAAGCCCAGCGGCGCGAATTGACAAGTAGTCGGCATCACTGATCCGGCGAACTGCACGCTGGATCCGTCCCCGGTTTGTTGAGCCATCCGGCTGCTGGAGGTCACTCTCATAGTGGTCGCCATTCGGGTCATGAAGAGGGACCAGGTCCGAGAAATCCAGATAGTCGGCCACGGTTGCATATGAGTGGTCGTCACGTTCGGGGTCCGGCTCCACGCTGACCACCCTCGCGATCGCGAAGTAGGACCGCCGACCTCCCCCCGCGCCCGGCTCGTGGTAGACGATCCAGTCACCAACTGCTTCCCGCAACGCCGAAAGATAGGAGCGGTTCGGAAAGTGATAACGTTGATCTGGCAGATCGTCGTAGATCGAGTCTTGTTTGTGCAACAGGACCAGTCTGGTCAAGTTCGGCACCTCCTGGAGTCAGACTGCCAGTGAATTGCACAACCTTAAAGCGTGCTGAGTCGTAGTTGTCCGTCGAACCGAAGCGAGGATCCAAACGCGAGTTCAGATTCAATGAAGCTCCTCCGCCCGATCGCACCCGAGGACATCCTGGCGGTGCGCCGCCTGCACGCCACCGCGTTCCGGGCTCTCGCCGGGACCCACAACACAGCTGCACAGATCGCGGCGCACGTCGCCGAGATCGAGAGTGACGGCTACGCTGATGTGCTGATGCGCAATCACCTGCAGCTCGCGGTGGCCGATGGTGGCACCATCATGGCCACGGCCGGCTGGTGCGCGGTCGAGGACCGCCCGGATGTTACACGCATCCGCAAGGTGTTTGTCGATCCAGCCTTGGCGGGCACGGGTCTTGGGCGGCGTATGGTCGAAGCGGCCGAAGCGGACACGCGCGGACAGGGCTATGTCGCCTTCATCGTCCGTTCCAATGCGAATGCCGAAGCGTTCTATGCGCATCTGGGCTACAGGACCTACGAACGTGGCAGCATGCCGACGGTGGCCGGTGTCGACCTTCCGGTCGCGTTCATGGAGAAGGTGAAACAAGGGGCATGAGCGAGGAACGCAAGACAGCCAGCGTCATCGCGCCGCCGCCGATCATCGTGCTGCTTCTCCTGCTGGCGGGCCTCGAGCTCGACCGCATCTGGCCGGCACCCTTCCTGGACGACACCGTGCAGTACGTCCTCGGTGCCGTGTTCATCGTCCCCGCCATCGGGCTCGCACTCTGGGCGGTCCGCTGCTTCGGCCACAAGAAGACGGCCGTCGAACCCTGGCATCCCTCAACCGCACTGGTCACCGAAGGCCCCTACAAACACACGCGCAATCCGATGTACCTCGCCATGGTGACGCTGTTTCTGGGACTCGGCTTCGCCCTCGACACACTCTGGCTCTTGGCCGTCTGGCAGGTGCTGGTGGCGACCCTGCACTGGGGCGTCATCCGGCGCGAGGAACGGTATCTCGAAGGTCTCTTCGGCGAGGACTACCGGGCGTTCTGCCGGCAGGTGCGGCGCTGGCTCTGAGGCATCGAACGAAGGATGCTGGTGGCCTGTTTCATCTGCAAGTGCACCCCCTTCACCCGACCCCATCCAGGCTCGTTCCTCGCCAAGTCTGCGCTGCCCTCTCCCCGATGGGCGAGGGCAGCTTCAGGCAAGCCGATATTACATCCCCTCTACCGGGACCGGGAGAGGGTCGGGGTGAGAGTCGAAAAGGGCAACAGCCGCTCAACGCAGCGCGGCAAAGAACTCCTTCAGCAAGGCCGCGCAGCGGGTCTCGTCGATGCCGCCGTAGATCTCCGGGCGGTGGTAGCAGGTCGGCTGGCTGAAGAGGTGCGGGCCGTGATCGACCGCGCCACCCTTCGGATCGGCAGCACCGTAGTAGAGCCGGGCGATGTGGGCCGCGGCGATGGTGCCGGCGCACATGGCGCATGGCTCCAGGGTGACGTGGAGGTCGGCGCCGTCGAGGCGGGGGCGGCTGACATGTTCGCAGGCGGCGCGGATCGCCAGCACTTCGGCATGCGCCGTGGGGTCGTTGGCTTCACGCACGCGGTTGCCCGCCGCGCCAAGCACCACGCCGCCGCATACGACGACGGCGCCCACCGGCGTTTCACCGCGGTCGCCTGCCTGGCGCGCCTCGGCGAGCGCGAGTTCCATAAAGGTCGGTTGCTGCCCCATGAGCGCCAATCTTGCATGCCCCCCTGCCTGCCGCCACATTGCGCACAGCATCAAGCACACGGATTCCCTCCATGCCCAGCAACCGCAGCCGCCCTCTGATCGGCGTCACGCTCGATTCCGAGGAGCCCGGCGGCTATTCGAGCCTGCCTTGGTACGCGGTTCGCCAGAACTACATGTCGTCGGTCGCCGAGGCCGGTGGCCTGCCCGTTGCGATCGGTCATGAGGTGGACCTGGCCGAGGTCTATCTGGAGGAGCTCGACGGTCTGATCGTCACCGGTGGCGCGTTCGACGTCGATCCCGCCCTGTTCGGTGCGGAATCGCACCATGACACCGTCACGACGAAGGACCGGCGCACGCGCTTCGAATGGGACGCGACCGAAGGCGCGCTCAGACGCGACAAGCCGGTGTTCGGCATCTGCGGCGGCCAGCAGCTGCTGAACGTGGTGCTGGGCGGCACGCTGATCCAGCACATCCCGGACGCAGTGTCGGGCTGTCTCGAACACGAGCAGAAGAACCCGCGAACCGAACCCGGACACGACATCGCCGTCGCCAAGGACACGCTGCTCTATCACATCGTGGGAACCAACGAGCTTCCGGTGAACAGCGCCCATCATCAGGCGGTCGACGACATCGGCGACCAGGTCGTGGTCAATGCCATCGCGCCCGACGGCGTGATCGAAGGCATCGAGCACCCCGACTACCGCTTCTGCCTCGGCGTCCAGTGGCACCCGGAGTACCACATCTCCGAAGGCGACACGCGGCTGTTCAGCGCCTTCCTCAAGGCCTGCAAGGCCTGATGCCTGAGCGTATAGCCAAGAGACTGGCGCACGCGGGTGTGGCGTCGCGACGCGAGGCGGAGCGGCTGATCGAACAGGGCCGGGTGGCGGTCAACGGCACGGCGCTCGAATCGCCCGCCTTCACTGTGGAACCCGACGATGTCGTGACGGTCGACGGCGAGCGCATCGGCGCCCAGCCTGGCCTGCGTATGTGGCGGCTCTACAAGACCGAAGGCACGGTCGTGACCCGGAGCGACGAGCGTGACCGGCCGACCGTGTTCGATCTGCTGCCCGAGAACCGGGGCCATATCGTCGCTGTCGGCCGCCTCGACATGAACACTGAGGGGCTCCTGTTGCTGACCAACGACGGTGAGCTCGCCCGCTGGCTCGAGCTGCCAGAGACCGGATGGGCCCGGCGCTACCGGGTACGGGTCTACGGCCGCCCCGACGACACCATGCTCAAGAAGCTGAGAGCGGGCATGACCGTCGACGGCATCCGCTACGGCCCGATCGATACCACGATCGACAGCCAGTCAGGCGCCAACGCCTGGCTGACCATGACCCTGCGCGAGGGCAAGAACCGCGAGATCCGGAAGGTGCTTGGCGCGCTCGATCTCAACGTGAACCGCTTGCTGCGCACGGCCTACGGACCCTTCCAGTTGGGTGCGCTCAAGCGCGGCAAGCACGAAGAGGTCAACGGCAAGATCCTGAAGGAACAGCTCGGCCAGCGCTGGGCGGACCGGATTGATGCGCATCGTCGCCGGCCGGCATAGGGCGCGCCGGCTCCAGGCACCAGGCGGCCACGATATCCGACCGACCAGCGACCGGGTCCGCGAGGCGCTGTTCAACCTGCTGGCTCACAGCATCGACTGGAACGGTCTGGAGGATGTCCATGTCGCCGACATCTTCTGCGGAACCGGGGCCGTGGCGCTCGAGGCGCTCTCCCGCGGTGCCGCCTTTGCGACCCTGGTCGACAATGGCGTCGAGGCGCACAGGGCCGCGCGGGGCAACATCGAACACCTTGGCGAGGAAAAGCGCACGGCTCTGCTGCGCAACGATGCGACGAAATCCATGCCCCGCCCGGCGCGCCCGGTCGACTTGGCCTATCTCGACCCGCCCTACCGTCTTGAGGCCACCGCCGACGTGCTCAGCGCCATGCGTGCCGGCGGCTGGTTTGCCGCCGCCGCCATCGCCTGCGTCGAAATCCATCGCAGAGCCGCCTTCGAAGCTCCAGAGGGTTTCGAAATCATCGACGACCGCACCTACGGCGACACCCAGCTCGTGTTCCTCCGGGTTGTGTGACGATCCGCCACCCCTGTCATCCCGGACAAGGGAGCGAAGCAAAGGCTGATCCGGGACCTCGACAGGCTGGCGATGGCCTCTCGAGGTTCCGCCTCTCCGCTGTGCCGCGGCCAGAATGACACTCCGGAGGGTCAGCGCCGGCCGAAGAGGCGTTCGATGTCGACGAGCTTCAGTTCGACGTAGGTCGGGCGGCCGTGGTTGCACTGGCCGGAGTTCGGCGTGACCTCCATCTCGCGCAGCAGCGCGTTCATCTCGGTCGGGTTGAGGCGGCGGCCGGCACGCACGCTGCCGTGGCAGGCCATGGTGCCACAGACATGCTCCAGCCGGTCGCGAAGGCTCAAGGCCTGGTCGAACTCGGCAAGCTCGTCGGCCAGATCGGCGACGAGACCCTTGATGTCGGTCTCGCCCAGGAGCGCCGGTGTCTCGCGCACGACCACAGCGCCCGGACCGAAGCGCTCGAGGGCAAGCCCTAGCTCACCGAGCTCCGCCGCGCGCGCGACGAGGCGATCGACGGCGTCTTCGCTCAACTCCACGACCTCGGGCAACAACAGGAGCTGGCGGCCCACGCCCTCTTCGGCGATCTGCGCCTTCATGCGCTCATAGACAAGACGTTCGTGCGCGGCGTGCTGGTCGACGATGACGATGCCGTCGGACGTCTGGGCGACGACATAGGTCTCGTGCAACTGGCCGCGCGCCGTGCCCAGCGGATAGGTCATGGGGTCGATCGGCACCGAGGATTCATCGACGGGAACAAAACCCGTCTCGGCGGTATCGACGCGTTCCTGAAGCGCGTAGTCGGCCTGCAGTGGCGTGTTGTAGGCCGCCGCGGCCTCGGCCATGCCGCCACGGAAGCGCGGCCGGTGCCCGGCGAAGAGATGGGGTGCGGCTTGTGGCGCAACACCGGGCCGCAGCTTCGCCAGCGTGTCCTCGGCCACCGTCGTCGAGGCGTGATGGCCTGCCCTTTCGAGGGCGGACCGCAGCGCCGAGACAAGCAGCCCGCGCACCAGCTGGTTGTCGCGGAAACGCACCTCGGCCTTGGCGGGATGCACGTTGACGTCGACCTTGCGCGGCGGCAGCTCAAGGAACAGCGCCACCATCGGATGGCGGTTCGAGGCCAACACGTCCTGGTAGGCACCCTTCACGGCACCCAGCAGCAGACGGTCCTTCACGGGCCGGCCGTTGACGAAGAGGAACTGGCCCTGGGCGGTCGGCCTGTTGAGCGTCGGCAGACCGGCGTACCCGGTCACCCGGACGTCCTCGCGCAGGGCGTCGACCGCGACGGCATTGTCCTGGAAGGCGCGACCCATCACCGCCCCCAGCCGGTTCAGTCTGGTATCGAGCAAGTCACCGGCCTCCGCACCGTAGCCGAGGCTCTTGCGCCCGTCGTTGGACACCGTGAACGCGACCTCGGGATGGGACATCGCGAGTCGTTTGACGACATCGGAAACCGCACCGCTCTCGGCCCGCTCGGACTTCATGAACTTCAAACGCGCCGGCGTGGCGAAAAAGAGATCGGCGACCTCGACCGTGGTGCCGGGACCGCGCGGCGCGGGCTCGACCGCACCGACCTTGCCGCCGTCGACCCGGATCTCCCAGCCGCTGTCCGACCGGTGCTGGCGCGTCACGATTCGCAAGCGCGCCACCGCGCCGATCGAGGGCAGCGCTTCGCCGCGGAATCCGAGTGTCGCGATGTCGGTGAGATCATCATCGGACAGTTTCGAGGTGGCATGCCGCTCAACCGCGAGCGCCAGATCATCAGCTTCCATGCCGACGCCGTCGTCGGAGACCCCGATGAAGGTCCGCCCGCCGCCATTGATCGTGATGTCGATCCTGGTCGACCCGGCATCAATGGCGTTCTCGACCAGCTCCTTCACGACCGAGGCCGGCCGCTCGATCACCTCGCCCGCAGCAATGCGGTTGACAGTTGTTTCCGACAGGCGGCGGATGACCTTCATGGTGCCATCGCCCGCAGCTTGTCGCGCGCCCTCACCTTGCTGTCCTCGACGGCGGGCTGGCCGAAAGCATCGACGCCGATCATGGGCGCCATCAGTATTGTCTCGGCCATGAGGTGCGCGAAGAGGGCACCGAGTGCCGCTTCGTCAGCGCGGGCGACCAGGAACTTCCGGACCGGGACACCGGCCACGGCAAGCGATTCGCAGGTCGCCTCGCGTTCGGCCTCGAACAGGTCGCCCAGCGTGCGACCATTGAGATAGGCGAGATCGGGATGTCCGGCAGCCATGGCAGGCGTATCGGCCCCGCCCTCAAGACCGAGCACGGTCACCATGTGGCGCTTGGGCCCGTCACGCCAGAGCTGAAGCTGGCTGTGCTGGTCGGTCGCACCTTTTGCCGCGACCGGCGACGAGCCCTTGCCGTCCTTGCCCAGGCTTTCACCCCAGAGCTGCACCCACCAAGGCGCCACAGGGGCGAGTCGGTCGCTGTAGGTCAGGAAGACCTGGACCGTCGCGCCGCGTATCTCCGATCCCACGAGCCCGGCGACCCCGCGCACCGGTGCGCTCGCAACGCCGTTGGAACGTATGTCGTCGAGCACGGACGCCGCCCCCCGTCGGACCGCAGCAGCATCCAGTCCGCCCAGCATGGCCGGCAGCATGCCGACCGGGCTGAGGGCCGAGAAACGACCGCCGATCGTGGTCGGATAATCGATCGCAGGTGCCTTGGCGACGTCGGCCAGATCGCGCAACGGACGCGGCCCCGGTTCGGTGATCACCGTCAGCCGTTCGCCCGTCGAGCATCCGGCCTCATCGAGCCAGCGCATCGCCAGAAGCAATTGCGCCAGGGTCTCGGCAGTGCGGCCCGATTTCGAGACCGCGAGAACATGGCTACGCGCGGGATCGAGCCGCGCGAGGAGCGCGTTCCAGGTTTCGGGATCGATGTTGTCGATCGTGTGGAGCCGCACCCGGTGGCGCGCGTCATCCGACAGCGCAAGCAGTGTCTGGGCGGCAAGGCTCGACCCGCCGATGCCAAGCACCAGAACGTCGTCGGACGTCTCGACGATGCGTGCGGCATGCGTTTCAAGCGCCGCGAGATCGTCGTGTGCCTCAGCAATTGTCAGGCAATCGAGACGGTCGGTCCCGAGATCGGCGTGAAAGCGCTCGAACGCGGCGGCCAACTGCGTGTCTGCGTCGTGATGGTCGTCTTGCGAAAGCGTGTAGGTCATGGGCGTGTCCGATCACCGTGCCAAATTACCAGTCGACAGGACCTCAATCGATGGAAACGCTGGGCGTTATCCCCACAGGCTGGCCAGCGACCACAACCAGCAGGTTGTCGGCATCCAGGATGCGTCGGGCGACACGCTGAATGTCCTCGGCGGTCACCGCCTCGATGTAGTCGTTGCGACGTTCGATGTAGTCGACACCGAGATCGTTGAGCTGGATCGCGAGCAGCATGTTCGCGATCGACTGATTGCTATCGAGCCGCAGCGGGAACGAACCCGTCATGTAGGCCTTGGCATCGTCGACTTCCTCATCGGTCACGCCATTCTCGGCAACGTCATTCAGAACGTCGCGGATGACCTGGAGCGTTTCGCCGGCTCGCGCGTTCTGGGTGCCGGCGGAACCGACCCAGAGACCCGCGTGGTCGTAGGCAAAGAGAGAACTGCCGGTGGCATAGGCCAGGCCACGCTTCTTGCGGACCTCCTCAAAGAGCCGGGTGCTGAGGCCGCCGCCACCCACCACCTTGTTGAGCACGGCACCGGCATAATAGTCGGGATCGCCGCGCATCAGGCCCGCCAGCCCGAACACGATGGCGCTTTGCGGCACATCCATCGCGATCACGTTGACACCGCCCGCGCCCACAGCGGTATCGACGGTCGTCAGCGCAACGCCTTGAAACGGAAGATCGGCAAAGACAGTGTCGACCAGTGCGGTCGCCCGCTCCGGAGTTATGGCACCGACGATCGACACAAAGAGCCGGTCACGGGTGAAGTTCCCGTCAACGTAACCGCGCAGATCGTCAGCTGTGATGGTGCTGACGCTGTCCGGTGTTCCATCGACCGGACGGCCGTATGGGTGACCGGGGAACGCGGCCTCGCTCCAGGCCCGCCACGCGCGTGATGAGGGGTCCTCCTGATCGCGCAACAGGCCCACCGTGATCTGGCCACGGATCCGCTCGACCGGCTCCTCATCGAAGCGCGGGTTGTTGAGCGCCATGGCGAAGAGTGCCTCGGCCTCGTCCAGATTGGCGGCAAGCGTCGTCAGCGAACCGTAGAACGCGTCGCGTCCCACATTGAAGCTCATGCGGATCGACAGCGCATCGAGCTTGTCCTGAAAGGCGTAGCTGTCGAGATCGCCCGCCCCCTCGTCGAGCAGGCCGGTCACCATGTTGGCGAGACCTTCCCGGCCATCGGGATCGAGCGAGGCGCCACCGGCGAAAGCCACCTCTATGCTGACGATCGGGATCGAGGGCTCCTGCTTGAGCCAGACCTCAATGCCGGCGGGCGTCGTGAGGATCTCAATGTCACTGGCCATCGCCGGCTGCAGGACGGCAACAGCAAGGATCAGGGCGACGGGAAGAGAGAACAGCCTAGAGCGCATCGGTCGGAGCCTCCAGCAGAAGGATACCCGTCACTTCCGTCTCGGGTACAAGCACCGCACGCGCTGCGGCATTGACTTCGTCGACGGTGACCTCGTCGATCCGCGAGGCCCAGTTCTCGACCTCCTCGACGCTCATGCCGACGGCGAGCCAGGAACCGTACCAGCGCGCGATCGCGGCGACGTTGTCGCGGGCGTAGATCAGGTCCGCTTCCATGCGTGTCTTGACGCGGGCGACCTCGTCCCCGGTCACACCGTCCTCAAGCAACGCGGCGATCTCGGCGCGCAGGGCGGCCTCGGCGGCCTCGATCGTCACCCCGATGGCGGGGACGATCCAGAAGCCGAAGCGGGACTGGTCCAGGCCATCGCCGCTGTACCAGGCACCCGCCGAGACCGCGAGCTGCTGCTCGACCACGAGACGGCGATGGAGCCGGCTGGTCGTGGAGCCCGACAACACCTCGGCCAGAACCTCAAGGCCATAGGCCGTCTCCTCGGGCCCGGTCGCATAGGTCGGCGCGAGATACATCATCTGCAGGCTGGGCTGCGCGACGCGCGAGTCGACGTAAAGGAGGCGCCGCGCGGCACGTTGCGGTGGCTCTTGGGCGCGCGTGCGTTCGTCGATCTCCACCGCCGGGATCGCGCCATAGATGCGCTCCGCCATGGGCTTCAGTTCCTCGGCCGTCACGTCGCCGGCGACCACGAGGATCGCGTTGTTCGGGACATAGTGCTGCCGGTAGAACACCATGATATCCTCAAGGCCGAGCGCCTTGATGTCGTGCTCCCAGCCAATCACGGGCCATCCGTAGGGGTGAGCGAAGAACTGCGTGGCGCGGAGCTGTTCGGCGAAGATGCCGGAGGGTTCGTTCTCGACCCGCATGTTGCGTTCCTCGAGCACGACCTGCCGTTCGGTCGCGACCTGCCCGTCGGTGATCAGCAGGTCGGTCATGCGCTCGGCTTCGAGCTCCATCATCAACTCGAGCCGGTCGCGTGCGATGTTCTGGAAGTAACCCGTGTAGTCGTAGCTGGTAAAGGCGTTACCCGAGCCGCCGTTGCGCGCGACGATGTAGGAGAACTCGCCGTCAGGCGTCTGCTCTGTTCCCTTGAACATCAGATGTTCCAGCAGATGGGCAATGCCCGTTTGGCCAGGCTCCTCGTCGGCCGATCCGACCCGGTACCACACCATGTGGGTGACGATCGGGGCGCGGTGGTCGGGGATCACCACGACCTCCATACCGTTCGACAGGGTGAAGCTCTCAGCGCCGAACAGGCTCTCGCCGTCGGCACGGGCGGATGCGAGCGTGACAAGCAGGAGAATCGAAGGCAGGACAAGGCGGGATAGGAACACAGGCAGCTTCCGTCTGGCTGAACTACGCTGTGGAGCTAGGGTGCAAGTGCGTCCAACACAAGGCGGATGACAGGACTGTGAGCCCGCTAGGCCCTCATTCGCCGAGCGAATCCCAGACCTCGTCGAACCAGTCGGACTCGTCCTCGGGCTGCACGATGACGACATCCGGCGTGACCTCGTCGGCCGAGGGATAGCTGCCGAACAGAAGCGCTTCGACAAGCGCCGGATCGTCGGTCAGAAGCGCGTTTTCGCGGCTCAGGGTCTGGCGGATCGTGGGGTCGGCATCAAGCACACCCGCCCGGGTGAGCAGGACCTGTTCACCCACGGTCATGTCGAGCGGAAGCGTCTGGACGACCGTCTCCTCGCGCTCGTCGACGATGTTGCTCGAGACGCCGGTCGGTCGCACGCCGTAATCGGGCGGCACGGTCAGCGGAATGGTGCGCATCGCCGTCACCTCACTGGGCGGCAAGTAGCCCTGACCCTGAAGCGTCTCAGCGCCACCGCATGCCGAAAGCAGGCCCACCGCAAGAACCATCGCCCAGCGTCGCATAGCCTAGAAGAGGTCCTCGAGCAGCGCCTTTTCCTCTTCGACAACGATGTAGGCCTCGAACTGGCCCTCGTTGATCGGCGCGCCCCGCGCCGCCTGGGCCTGGATACGCTCGCGCTCGCGCTGCACGTCGATCAGGACCTCTGTCGGATCGCCGTACTCGGTCACGGGATTGATATCCTCGAGCCAAGTCGAATCGTTGAGAATGTGCTCGTGCTCTTCGTCGACCGTG
Source organism: Rhodospirillales bacterium (assembly GCA_014323865.1). NCBI lineage: Bacteria > Pseudomonadati > Pseudomonadota > Alphaproteobacteria > Rhodospirillales > Rhodospirillales bacterium. The sequence goes on along the minus strand of JACONG010000016.1, from coordinate 593,006 downwards.
GTGCGAATGGCCGGGCTGATCGCTGTCGGCAGATCCGATTCAAGGCTGTACTCGGAGACGACGGCACCGGAGGGTTCGAGCGCATTGGTCTCCGCGGAGGCGATCAGGTACTCCTGACCGTTGCTGAAGCTGCCGCCGCCGACCAGACGGCCGAACAACGCATACTGCGCCTGGGCGCTCGGCTGGACCTCCTGCGGCCGCGGCGCACCGGGCTCGGGTTCAGGCAGCGATCCGAGCGTCGCGGGCATGGCAAGCGGTGCCCGGGAGACAACGTTGAACTCGTCAGGTGCCTTTGTATCCAGTCCCAGGGAGTCGCGGACACTGCTGCAGCCGCCCAGCAGGATCAGACCCGCAGCGCACAACGGCAAAACGAGAGCATATCGTATCATGGCACCACCTTACGACTGCTTCTTGACGTCAACAAGGCGTCGATCACGAGGATCACGACACCGACCGTGATCGCGGAATCGGCGATGTTGAAGGCGGGCCAACTCCAGCCAGAAACGTGGACGTCGAAGAAGTCGGCAACGGCGCCGTACACCACCCGGTCGATGGCATTGCCCAGCGCCCCGCCCGCAACCAGTCCGATGGCGATCACCTGCCGCCGCAACTCCTGTCGGCGCATCCAGACCACAAGTGCGCAGGCCACGACGACGGCGAAGATAGTCAGAAGCCATCGCGTGGTCTCCTCGCCGCCGCCGAGCATCCCGAAACTCACACCCCGGTTCCACACCATCACGAGGTTGAAGAAACCGGTGATCTCGATCGGACGGAAGGCGTTCGCCTCCATGACGTCAATCAGGATGAGCTTCGAGACCTGGTCAGCCACCAGCGTGACCGCCAGCACGGCAAGACCGAGGACGAAGAGGCGGCGGCCTGTCAGGACCTGACCTCCGATACGTCGGCAATCTCGGCGACCGCGCCGACGCAGCGAAGGCAGAGATCGTTCATGATCGGATCCGAGCCGACCTCCTCGAGCACCATCCAGCATCGTTCGCAGCGCGCCCCGTCGGCATACTCCGCAACGACTGAGATGCCGGCGACATCGTCGAGCCGGAAGGCGTCGGCCGGCCCCTCGCCCTCGATCAGCGTCGCCTGCGACGCGATCACGATCTCGGCGAGATCGACGCCCTCCATCGCGGCGATATCGGACGCCGTGGCGTAAACATGGGGATGGGCCTGGAGGCTGGCACCGATGCGCTTCGCGCGGCGTTCGACCTCAAGCGCGCCGGTCACCACACGGCGCAGGCGGCGCACGGTCTGCCACTTCGCGGCCAGCGCGTCGTCGCGCCAGTCCTCGGGCACGTCGGGGAAGGTACGGCGATGCACGCTGTCGGTCTCATCCGGGAAGCGCTGCAGCCAGGCCTCCTCGGCGGTGAAGCAGATGATCGGCGCAAGCCAGGACGTCAGGCACGAGAACAGCGTGTCGAGCACCGTACGGCAGGCGCGGCGGCGCGGCGCATTCGCGGGATCGCAGTAGAGAGCATCCTTGCGAATGTCGAAGTAGAAGGCCGACAGATCCGTGGCGCAGAAGTTGTGCAGCGCCACGAACATGGCGTGGAAATCGAAGTCGTCGCAGTTCTGCCGGATCTGGCGATCGAGCTCCACGAGCCGGTGCAGCATCCAGCGCTCCAGCTCCGGCATGTCCACGGCATCAAGCCGCTCCTCCTCGGAGAAATTGGCAAGGTTGCCCAGCAGGAAGCGCAGCGTGTTGCGCAGCCGGCGATAACTGTCGGCCTGGTGCTTCACGATCTCCTGACTGATCCGGAGATCCTCGCTGTAGTCGGCTGAGACCACCCATACGCGCAGGATGTCGGCACCGTACTGCTCGATCACCTCCTGGGGGGCGACCACGTTGCCGAGCGACTTCGACATCTTGCGACCTTCGCCGTCCATGACGAAGCCATGGGTCAGCACCGCGTCATAGGGCGCGCGACCACGCGTGCCGCAGCTTTCCAGCAGCGACGAATGGAACCAGCCGCGATGCTGGTCGGACCCCTCGAGATAAAGCGAGGCCGGCCACTGCAGGTTCTCGCGCTGATCCAAGCAGAAGGCGTGGGTCGAACCGGAGTCGAACCAGACATCAAGGATGTCGTGAACCTGCTCGTAGTCGTCGGCCTCGTACTCGTTGCCCAGGAACCGCTGGGGGTCGTCAGCGAACCAGACATCGGCGCCCTCCTCTTCCACGGCGTCGGCGATGCGGTCGATCACCGCCTGGTCGCGCAGCACCTCACCTGTCTTCTTGTGGACGAAGACGGCGATCGGCACGCCCCATGCCCTTTGACGGGACAGGACCCAGTCGGGCCGGGTCTCGATCATGCCCCGGATGCGGGCGTGGCCAGAGCGCGGTACCCAGCGGGTGTCGTCGATTGCCTTCAGCGCCGTCTCCCGCAGACCCTTCTCCTCCATCGAGACGAACCACTGGCTCGTGTTGCGGAAGATCAGCGGGGCTTTCGAACGCCAGGAATGCGGATAGCTGTGGCGCAGGCTGCCCTTGCCGAGCAGGCAGCCCGACTCGATCAGCGCCTTGATGACCCGCCCGTTGGCGTCACCGTCCTTGCCCTCCGGCGTCAGGACACGCGCGCCGGCAAAGAGCGACACATCCTCGAAATAGCTGCCGTCCTCGCCCACGGTGTGCGGCACCTCGATGCCGTTCGCCATGCCGAGCACCCAGTCATCCGCACCGTGGCCCGGCGCGATATGGACGAAGCCCGTGCCCTGTTCGGTGGTGACGTGGCCGCCTTCGAGCAACGGCACATCGAAATCGTAACCCTGGCCCCGGAACGGATGGCGTGTCACCGTGCCGGCGAGCTGGTCGCTGGTGATGCGTCCGAGTTCCGTGTGACCGGTGATCTGGCAGCGTGCCAGGGCGTCCGCCATCAGTTCGGCCACCAGAACGATCTTCTGGCCGACCGCCGCACCCGACTTCTCGCCGACCTCGGTCACCTCGATCAGACGGTAATCGAACCCCTTGCCATAGGCGATCGCGCGGTTGCCGGGGATGGTCCAGGGCGTCGTCGTCCAGATCACGACATGCGCGCGCTCGAGCGCCGGGGTGGGCGTCGACACAACCGGGAAGGCGACGTCGATCGTGGGAGACTTGTGTTCGTGATACTCGACCTCGGCCTCGGCCAGCGCGGTCTTCTCGATGCAGGACCACATGACGGGCTTGGAGCCACGATAGAGCTCGCCCGACATCAGGAACTTGCCCAACTCGCGCACGATCTGCGCCTCGGCCGGATAAGCCATGGTGAGATAAGGGTCATCCCAGTCGCCGATCACGCCCAGCCGCTTGAACTCCTCGCGCTGCACGTCGATCCAGTGGTCGGCGAACTCGCGGCACTCGCGGCGGAACTTGACGATGTCGATCTCGTCCTTGTCCTTGCCGATCGCACGATACTGCTCCTCGATCTTCCACTCGATCGGCAGGCCGTGGCAGTCCCAGCCGGGCACGTAGTTCGCGTCCTTGCCCAGCATCTGCTGGGAGCGGTTGATGACGTCTTTGAGGATCTTGTTGAGCGCGTGGCCGATGTGGAGATGGCCGTTCGCGTAAGGAGGGCCGTCGTGAAGGATGAACTTCTTGCGCCCCTTCGAGTCCTCGCGCAGCTGGCGATAGAGATCGTTCTTCGCCCAGCGCGCCAGGATCTCGGGCTCGAGCTCGGGAAGGCACGCGCGCATGGGGAAGTCGGTTTCGGGCAGAAACAGGGTCGACTTGTAGTCGGCAGTCATTGGGCGTGTTATCCGGCGGGAGTGTTATCCGGCAGTCGGGAAGCAAAAGAGGGACACGTCGCAGCGCCCGGCCCTCAGTCGCGGTTCGGGTCGATGATTCGCGGGGCCATCCCTATGCTTCGCTGGGCTTGCACGGCGCGATGTCTAGCACCGGGGCGAGGGGATGTCGAGGTGGAGCGAGGCGCCAGCATCCGCCATACGCCCGCAGGATTCAGCGCTCCGGTCCCTGAGCCCCGCCAGCACGTCCCGTGCCTTGGCGCAGTCTTCCCCCATTTGCGTGGCAAGAGCCTCCATGCCGCGGAAGGTCATGTCCTTGCGCACGCGTTCGAACATCGCGACGCGCAGGCGTTTGCCGTAAAGGTTGCCGGAGAAGTCGAAGAGGTTGGTTTCGAGCAGCACGGTTTCGCCCTGGAAGGTGGGGCGGGTGCCGATGTAGGCAGCGCCGTCGTGCCAGGTGGTCGTCATGCCCTCCACGATGCCGGCGCGCACGGCGTAGATGCCGGGGCCGGGGTGGAGCGTGCCATCGAGCGCCTGGTTGGCGGTGGGGAAGCCCATTTCGCGGCCGCGCTGGTGGCCGGACTGGACACGGGCCTCGTACTCCCAAGGATGACCCATCAGCCGGGCCGCCGCGCCGACCTGGCCGCGACGCAGCAACACGCGCACCTCGGTCGAGGACACCTTCTTGTCATCGTGATGGAAGATCGGAGACTCAGTGTAGCCGAAGCCCTCGCGCTCAGCCATGCGGGCAAGCACCTGGCCGTTGCCGCGTCGGCCCTTGCCGAAGACGAAGCCGGGACCGGTGACGACATGGCGCACGCCAAGCCCGTCGAGCAGATCCTCGGAGACGAACTCCTGAGCCAGCCGGCCTGCAATCATGGGGCCGAAGGTGAGGTTCACCATGAGGTCGAGGCCCAGGCCCGCGAGCAGGCGGGCCTTCTGGCGGAAGGGCGTCAGACGAAAGGGCGAGGTGTCACCGCCGAAGAAGCTGCGCGGATGCGGCTCGAAGGTGACGACGCCGGACAGTGTACCCTCGGCCTTCGCGATCGCCTGGGCCAGCGCAATGACACTCTGGTGCCCGCGGTGCACGCCGTCGAAGTTGCCGAGTGCCATGACAGCACCACGAAGATCGGCCGGGGTCGAAGCAGGATGCCGGAGGATACGCATGGCTGGTGTCGTAGCTTCTCAGACGCCGGGCAGCATCATTTTTGTTTGTTTGGCCTCACGCGCCGGCCCTCGCTCCACTCGGCGACCAAGGCTAGACCAACAAACAAAGACACCGTCGGCTACGCCGACGGCTTCGGCAGCATCACCATGGCTTCGCCGTCAATCACGACGGCCTCGCCGACGGTGCAGACGGTGTCGAGCGTCAGGCGGCGCTTCTCGGTGTTGATCTCGCGCACGGTGACGGTCGCCGTCACGGTGTCGCCGATGCGGACCGGCGCCTTGAACTTGAGATTCTGGCTCATGTAGATTGAACCCGGACCGGGCAGGCGGGTGCCGATGACGGTTGAGATGTAACCCGCCGAGAGCATGCCGTGGGCGATGCGGCCCTTGAACATGGTCTGGGCCGCCCAGGGCTCGTTGAGGTGGACCGGGTTGTCGTCGCCTGAGACGCCGGCGAACAGCACGATGTCGGCTTCGGTGACGGTACGGGTGTAGCTGTCGGACCGACCGACGGTGAGGGCATCAAGCGGATCAGACACGGTGCGCTCCAGGGTTCGCGGATTGTGCGGCGCACCATAGCGATCCGCTCGCCCGCCGCAACTATGGGGTCACAAAGGATCTGGAGAAATGTTGCGCTGCAGCAGTCAGGTCCGGCGGCGTGATCGGCGCTTGCGTCCTTCGGCGTCGGGCGGCGGCGCCACGCGGTTGAGGCCGAGGACGGACTCGATCACCGCAAGATCCGGGCGTTCGCCTGGCACATAGCCCCGCAGCTCGTCGGCCATGGCCGCGACGTGTTCGGGTGTGGAGCCGCAGCAACCGCCGATGATGCGGGCACCGGCATCGCGCGCGAGCCGGGCATAGGTCCGCATGATCTCGGGCGTGCCCGAGTAGCGGATCTCCCCATCGACATACTCCGGCAGTCCGCAGTTGGCCTTGGCGATCAGCACACGATCGGCCTCGCAGGCCGCGCCGATGCCCGCAACGGCGGCGACCAGTTCGCCGAAGCCGTTGCCGCAGTTGGCACCGCAGGCGGCAAGCCTGGGCTGGCTCGCGCCGAAGAAGTTCGCGGCGCCCTCAGGCGTCACACCCATCATGGTGCGGCCATTGGTGTCGAAGGTCATGGTGCAAACGATCGGCAAACCCGACGATTCCGACCCTTCGATCGCGGCACGCGCTTCCTCCTCGGAGCTCATGGTCTCGATCCAAATCATGTCGGCGCCGCCCTCGGCGAGCGCCGCGGCCTGTTCGCCGAAGGCCGCCGTGGCCTCCTCGTGCGTCAGCTCGCCGACCGGCACCATGATCTCGCCCGTGGGTCCCATCGATCCCGAGACCAGAACGGGATGATCGGCAGCATCGGCAATCTGGCGAGCCAGCCGGGCCGCCGCCAAATTGAGCTCAGTCACCCTGTCGTGTGCCTGATGCAGCTTGAGCCGGTTGCGTGTGCCGCCGAAGCTGTTGGTCAGGATGATGTCGGCTTCGGCCTCGACCATGCACCGGTGGTGGTCGAGCACCCGGTCGGGATGGTCGACGTTCCAGAGCTCCGGCGCATCACCGGTCTCCAGGCCGCGGGCGAAGAGATTGGTGCCTGTCGCCCCATCAGCGATCAGTACGTCACGCTCGGCCAGGAGGTGACCGAGGCGGGCATCGTGGGGAAGAGACAAAAAGATCACGTCAGGGTCCTGCGCAAAAACGGCGTCAGGCGGCGAAACATTCTTATTGTGACATGGTCGAATCGGAGCAGCAAGAAGCGGCTGTCGCTGTTCAGTCGCCGCTCTCGATCGCCTGCTGAACGGCCTCGCTCAAGATCGTGAACATGGTTTCGACGTCGTCGCCGAGGAGCACGGCGATGGCCACGGAGGCAAGCGCGCCCGACGATGCGATGTCGGACCTGGTGATTGGTGTTGGGGGTCTTCGCGGCGTTTGAACAGGAACTTCACGGCTGGTCTCCTCGATGATCTGGCCGCGGACCGGGCGGGGGCACCCTGCATCCATCGGTGTTTGTCACGGCCGAGAGATGTGGTCATGCTGCGGTGCAACCGGTGACACCAGACACAGGAAAGGCGGAGACCCTTGCGGGTCTCTGCCTTTCCCAAGTCCATTCCTCCCGGCGTCCGCCCCACGTTGACCGGCAGGTTTGGATCCGGGGGGCATCAGTCGATCAGCGGCTTCAGCGCGTTGAGCGGGGCGCCGAAGGGGGACACGGTCTCGCGCCGGCTTTCGACCCGGCGGCGAATCTCGCGGCTGTTATTCGTGGTGTTGTCACGCTTGAAAAGGAACTTCATGGGACTTCTCCTTAGGTTTGTTGCGGTGGACCGGCTCGTTCTGGCCGGTTCCATCTGCATTTCGATGAAGAGGAAATAGAGATTCACGGCAGAATCGACCAACGACATCTTGTAACCTCAGCCATAAGCTTTGTTAATGGCTCATGAGCGGTCGCAAACTCCCTCCCCTGAATGCGCTGCGCGCCTTCGAGGCCGCCGCGCGGCACCTGTCGTTCACCCGCGCTGCCAAAGAGCTCAATGTCACGCAGGCGGCCGTGAGCCATCAGGTCAAGGCGCTCGAGGAACGTCTCGCCGTGCGCCTGTTCGAGCGCCACGGACGGGGCCTCTGGCTTACCGAAGAAGGCGAGATCTACCTGCCGTTTCTGCGCCAGGCTTTCGACCTGATCGCCGACGGCACCGATCTCATCGTCAGCCACGACGCTCACGGACCGCTGTCGGTCACCATGCTGCCGACCTTCGCCGTGCGCTGGTTCATCCCGCGCCTGCGCGACTTCCAGATCAAGCATCCCGACATCGAGGTGCGCATGGTGACGACCGAGCGCAACGTCGACTTCAACCGCGAGGATGTCGACTGCGGCATCCGTTATGGTACCGGCTCATGGCCGGGGCTGGATTCCGACAAGCTGTTCGAGGACCGTTTCATCGCGGTCTGCAGCCCCGAGCTTCTGACCCGCGATCCGCCGCTGAAGTCGCCGGAAGACCTGCGCCACCACACGCTGCTGCACGAAGCCAACGACGAGGACTGGCGCTACTGGCTCTCGGCGCTGCATGTGAAGGGCATCGACGGCAGCCGGGGGCTGTTCTTCGATTCCAGCGATCTCGCGCTTGAGGCAGCTGCCGCCGGACTCGGCATCGCGCTCGGCAGCCGGATCATCATGCAGGACGACCTTGACGACGGCAGGCTGGTCATGCCGTTCGGTGACCTGACCGACGAGAACCTCTCGCACTGGCTGGTCTACCCCAAGGGCAGCGCGCGCAAGCCCAAGGTGGCGGCCTTTCGCGGTTGGCTGCTGGACGAGGCCGCCGAGGCCCAGGACGCGCTCGCAGCAAGCTGACCCGTACTACCAGACGAACAACGGCACAGCCGCGACGGGCCGGTCGCCGAGATGTCGTTTCTGGAGGGAAGACCTTGGGAGGGAAACATGGCGCCGCCGGAACCGTGGCGCCAAACGCCAGAGCGGATCACGGCGGGGTGGAACCTCCTGTCGTTCCACCCCGCGCACCGCGGGATCGGGGCTCAGAGGTAGCGCCGCATGTCCCGGTGAAGAGGCTGGCCCGAAATGGTGAGGAAGGGCGAGGCGACCGGATCGACCGAGCGCGACAGCACACTGTCGTCGAGCTGCTGTGGCGTCATCCGGCGCAGCGCCCGTTGGGCTTCGCGGTGCTTCCGGTTCACATGCCAGATCCGGACTGCCGCCTCTACCAGGCTCGAGAACAGACCACGCGCCTTATCAGCCGGGGCCGAGATACGGGAGATGCGGTCTTCAACAAGCTGGCCGGCGATCGAGGAGTGTCTTTGGTGCATGCGAGTTCTCCTTGTCTGTGGTATCAAGGTACCGTGTTCCTTGAGAGAGAATATCGAAATTTCCTGAGCTGTTGACGAACGATGAGTTTTCGTCATATACATGAGATGAGCTTAACTATGGTACCATGGACGTTCGCCTTTCGACCCTGCCTCTGAACGGCCTCCGCGCCTTCGACGCTGCAGCCCGCCATCTCTCGTTCACGGCAGCGGCCGAAGAACTCGCGGTCACGCCGGCCGCCATCAGCCATCAGATACGCGGGCTCGAGGACAGGCTTGGCGTGCGCCTCTTCGAGCGCCGCACACGCGCGGTTCATCTCACTGAAGCCGGGCGCACGCTGCTGCCCGAGACCACCCAGGCGTTTCAGACCCTGCAGCGGGCGCTTTCGCGGCTCGACCGCTTGGGTGACGACGAAACACTCACGGTGACGACCTCGCCGTCGCTGGGCTCGCGCTGGCTCATGCCCCGGCTCGGCTCCTTCGAAGAGCGCCACCCGGAAATCGAGGTGCGTGTGTCGGTCTCCAACCAACTGGTCGATCTCAGCGCCGGTCATGTCGATGCCGCGCTACGCTTCGGGCGTGGGCTCTATCCCGGCATGCAGATCGACCAGCTCTCGCGCGTACAGCTCTTCCCGGTGTGCTCACCGAAGCTGAACGAAGGAGAGCACCCTCTCAGGGAACCGGCTGACCTGCGCCACCACAACCTGCTGCACGACGATAGCTGGGTCTACGGCTCGGGGATCCGGCCCGGTTGGGACATGTGGCTGAAGACGCTTGGCGTCGACGGCATCGGCGCCTCACGCGGCGACCGGTTCGACGGTGCGCCGCTGGTCGTCCAGGCCGCCGTGCTGGGCCGCGGTGTCGCCCTCGTCTCCGCCGACATGGCGTCGGACGAACTCGATGACGGCCACCTGATACGCCCCTTCTGCGGCGACGACAGCATCAACCTGGAGTTCGGCATCTACTTCGTCAGCCCGCCCGAGGCGCTCGGCAAGCCGCCGGTCGCAGCGTTCCGAGCGTGGGTGCTCGAGACCTTTCAGGCCGAAGAATTCCGCTCGACGTGACGGGCGACGTAATCGGCGATCAACGGCCCCAACGCGCCTTCCAGATCGTGCCCCATACCCGTGATCTCGATTAGCGTGGCGCCGGGGATGTTGCGGACGGTGTCGCGCCCGTGTTCGGGTTGGATCAGCGTATCGGCGAGACCGTGGATCACGAGGCTGGGTGCGGTGATCGTCTTCAGCAGTTCGACCCGCGAACCGCTCGACCGTACCGCGGCGTAGTGCCTCTTGACGCCTTCGGGCGTCCAGCAACGGTCGAAGGCGCGGCCGATCAGGTCCGCGCGCTCGGCATCGTCGAAGGGATAACCGGGGCTGCCCCAGACGCGGTCGCACCTGAGCGTGAAGGCGATGACGGAGTCGCGATCGTTCGGATCATCTGGCTGGGCCAGAAGAAGCTCGCGCACCTCCGGGGAACCCAATGGAATGTCGGGATTGCCCGATGATGACATCACCGACGTCATGGTGATGACACGGTCGGGATGCAGCGCGGCCATCACCTGCACGATCATGCCGCCCATGGAGACGCCGAAGATGTGTGCGCGGTCGATGCCGAAGTGATCGAGCACGCCGGCATGGTCATCGGCAAAAGCGCTGACAGCGTAGGGGGCGTCGATCGGCAACCCGGCCTCGGCCTTGCAGGCAAGATCGGTCTCGTCAATGGGACCGAAGTCGTCGAACTTCTGCGAAAGGCCGGCATCGCGGTTGTCGGGCGTGATGACAAAGAAGCCCTGCTCGACCCAGCGATCGATCATCGCCCGGGGCCAGTGAATGATCTGGCTGCCGAGCCCGCGCACAATCAGGAGCGGCGTACCCTTGGGGTCGCCGTTGCTCTCGACGTAGATCTTGATCCCGTTCGCGGTGATGTGGGGCATCGTGACTGTCTCCTCGCTGGCGGCGCTTCGGGCGGGCGGCTACCCTCCGGGAATTGCGCAACCGGGAGATCGCCATGTATCGCCTCTACGGCAAGCCCTACACGATGTCGATGGTGCCCGAAGGCACGATGGACGAGATTGGCGTCACTTACGATCTCATCACCCTGCCCGATGGCCGGTCCGACGATCCGAACTACCTGAAGCTTCGTGCCGACGGTCTCGTGCCGACGCTGGTCGACGGTGATCTCGTCATCATTGAGGGCTCGGCGATCGCCATGCACCTGGCCGACAAACATCCCGACACGGGCCTCGCGCCGGCGGTCGGCAGCGCCGAGCGCGCCCGCTGGTACGAGTGGATGCTCTATCTCAACTCCATGGTGCATCCGGCCGTCGCCAACTGGTTCCACGCCGACTGGTACACGGACGAGGAAAGCGGCATCGGCGGCGTGAAGCGCCAGGCGGAGATCAACAACGATAACCTCTGGTCCCAGATCAACGCGACCATCGCCGGCCGGACATGGCTCTGCGGCGAGAGCTTCACCACGGCCGACATCCTGTTCGTGACCGAGGCCTACATGCACCACGACTACCCCGCGATGTTCGCGCGCGAGACCAATGTCGCAGGGCTCGTCAGCCGCATTCAGAAGCGTCTGAAGATCGCGGCCCTGCTGGAACGCCACGGGGTCGAGACGGTCGACCTCGGCTGACGGCCATGGCCCGGGCACACGATCCTGCCCGAACCTGCAGCTATCTCAGGGGCGATGGGCGGTCGAACCGCTGGAGGTGCCCGAGAGCTTCTGGCCCGAACTGATGGCGAGCCCGATCACGGTCGATGACAGGACCGACGAGATCGCGCGGCTCGACGGCGATCACCCGACCATGGTGATGCCGCACAGCACGTGGCACCGCGTCGAAGTCATTGAACCGGGCCGCGTCATCTTCATGATGTACGGTCGCTGCCCGCAGCACCGTCCGCTTCAGGCACGGGGCCGGCCAACGACGATTAGGACCGCCGATGCAACCAGCATCGCAGCCGTGGTGAGCGCCAACGCTGTGCCGTAGCCGTGCGCGACATCGGCGATGACACCGACGACGCCCGGGCCGAAGGCACAGGTGAACCGGGTGATCGCGACGATCGGCGCAATTGCGCGCGCGAAGTCGGCGCGTGAGAACTCGACCTGGGCGATCAGGCCCGACAGCGTGACCTGGCAGCCCAAGCCCATGGCAAAGACGATCCGGTCGATGACGAGACCGCAGAGCCTCATGATCAGCGCGACATTCGGTTTCGCCAGCCCAGGTAGACGTCGAACCGGTAGAATCCGAACCCTCAGAGCGAAGAGCGCCATGAGGAAGCCGGTCCAGGCAACCCACTGGCCGAAGAAGACGCGCTCGGTCGTTTTCATGCCGTTCGGAACCGGCGCAGCAGGCGTCCGTCGATGGCGACGAGGCCGAGACAGATCAGGACCATGCCGATGAGCTGCCCGGTGCTGACCGGTTCGGCCAGCACGAGCACCCCGAGCAGGGTGGCGCTGGGCGGCACCATCAGCGTCACGAGCATGACGTTGCTGCCGCCCGCCCGTTTGAGGATAGCGAAGAACATCAGATAGGCGAGCGAGGTCGACAGCAGGCCGATACCCAGGAGCGAGAGCCAGACCTCGATCGACGGGTTGGGAAGCGCCCATGGCGCATCGACGACAAGCGCCAACGGCACCAGCATCACCATCGAGCAACTGGCCTGGCAGGTTGCCGCGCTGACCGGCGGCAGATGACGCAGACGCCGCCCCCAGAGACCGGCCGTCGCGTAGGAGATCGCCGCAGCGATCAGCAGCAGGCCGCCGATGATCTGGTCCGAGACGTTCCCAAGGATCGACGGGCCCATCAGCACGACGACGCCGAGGAAGCCCAGCACGACACCCGCCAGCCGATTGGGCGTGAGGCGTTCATCAGTGGTGAAGACGTGGGCGGCGATGACGCCGAACACGGGCGTGGTGGCATTCAGCACACTGGCGAACCCGCCGGTGACCCAGACCTGGCTCGACACGATCAGGCAGAACGGCAGCGCGTTGTTCAGCAACCCCATTACCAGGAGGTCACACCATGTCCGTCGATCCCGGGGAAGGACGACCCGAACGATAGCGACGATGACCCAAAGCCCCGCCGCGCCGATCACCATGCGGGCCGCAACGATGGTCACCGGCGGCAGGTCGGCAAGCGCCACCTCGGCGAAGAAGAACGACGCGCCCCACACGAGCGAGAGCGCGATCAGAAGAAGCCAGGCGGTGCTATCGAGAACAGGGGGGCGGGCAGTCATGGGCGGGAACTATCAACACTGCCGCTCCGCCTGTCATTCCGCTTCTTGCGATCGATGCTGTCGCAATCTGACGGAGCCCTCACCCTCCCACATCCGTTGGCGGCGGGAGGGGGGAGGGCCTGTCGAGGAACGATTTCGATTCATGGGGGATTGCCGACGGTACAATCCGCTCTACAGTTCCGCCAGTCATTTGTCAGACAGCTTTTCCCGTGGTCAGCATCGTCTCAGGATTCTTTTGAACCTGACCTCGGTGGCGGTCGTCGGCGCGTCGCCGAGGGAGTACAGCTTCGGTTGGAAGTCCTGTCGCGGTGTCGGCGACATCGGCTACGACGGTGATGTTCACCTCGTGAACCCGCGTGACGACGCGATCGACGACCGGCTGTGTTCCCCGGACATCGCAGCGATCGGCACGCCGGTCGAGTACGCCATGCTGAACGTCGCGAATGCGCGCCTTGAGGGCGTGCTCGACGACGCGATCGCCAACAGAATGAAGGCGGTGACGATCTTCGCCTCCTGCTACCTCAAGGGCGACACCGACCCACTGCTGCTCGATCGCTTGCAGACCAAGGTGCGCGCGGCCGGACTCCAGGTCTGCGGAGGCAACGGCTCGGGCTTCGTCAACCGCGACGAAAAAAGACCCAGATCGCCTTGGTCGGCACACGCAACAGCATCGACCCCGGCGACATCACGCTGATCTCGCAATCGGGTTTGATCGACAGCGGCTTCATCCAGACCGACGACCAGCTATCGCCACGGTCACGATCAACCGGGCCGCCAAGATGAATTCCATGAACCCGCCATTTATGGCCGAACTTTCCGGCGTGCTGTGCGAGCTCGACGAGAATGACGACGTCTCGGTCATCATCCTGACGCACGACGGCGACCACTTCGGCGCGGGCGACGACCTGAAGTACGAGTGGGGCAACGAGTATAACCGGTTCCTGCGAACTCGCGATGATGTGCTGCATCACCTACGCCGGCGAGAGCGCGATGTTCGGCGAGCCGGAGAGCCGCTTCTCGACTGCACCGCCGGGGATGATCATGCCCTGGATCATCGGCCTGAAGCGCACCCGTGAACTGCTCTACACCGGTGATCTCATCACCGCCGAAGAGGCGCTGGCGATGGGCACGGTCAACAAGGCCTTCCCCGACGACAAGCTCGAGGAAGAGACCATGCGTTATGCCCGCCGCGCCACCACGATCTCGCTCGAGGGCCTGATACGGCCGAACCCGAACAGTACAAGCAGTTCGAGAAGGTCCGTTCGGAGAAGGGCCTCAGTGCTGCCATCCGCTGGCGCGAAAGCCAGTTCGAGGACTGAGCCTGTATCGACAGACCTGCCGGCGTTCGACCATGCCCGACCGATCGGGATCGTCGGCGACGGCGTCATAGGCACCAGGGTCGCCTGGGCCTGTGCGTGGGCAGGCCTCGCGACCCGGCTGTTCGATGTCGAGGACAGCAAGACCCAGGACTCGCAGGCGCATGCGGTCTCCTGGAGCGAGGGTGAGGAGCGTGCGGCGGTCGAGGCCAACCTGATGGTCGCGCCGTCGCTTGCAGCCGCGCTCTGCGATGCCCAGCTCGGTTTCGAGAACGTGCCCGAACGCCTGCCGCTGATACAGGCGGTGCACCGCAATATGGCGACCGCCCCGCCCTTGAGGTCGTCACGCGCGCGTTCCAGATCACATTCCACCAGATAACCAGGACGCGGCCCGATGGCACCACAGAAATTCTCGACATCGCCTCGCTCGCCCGCGACGATCCCGAACTAATGGATCTGGTCTTCGGCGTCCTGTTCCACTACAATCCCTGACATGGCTATCCACACCATCATGCTGCCCGACCGGCGGTTCGGGCGCGCCATGCGGACCATCCTGTGGGACGATGTCGCCGGAACCTTCGACGGCGATCACGGCGATGTGCCATGGCTCAACGAGCAGGTCGACGGACGCGAGCCGGGATGGCTCGCCAAGGACGAGATCCAGGTCTGGCTCCAGGACCCGGCCCACAGCCCAGGCGACCTCATCTGGCTGCTGGGTTTCATATGGGCTGGCGTCCATACACCGAGCGAGATCTACCAGGGCATCGCCATCGAGCTGCCCCCGGTCTTCGACGGAGGCGAGACCGAACTCGAACACCTCTCGCCCCTGTTCACCTTCCCCGACGGACACAAGGCGCGGATGCCCGCGCATCTGATCGACAAGAACGGCGACAAGATCGGCCACCCGCCCCCCAACGCCGAATACACCCTGACAGACGAAAGCGGACCAGACGGAACCGGACGACGCACCGTCGAAGGCCCGATCGTCAGGTTCTGCCTCGCCTGAACCCGCTCCGAGCGACCGCCGCCCGGCGCACCCCGACGGCCTCTGTTTCGACGCCATCTCGCGACCCCCCAAAACGCCCGGAAAATCCCGGCGTTCCAGACCCTAGAAAACGCCCGGAAAACGACCCTGCAAGGCCGTTTCAACGGACGATTCTGAAAGACTTTTCAGCAACCCCGAATCCACCCCTAACCCCTTGATCCATCACGCATAGTCACGCCTCATCACGCATAGTCACGATTCCCAAAGACTTCCCGCCCCCCACATACACCAGTTCGCGGGCGCGAGCTGACCCCGGGCCCCGATGTCAGGACGGACGCCGAGGTCGACGCTTGGGTCCAGCGATATGCCGAGAGCGGCTATCACCCCGCGGGTGCCTGCCGCATGTGTCAGAGTCCCGATGCGGTGATTGATCCGGCCTACCGTGTTCATGGCGTCACAGGCCTGCGCGTGGTTGACGCGTCGATCATCCCCTCGATCGTCTCGGCCAATCTGAACACTCCCGTCATCATGATGGCCGAGAAGGCGTCCGACATGATCGGGGACAAGCCGACGCTCCCCGGGAGTGAACCCCATCAGCCCTGCCCGTCCTCCGGGTAGACACCCCAGAGATCGTCCATCAGCATCCAGCCCTTCACGTCGCCGATCTCGATCCGGCACCATGAGCCGTCACACGAGATCAGCCCCCCCTGGACCCCGGGGTCCGCGCGGAACACCGGCGCGCCGTCGCGCCTCGGCGTGTCGTAGGCAGTCGCCACCACCTGGCTCGCAACGATCACCGAGCGCGAGCCTGACAGCATAATCCGGTGCATCCAGCCTTCGACGCCATCGTGGTCGCGCACGTAACGCCATTCCTCATATTCACGGAGGATCTCGATCGGCATGCCTTCGCGCACGAAGACCCAGTTGATCGGGTAGGTCGTGCCGGGGCCCGCGCGCATGAAGACCTTGTCTTCCTTGAGCGACACGAATCGGGGCAGAGGCAGCGGGTCCTGGGCCGCTTCGCACCCGATCAGCACGACGAGAAAAAGCGCAATCGTGCCATGCATCCGGAAGGAGGCCGCGTTGCGTTGTTTCGTGTGATCGTGTTTGCTAAAGACCCTGCGCCCGAAGCTCCCGGGCCTCCCTCGCAGCAAGGCAATCAGCAAACGCATGGCCCAAGCCAAAAAATCCACTGTCATTGTAACCAGAAAGCTGCCCGACGTCATTGAAACACGAATGATGGAGCTATTCGATACCCGGCTCAACGACGATGATCACCCGATGGGTCGGGACGAACTGGTCGAAGCAGTCAAGACAGCTGACGTCCTGGTCCCCACCCTGACCGACCGCATCGATAAGGGTATTCTGGCCCAGGCTGGCGAGAATCTCCGACTGGTCGCGAACTTCGGTACCGGCGTCGACCATATCGATCTCGCCGCGGCCCGCGAGCGCGGCATCACCGTGACCAACACGCCGGGCGTCCTGACCGAGGACACCGCCGACATGACCATGGCGCTGATCCTCGACGTGATCCGCCGGGTCAGCCAAGGCGAGCGCCTGATCCGTTCAGGCGACTGGTCGGGCTGGAGCCCGACCCACATGCTGGGCCATCGTCTCTGGGGCAAACGGCTCGGCATAATCGGTATGGGCCGAATCGGCTCAGCCGTGGCGCGCCGGGCGCGTGGCTTCGGCCTCTCGATCCACTACCACAACCGCCGGCAGCTGCCCGACGACACCGAGCAGGAGCTTGAGGCGACCTACTGGGAGAGCCTCGACCAGATGCTCGCCCGCATGGACATCATCTCGGTCAACTGCCCGCACACGCCCGCCACCTTCCACCTGCTCTCGGCCCGCCGCCTGAAGCTTCTGAAGAAAAACGCGATGGTCGTGAACACCTCACGCGGCGAGGTCATCGACGAGGCGGCGCTGACACGGATGCTCCGGGACAACGAGATCGCCGGCGCCGGCCTCGACGTCTTCGAACATGAGCCCGCCGTGAACCCCAAGCTGCTGGCGCTTCAGAACGTCGTGCTCCTGCCCCACATGGGCTCGGCCACGATCGAGGGCCGCCTCGACATGGGCGAAAAGGTCATCATCAACATCAAGACCTACGCCGACGGGCACAAACCGCCGGATCGGGTGATCGATACGCTTCTCTGATGTCGCGAAGATCTGAAATCCAAAGCCGTCCCCGGATGTCCGGGGCGGCCTTTTTTGTTTGTTTTCCCAGGCGCGTACCGTCACCGCGTT